>JAJRXD010000170.1 GCA_024276465.1 Deltaproteobacteria bacterium
TCGGGGCTCCTCGCAATGACAGATTCGGATGCAATAAAAATTACAGAACGTAATAGTAGTTTTAAACAGAGCATGAAAAATGAAACAACAATGCCTTGAATTAAATCCGGGAGGACTGCCACCTGCAACATTTAAAGATTTTCCAACAAACCTCCGATAAGTTGAACGGATCATGATACCAAAAACCTTAGATGCCCGCCGTCGCTCTGTTACTTGCGGACAGGCAGGGGAGGTTAAAAAATGCCGAACAAACTTACAGCCTTCATTTTAACAGTAATATTATCTATCAGCGTCATTTGCAGCTCCACAGCTTCTGCCGGGCTGCTTGATGGAACGACCTGGATATACGCGGACCGGTATTCACAACTTCATATGGCTTTTTATGAGGACCAGATGTATATCCGTGACACTGCCAGAACTACATGGACACAATCTGTCCTTCCATATTTGTCTTACACTACCCTGAACGGATCAATAACATATATCAACTATTTTCCTGATTTTCTTTTCCCATCTCTTATGTGGGGCAGGTGCAATATAGATAATGGTATAGGATCATATAATGTAATCGGCATGCTTTTTTATGCTATTCCTCTGTTTGATCATAAAAAACCATGCGAATTAAGGAGAACAAACTGGACACCGCCAAAGACAGCAGAAGCAATAGATTCTTTTCCTTCTCCATATCATTCCCCTGAAGGTCTTGCATTTGACGGAACATATCTTTGGCATACAGATTTATGGTCTGATAAAATATATAAATTAGACATTTCAGGAAATATAATAGAATCATTTGATTCACCTGGTAATTTGTCTACAGGTCTTGTTTTTGATGGGACATATCTGTGGCTGTCTGATCCAGGTGGAAGAGATTCTCAGGGGAAATTGTATAAATTAGACACCTCAGGTAATGTTATTGATTCTTTTGATTCGCCAGGGCCAAATCCTAAAGGCCTTGCCTTTGACGGGACATATCTTTGGAATGCGGATTTTGATGAAGAAAAGATATACAAATTAGACATTTCCGGAAATATAATTGATTCATTTGATGCTCCAGGAGGATTGCCTTACGGACTTACCTTTGATGGAACATATTTGTGGACTACTCCTGGAGTGGAGTTGTTGATTTATAAAATAGACTTATCCGGCAACGTGATTGAATCCTTTTATTCTCCTGCCACATTTGATCCCCATAATATTTTTGACTTTCCTACCGGTCTTGCGTGGGATGGGCAATATTTATGGGTTGCTTATGCAGCAGAAGAAGATTCCATTATATATAAATATGATGTGTCTGAAGGGAAGTGAAGTTGCGTGTTACGAGTTTCGGGTTGCGGGTTTAAATTACAATACAGCATCATAGTTTCTTACCATTTTCTTTCCTTACCTTCTCTTTTCATGACTTCAAATATAAAATTCTTTACCAATATAGGGGAAAACCCCAATGGACATAGGGAAAACTCCCGGCAAAATGAGATGATTGTCCTATATCTATTTGGAAAAAATAATGTTATCAAAGCTGTCAAATGTTTGAAAGAAACACAAAGGTGTTAATAAAAATCTGTCACAATTATTAATTTTGACAAGGAGGGAAAAGTTATGAGGGCATTTAATAAAATAATCCTGATATCTGCATTTACCCTGATTTTTAATTCTATTTTTGTTTGCCAGGTGTTTTCAATAGACGAGCCTGAGATAGATTTTGAACCAACATTCAGCTATTTTATTACTAATCCTGCCATGTTATGGGTTACTGCAGAAGATGTGGAACAAACAACAGATGGGGGATATATCATTACAGGAACATTAAACAATCAGCCCGGGGATAGCGATGCATACCTGCTGAAGACATATGATGATGGCACAAAAGAATGGGCTTATAGTTACAACCTGACTGGATCAGATATCGCAAAAGCAGTGCAACAAACCTCGGATGGTGGTTACATATTTGTAGGTCAAAAGGGCACCGTTGCTGATGTTATATTGTATAATGTATATTCAACAGGCAAACGGAGACGGAAAAGTTGATATTTTTGATCTGGCATTAATGAAAAACGAATATAACAGGACAGACTGCTCGGGCGCTGATCCGCCGTGTGTTTTTCCCTGAATGGGGGACATGGTGATACAAACAGATTCCCGCTGTAGTGTTGTGTCAAACCTGTAACGGCGTAACAAAGATAGTCATTGCGAGGCCGAAGGCCGCGGCAATCTTTTTGGCAAAAAGCACAAGATTGCTTCGCTAAGCTCGCAATGACATGCAACTTTATATTGTTGACACGACAGTAGTTCATCCCGAGAATATCGGGGCGGCTGCGTCATATCAGGATTCAGGTAGCCGCAGGTCGAAGAGCCCGGGATCTTCGACCTGCGGCTGCCTGAAAACTCATAATTGTGACACAGTCTCTGTGCGCTCTATCATTCTTCTTCAGCCTTTGCCAGAGTAATATTTGTTCCGTCCTCTCCTTTTACTACGCTCAAGTTCAGCATGGTATTACCCTTCTTCCCCTGCAGCATGACCATGCCGCCCATATTCATTTCACCCTCAACAGACCATCCCTGCAGGGGAAGGGCTTTTTTGTAAAACCGCACAACCTTCAAACTGTCATCACTGGTGTTAAGAGTTGCCACTGCGGTCTTACCTTTGTTCATTACTTGGCTCATGGTAATTGTAGAGGGCGTGTAGATCGGAATGTCTTTCGGAAAATCAGCTGGAAGCTTGTTTTTATTATAAGCAACTTCAATGTTTTCACCTTCATCTGTTTTTATACTGATATGTCCTTTTTTTTCATTGCCTTCTATGGAAAGCGAACCATCCCTGCTTTTCACCTCAATACCATTCTTGTTTTCTGTAACAGTAATTTCCCCTGCAGGTGAATCAATTGTTTTTTCACTGCTGCATGCCACTATCAAAATCAAAAAAATAAAAAAAGATGCGCTCACAGGGGTCAAGATAAAATTTGATTTTTTTTTCATTGTCTTTCCTCCTTAATGGTTTGAGTGTTTTGCCTCAAATATCATATTAGTATTAAATTTTGCAAGACATAAATTGACAGCAGTTTTACAATGATTCGCAATGCACACTGCCAAAATTAATAATTTACAAAGTCTTTAAACCGTGTTAATATGGGGAAATTCAGATTACTGATTTGCTATATGCTTATCATGCAGGTAAGTGGTTTAACATGAATATTGCAGCTGTTTTTAAGATGTTTAAAAAATTGACGACTTCATCAATAGTTATTTTACAAACCAACTAACATAAGGAGGATGTATGCCCATGAAACGCACATGCAAGATACTGCTGCCATTATTTTTATTATTATTTGTGTTTACCTGGTCCGAAGTACTAAGCGCTGAAAACCAGAAGAAAAAGCAGGGGGAGAAATCCGAAGAAAAAAAGACAGGGGGACCAAACATTCTGTTTGACGAGTTGTCCTATGATTTCGGAAAAACACCTCAAAACCAGGTCGCTAAGCATACATTCAAGTTTAAAAATACTGGTTCGGACGTTTTAATAATTGAAAAAGTTAAAGCAGGCTGAGGCTGCACAGCAGCCCTGGCTTCTGCCAAGGAGATTCCCCCGGGCGGGGAAGGGAAAATTGACGTATCTTTTAAAGTTGGTTCAAAAAAGGGAATAGCAAAAAAGGGTATTTCCGTACATACAAATGACCCGGCGCACAAACTGGTCAGGCTTAGTATCAGCGCAGACGTACAGGTTATTCTGGCATTAAAGCCCAGAACATTAAATTTCGGCAAGATTTCAAAAAGCAGACTGCCCATCTCAAAATATATTTCACTTACAGGAGATGATAAAGACACTGTAAATATAATTTCTGTAAAATCAAAACATGAGTACATAAAAATCGAAACAAAATCTTCAGGCTTTGAAAATGACAGGGACAAAAAAATCAAAGTTACCCTGATTCCAGGCATGAAGATTGGCAAGTTCAACAGCAGAATAACCTGTAAAACTGATCATAAAAAAATAAACAATCTTACTTTTGCTGTATATGGTGAAATCCTTGGCAAAATAATTGTTAAACCCTCAAGTCTCTCATTTAGATTACAAAACAATGCAGAGACAATTGAAAGAACTATAAAATTAAAAACTGACGCTGATTCCAGCTTCAGGATACTAAGTGTTAAATCATCAATTCCTGAACTGACAACCCAGGTTGTAACAGTGACTGAAGGCAAAGAATATCATATTAAAACCAGCCTCAAAACTGACAATAAAAGAAAGTTCTTAAGAGGAGATATCACTATACTCACAGACGACAAGGAACAGTCTGAAATAAAAGTAAAGGTCTATGGGAGGGCCAAAAGAAAACCCGGCAAAGGAAAATTTAAAAAAATCATTGGCAAGGATGCCGGGAAGATCAAAAACACAAAATAGCTGTGTTAATTCACACTTTTCAGCACCTTTTGCTGTTCGCCAGCCTGGCATGACCAGGAGCACTTCTTTGGGCCGGCTTTTCAGGCAGAATTGAAGGGATATAGCAATCCACTGATTGAGCATATTGAATTATTTTTTAAGGAGACTTTATAATGATAAGAATTGACAGGGAAAAATGTGTCGGTTGCGGAGGTTGTGTTGATCTGTGTCCCAGAACAGCCATTCGTTTTGTTAAAGACCGGGCATTTATTGATACGCATCTTTGTCTCGAATGCAAGACCTGCGTCAAGGTTTGCCCCATGAAGGCTCCCCAGGAAGTTTAAATTTATTTAGATAAAGTGATACATTTTTGTGTTTGTAAAAGGAGATGAGCTTTGGAAGCATCATCAGGATTTTTAAAAAAAATGATTAAATGTTCGCTGATTGAAGAGGGCACCGCAAAACCTTACAAATCCGGCGCTCACAGAAAGTCCCTGCCAGAGTGGGACAGGGACAGGTGCATAAAGTGCGGGGTTTGTTATATTTATTGCCCTGACGCTGCAGTTTACAGGCTGGATGATGGTTTTTTTGATGTCGAAAACCAAAAGTGCAAAGGTTGCGGTATCTGTCACAGTGAGTGTTGGTTTGGTGTAATCAGCATGGTTGAGGAAAGGTAAGTTTATGGACAAGTTTAGTTTGTTTGTGCCGAATTTTCTGCCCTGCAGGGAATACTTTGACCCTGGTAATAATAATGCGTGTCCTGGCTGTGGTCTGGCCTTAGGGGTCAGACATGTCTACAAGGCAGCTGACAAAGCCATGGAAAAGGCTTTATGGGAAAATATTTCTGATACAAAATTCTTCGGAATTAAAACAAACCCATCACTTTTGAAGATAAAACAGAAAAAAAATGAGCTGATAATTTGTCTCGATAATGAGGCTGGTGGCAGCTTGAGGGATGCATTAAAAAAACAGATGCCGGGCATGGCTGTTGCGGAAGGCTTTAAATACGTTGCTACCGCCTGCCCCAGCTATCCGTTTGATTTATATGACAAGGTAAAAAAAGCCCTTGACACTGAAGGGAAATCCTACATTCACATACTCTGTCCATGTCCTGAGGGCTGGCAGTTTGATCCTGAAAACTCTGTCAAGGCTGGGTTCTCTGCAGTAGAGACACTGGCCTTTCCTCTGTATGAAGCAGTCTGTGGATTTTACACACTGACAGTCAAGACAGCCAAACCAAAAAAACTGTCAGATTATATAACCATACAGGGAAGATTTTCCGGGGTTACAGACAGTGAAATTGCAGAAGCCGGTGCTATTGTTGACAAAGAATACAGTAAGTTGCTGGAAAAAATTCAGAGCAGCTATTCATATACGTTTGAAACCACAGGCAAGGTTTATTGAAGAACTGTCACAACCCTGAAAGGAGATAAAGCATGACGGATATAAAACTGCTGCCCAATGCACAGAAGATGCTTGAAAGGGTCGAACGGATAATAGCGAAAAATCAGGGGGGGCAGGAAACCCTTGTTACAATACTGCATGAGGTTCAGGATCGGTTCGGATATATTCCCAGACAGGCACTTGACTTAATAAGCCAGCGGAAAAATTTATTTCTCAGCACCCTTTACCGCCTTGTTACCTCCTACAGGGCTTTCCGTATCGAAAAACCTGAAAAGCATATTATCACTTTTTGTAACGGCACGGGCTGCCATGTGAATAGCGGGGAAAGTTTGCTTAAGGAATCATGGGCAACAAGTATCCAAAACAGCTTAAACATCACAGTTGAAAAGGTACGCTGCCTTGGATGCTGCAATATGTCTCCTGCGCTCATGATAGACGGGGAGGTTTACAGCGGGCAGGATGCGCAGGTTAAAATAGCGGAAATCTTAAGTGAATGATTGATTAAACTGTAAAAAGTCAAAATTCAATGGCAAAGTAAAAAGCTTCAAATTCAAGGCGTGCAATTCCTGAGGAATGAATCGTACTTACTGTATCCGATTAATGTCGGGAAAGGATGTCCCGTTTTCCGGGAAAGTTGGACTTTTTACGAAGCCATTAATGATTGATTAAAGGAATAAGTAGAATGAAAATAAAAAAGCCTGAAGATCTGAGGAAAATAAAAACCCGCGGCATGATTCTGCTTTCTCCGGATACTGCCAGAATCACTGTGGGGACTGCAACCTGTGGCAATGCCAGAGGTGCTGAAAAAACTGTCAATGCAATAAAGCGCGAGCTGAAAAGACAGGGAGTGAAAGCTGATGTCGTAAAGGTCGGCTGTAACGGAATGTGTTATGCAGAGCCCATTGTTGAGGTGATTCGTTCAGGAAAACCCCGCATCACGTATGGATATGCAGGTGTGGACAGGGCTGCAGACATTGTAAAGTCACTGTCAACCGGCAAGCCGGTAGAAGACATTGCTTTGCTCAGGCATGACGAACACAAAACAGCTGATGGCATTGAATCTGTTAAATATTCAAAAGGCAGGCCTGGCAGAACATATTCAGGAATAAAAGACTACAACAAGTGTGATTTCTTTAAAAAACAGAAGAAGCTTGTAAGCAGAAATGCAGGCACAATAAATCCTGAAAGCATGGATGAATATATTGCACTTGGCGGTTACAGTGCCCTTGCAAAGGCCCTGACTTCCATGAAACCGGAGCAAATTATAAATGAAGTTAAAACTTCCAGGCTCAGGGGCAGGGGCGGTGCAGGATTCCCTGCTGGACTCAAGTGGGAAGCCTGCAGAAGGGCAGATGGTGAAAAAAAATATATTGTGTGCAATGGAAGTGAGGGGGATCCTGAAATCGGCATGCACAGAAGCTTCCTCGAGTCTGACCCGCACGCAGTAATCGAAGGCATCATCCTTGCCGGCTACTGCATCGAAGCTCAGGAGGGTTATATTTACCTGAATGACAGGTATGTGCTGGCAAGTGAAAGGGTTAAAACCGCAATCAGGCAGGCTGAAAAGATCGGGCTGCTTGGCAAAAACATTATGAGTTCAGGCTTTTCTTTTTCTTTAAAGGTTAAAAGAGGGGGTGGGGCCTATGTCTGCGGAGAGGAAACCGCCCTTCTTAATTCCCTGGAGGGTTCAATCGGAGAGCCCAGGACAAGACCACCTTTTCCTGTTGAAAAGGGCCTGTTTGGAATGCCTACTGTAGTTAACAACCTTGAGACACTGGCAAACATCCCTTTAATTGTTGAACATGGGGGCAAATGGTTTGCTGAAACCGGGACACCCTCTGGCAGGGGTACTAAAATTGTTGCACTTTCCGGCAACGTGTCTCAGACCTGCTGGGTTGAAGTACCCTTAGGAACAAAGGTTGATGATATTATCAAAACTTTTGGCAGGGGTACAGCAAACGGGAAAAGGATAAAAGCTTTTCAAACCGGCGGACCCTCAGGTGGCATCCTTCCTGCCAGATTGCTGAAAACAAAGCTTGACTATGATTCGCTTGCCAGGGCAGGCACGCTTTTGGGCTCCGGGGGCCTGCTTGTAATGGATGAGGATACTGATATTATCTGCATGGCAAGATTTTTGACAGAATTTTTTGCCGATGAGTCCTGCGGCAAGTGTACTTCATGCAGAGAGGGTGTGAAGCGTCTCCTGGATCTGATTGATACTATTGCAGAAGGTTGTGGAACAGAGGATCATCTGAATATTATAAAACGAATGGACAAAGCAATGCGTGATACATCTTTTTGTGCCCTGGGAAAAACCGCTGCAGCACCCATCGCTTCTGTAATAAAGCATTTCCCGGGAGATGTTAAGAAACGCATGCTCAAACAATGATGAACTCGTAAAAAGTTATCAGTGTTTTTTCAGATGGCTAAGTTAAAAGTTCAATATACAAGGCGTAGTGTTTTTTTTGGTGCGAAGGCATACATATAAGTATTTCGAGCAACAGAAAACATACTGCAACGCAGTAGATTGGGCTTTTAACAACGCCATCAAACAATAAATACAGGAATTATGGAACGATAAAGCATGCCTGAAAATTAAGGTAAGGGGATTATGGTTACACTTAAAATTAATGGAAAAAAAATTGATGTAAATGAAGACTCAACCGTACTTGAAGCAGCCCGGAAAAATGGAATTGAAATTCCAACGCTTTGCTCCAGCGAGGCACTGAAACCTTACGGCGCGTGCCGGCTGTGCGTTGTTGAAATAGAGAAGGATGGAAGAACGGTCATTGAGAGTTCCTGTACCTGCCTGGCGAAAGAGGGTATGGCTGTAAAGACAAACAGCCAAAGGGTTATTGAAAGCAGAAAGCTGGTGGTCGAGCTTCTTCTTGCACGCTGCTCCAATGTTAAAAAAATTCAGGAGCTTGCTGAGGAATATAAAATAACAGACAGCCCTCAACAATGGAACAAAGAGAACGAATACTGCATCCTGTGCGGATTGTGTGTTCGCGCCTGCAATGAGGTCGTAAAAGCAGGTGCTATACAGTTTGCAGGCACTGGCATGGATAAAATAGTTGACAGCCCCTTTCATCAGACAGCAGAAGACTGCGTTGCCTGCGGTTCATGTGCTTTCATCTGTCCAACCGGTATCATAAAGAAAAACGATCTTGAATCCACTTCAATATATTTCCCTGAGAGATGCGAACAAACTGGACCTAAAAGAGAAATTTTAAACTGGCAGGTGGAACAGAAGCTTAAAGAATGCACAGTGTGCGGAAATCCGTTTGCCCCTGAGCCGCATCTTGACAAAATTAAAAAAGATAAAAATTTGCCGAAGGAATTTTTCAATATTTGTCCCTCCTGCCGCACATATCCGGTTGTTGACGAGGATAAATGTCTGGGTTGCGGCGGGTGCATGGAGAACTGTCCCATAGGCGCTCTTGAACTCGATGACAGGGGAGGCTATAATAAAAAGTCAAAAGTTTACACCGATAACTGCACTGGCTGTCATACGTGTGAACACTTTTGCCCTGTACAGGCCATCAGCTGAACAGCCTAAAGAAAAAAGCAAGGGAGGAAGCTTAAATGTCTTATGATGTTGCTATAGTCGGAGCCGGACCCGGGGGGCTGCATGCTGCAAAGTGGGCAGCAGGGAAAGGACTCAAAGTAGTTTTAATTGAAAAACGTAAAGATATTTCCAAAATTACCCGTTACTGCAGCGAGCATATTATCCTGGATGAGGATTACAACGGAGATACAATCAGGGTGGAAACAGGACAGAAAAAAAAGATTGTATCGACAAAAAATGCCTGGGATATTGACTACAGGGGTACGCTTCAACCGGTAACTGACAAATACTATTATTCCGGGAACCTTAAACACAATGCCCATTTCACCTGGCCGGACAAAAGACCATTTGCCTATAAATATGACAAGGGAATAATGCTCAAAGGTCTGCTTGATGAGGTTCTGAAGCTTGGTGTTGAGTACATGGACAGCACTACCTGCTGGGATATAATTGATTCTGAAGAAAATGTGGACATAAAGTGTGTGAGCAGGGGCAGAAAGTTCAGGGTAAAAGCAAAAAAGCTGGTTGCTGCCGATGGAGCCAATGCCCACATCGCCCAGACACTTGGAATGAACAATGACAGGGTCTATTTCGGAACAGCACTCTGTCTGGCTGTTTACATGTCAAATGTCAGGGAATATAACCCTTCTGCATGGAAAGCCTACTGGGGAAACTGTTATGGATCAAATCTTGCTCCTGTGATGGGAACAGGACCTGCAGGACACTATGATGACTGGGCAGATATTATAATTGTTGGAAGCTCCAGGCAGACACCTTATGAAGTACTGGAATATTTCACCATGAAGAGCCCTGTTGCCTGGATGTTTGAAAAGGCAAAAGTTGAAGAAAAACACTGCTGTTCCACAAAGGCGTATTCCCCACTCAAAAAGCCCTTTCAGGGCAACTGTCTTATTATAGGTGATGCAGCAGCTTTTGTTGAAACACAGGCACAGGGAGCGCTCAACTGCGGTTTCTGGGCTGCCGATGCAGTTGTAAAAGAGCTTGAGGGTAAAAAAGGCTTCGCTGAATACACTGATAAATGGCTTAAAGCATTTGAATTTAACGACGATGGTGTTTTAAAGAGTACGACAGATTGTGCACTTATTCCATATTATAACGATAATGAGATCGAGTATCTTTTTTCCCTTTTAGACAATGTAACGCTGGATGGTAGCTGGAGCCAGTACAACTCCCCCAAAATAATATGGGACGCCATTCTGAAAGATTCGGAAAGGATAAAACGGGAACAGCCTGAAATCTGGGAAAAAATCAGCAAACAGCATTCCAGATTTTTTCAGGAAGGATCTGACGGGCAATATCCGGGTAAAAGGAGGAGGACAGGCAAGGGAAGCAAATCCGGATGAGGATTTTAACCTCCCAAGCCTGCCAAATGAGAAATATTTACCTGGTTAAAAGCTTATCAGTTTGTTTGAAACTTTTTACTGCAAGCTCTTACCTGAAAAGTATAGCTGATTGAAAGTGAATTACAATTCAAAGAAGTGTAAAAGAAGATACAGGCTTGTTTGCATAACTTTTGCTTTAAAAAAAGGCTGTCGCAGCATTAAATCCCACGGCCCATGAAGAAAAAGTTTTGTAGTAATGTATTTTCTCCCTTTAAAAATTTAAGTTTTCTTACTCCCATACCACATATAAAGAATCCCCGAAAAGGCAGTCCTGTAAAGGAATACTTTATTTCCATCAGTTCTTCAAAATCCTGATCATAAAATATCCCTGTTTCGCCTTTAGCTGTAATTAATAATGGTTTTTTTTCATAAGCCCCTATTGCAGGCTCATCCCAGGAATCTGATGTTAAAGCAAATGTACCATTATCTGAAAATGTAATCTCAACAATTTCAGTAACAATTACAGCAACCTGGGTATTAGGAACAACTATACGCGTGAAAAGCAGCACATAATAATCCCGTGCAATGGCCCTGCTGAGTTTATGGTCTTCCAGGCTTGCCCCGTAAGCAAAAGAAAAGCATGAAAAAAAAACAATGAGGGGAATTACTGTAAAAAAAAAGAATGGTTTTTGCCTGGATGTAAACACTTTCTTCTCTCAACAAGTTGGTGTATTATCTGGATTTAAAGCCAAAGCCAGGTCCCATAAATATTATTTTTTCTGATGATGAACTGTTATCCTGAAGAAATGTAAACTCTCTCAAGCCTGTTCCAAGGATGAAAAATCCTCGAAGGCCAAGCATAAATCCTGTAAACGAATACTTTATTTTCATCAGTTCTTCCCACTCCTGATCATAAAAGATACTGGTTATTCCTTCTCCCTTTATTAAAAATATATTTTTTTCATAAGTTCCGCGTGCGGGCTCATCCCAAAGATCAGACGTTAAAGTAAAAGTCCCGTTGTCTGACAATTCAAGTTTATCAACTTCCGGAAGACCTAAAGTCAAACCTAAAAGTATCACATAATAATCTTTTTCTATGGTTTTGAGAATTTTACTTAATGTCCGTTCTGATCCGAACGTCAGGGAAAAGGAGACAAACAGAAAAACAGTAATTGATGCAAAAAAAGCTATGGTTGTTTTTGTTTTACGGATTAGCACGTTTTAGCTCTAAACGGTTGATGAAGTCGTCAAGGTTAATTTCCCAGATTAAACTCTGCTCCGTCTGCTGTCCATACTCCCATTGTAAGTCCAATTCTGTAGTAACCATATCCTTTTGCATTCAGCATTGATTTGTCTGTTGCAGTAACAATATATCCAAAGTCTGCACCGTAAAAAGAGACTTCCATATCTTCACCTTCAATCTCCACTGTCCCGGCATCTTCAGGAACAATATAGACACGCTTACCATCCTCCTCGTTCTCAAAGAAACTTGCGGGTCCAACCAGGTTAACCCTGCCGTTTTTACCGATAAAAATTACACCTTCTCCGTTAATTGTTATTTCCCCGCTCCCCTGAAACTTTATAATTCCATGACCTTTCAGTTTTGCAGTACTAAAAGATTGAGCCTGTACTGAAACAGCCTGTGTAACAAAAGAAAAACAGAGGGAAATAGTTAAAATTGTAATAAACAGTATAAATTTGGGTTTTTTCATCTTTTGCTCCTTCCCGAAATATATAGATTAATCAGTAATTTATCTATATATTTAAACCCATAACAGGTGACAAAGTTTCATGTCCTGAACTACAGATAACAGTATACAGATACAAAAGTAAGAATAAAAGTAAAAATACTGACAAATCCATTAAGAGTAAAAAACGATATATTAACTCTCGACAGATCCTCCGGGGAAACAATCCTGTTTTCGTACCAGAGGAAAAGGGCTATAAAAAAAATGCCCGTATAGTAAATTATACCAAAAGAAAAGCTTACTCCAAGGCACACAAGAAAAATTATTGTAAGTCCATGAAACAACCTGGCAAATTTTAAAGCTGTTCTTATCCCGAACCGGACAGGAATGGAATGAATACCCTCCTGCAGGTCAAACCTGTAGTCCTGGCAGCTGTAAATAATGTCAAATCCTGCTGTCCAGAACATTACAGCAAGCCCCAGAATGTAAATACCGGTTACTGGCAGCTCATTGGTAACTGCCACCCATGCGCCTAAAGGGGCAAGTCCAAGACAAAGCCCAAGAAAAAGGTGGCAGAAACAGGTAAACCTTTTTGTAAAAGAATAAAAAGCCATGGGCAGTAAAACAAACGGCCAGAGCTTATGGCATAACGGGGGAAGCAGGTAAACAGAAACAAAAAAAACAGCAAGGGAGACAATTGACAACAGAATGGTTTCCCCGACAGTTACAAGACCGCGTGACAGGGGCCATCCCGAGGTCCTGGGGTTTTTTCTGTCCAGATCAAGGTCAAACAGCCTGTTCAATGCCATGGTAAAACTTCTTGCCCCTACCATTGCAAGTGTGATCAGCAAAAAAGTGAAAAACTCGGGAACCCCCCGTGCGCCAAGCACCATCCCAAGATATGCAAAAGGCAGCGCAAAGACAGTGTGTTCAAACTTAATCATTTCAAGGACCTGTTTTGACTTTTTAATCAAACCCATATTCTTTCCAGCGTTTTGTTACAAGCTCTCTGGTTTTATCATCCATCTTTATTTCTTCCGGCCACTCTCTGCTGTGCCCCTCTGCCTTACATTTTCTGGTGGCATCAATTCCAGCCTTTGATCCGAATATTGGTGTAGGGGAAGAGTGGTCAAGGACATCGAGGGGACCCTTTGATAAAAAAATGTCCCTCTCCGGATCAACATTGCTGAAAACCTTCCATGCTGTTTCAGAGCAGTTCTGAACATCCACATCATCATCTACTATGATTACGGTCTTTGTAAACATCATCTGCCCCATTCCCCACAAAGAAGAAGCCACCTTTCTTGCCTGTCCGGGATATTCCTTTTTGATTGACACAATAACACAGTTATGAAACCCCCCTTCAAAGGGCAGGTTCATATCAGAAATTTCAGGAAGCTGGAGCTTCAGCAGGGGGAGAAATATCCTTTCGGTGGCTTTCCCCATGAAGCAGTCCTCCATGGGAGGGCGGCCGACAATAGTAGCAGGATAAACAGGACTCTTTTTCCTTGTTATGGTTTTTAAATGAAAAACAGGGTATTCTTCAATACCGGAATAAAAGCCTGTGTGATCCCCGAATGGGCCTTCCATTCTTGTTTCAGTGGCGGAAACTGTTCCCTCAAGGATAAATTCAGCATGTGCAGGAAGCACAAGGTCTGAGGCTTTGGCCCGTACCATCTCAACCGGGCTGTTCCTCAAAAAACCTGAAAAAAGCATCTCATCCAGGCCGGGTGGCAGGGGTGCGGTTGCTGAATAAATAGTTGCCGGATCACAGCCAAGGACAACAGCGACATCCATATCTTTACCTCTGTCCTTAAATAACCTGTGATTTGCAGCTCCGTCATGGTGGATATGCCAGTGAACGAGTGCATGCTTTTCGTCAATAATCTGTATCCTGTACATTCCAATATTCTGCTGGCCAGTGTCAGGGTTTTTTGTAAAGACCAGAGGCAGTGTAACAAACCGTCCCGCATCATTTGGCCAGCACTTGAGAACAGGCAGGTCAAGAAGGTTTCCATCATTTTCAACAACTTCCTGTGATCTGCCGGAACGAACGGTTTTCGGCTGAAAGTTCTTAAAGTCCTTCAGCTGCCATAACAGCTTCAGTTTGTCAGAAAAAGAAGAAAGTGGGGTGGAAGGTATGAGAGATATGATTCTGTCTGCAATATCATCAAGCGCCTTTACACCAAGCGCAAAACAAACCCTCTCAATTGTCCCGAAAAGGTTGATTGCAACAGGATAGGCAGACCCCCTGACTTTTTCAAAATAGAGGGCCGGGCCCCCTGCCTTAACCACCCTGTCTGCAATTTCGGTTATCTCAAGCTCGGGGTCTGTTACTGCTTTGATTCGCTTCAGGTCCTGCCGCGCTTCAAGTTCTGTTATATAGTGCTGCAGATCTTTAAAAATCATTCTACTTCACCTTACTCTTCAGGCGGACAATCCAGGGTTAAAAGATAAAAGTTGGTGACTAAATCAATAATATCTACAGTACAGCTAAGGGGATTTGCTATTACAGTGCAATTATAGATTGTTGAAACAAGGGCTTGCAGGGTTATTGAAATCTGCCTGACACATTCCGGAGAAAGCTGCTTAACAGAGTAAAAATCATTGTTCCTGTCAAAGATAATTATTGAAGCTTCTGGATCAGGAGAGGAGATGTTTGTCAGCAGTAAAAGATTGCCGGTAGCATCCGGATTTTCAAGGAGCATGATTAACAGATCTCTGGTATCATGTTCAAACAGAAAAATGTTTTTATTGCCTTTTTTAATTGCCGTGGCACTTAAAGACATGGGGTCAACCCCTCTTCCAAGAAGATATATTGTCAAGTCAGGTGGAATTATTTCATCAATGGACAGTTCTGGGATCGCAGGCGCATCAGGCAAATCAAAGTCCTGCGGTGAGCTGTAGCCTGACTGCACTGTGCAAAGAAAAAAGAATATAAATAAAATTAGTGCTTTTCTCATTTTCTCCTCCTGTGTTGTTGGTTTGTATTATGAAGCTCCCCCGGCTATCCCGAAAGCATTCGGGACGGGGCTTGCGCGACATGTCCCGGTCAGATACAAATCACTGAGAACTCAAAAAGTTTCTCTGTGCGCTCTGTGGTTCCATGTTTTTTCCTTTTTTTAGAGAACTTTTGGCAGTATCTGTTGTTTAAGATATCCAATTTACAGCAACACTATAGCATAAATTCTGTTTTTTTCAGAAAAATTTTCCAAAGCTTTCCAACAGTCACTTTTTCTTGACATTTTTCCGGTTTCAGGGCAGAAAGGATAACTGATATTGACTTAATGACAGGATAGTATATCAATGAAAGCAAAACTGCTGTTGCACATAACAACATGTCTCTTAGCAGCCTCGTTTTTTATACCGGGCTGTGCTTCAACAGAAGAGGCAGGACAGGAACGTAACTCAGGCCGGGTATTCAGTGCATCTTATGATGAGGTATGGGCTGCACTTGAAGAGATTATTTTAAAAGACTTAAGATGTGCTCCCAAAAAGATAAGCAAAAAAAAGGGGATAATAAACACTGAATGGATTTACAGAATTGATACAGAGGGGACCATAAGATGGATGATAAGGGCAAGAGCAAAAAAAACAGACAACGGAGTATTGGTGCGGATAAATAAAGAGGTTGAAATGCGCGATGAAGTCAGCAGAAACATTAACAAGTACAGAAAAGAATCAAAAGACAGAACAGAGTCCCGCGCAGGATGGAAAAGAGGGGAATCAAACATGGGTTCTGTTGATGACCTTTACCTTAAAGTTGAAAACATGTTGAGCTCTGAACAGTGATGCAGTATATCCCGAAGGAGACAACAGTATTTACAATGGCAAACAATATTGATGAAAACGCAAATCACAGGAGAAGAATACGTTTTGAGAATTTCGTTTGTCAGGAATTCCATAAATTTTCCACACCCTTAAGCAGGAGAAAAAAAACAGTTATTTCCTCTGCAATTTTGTTTTTTCTGATTTTTACCCCCTTTTTTTCCTTTGCAGCCTCAGAGAAACAGGATGATGAAAAATTCAGCCGCAGGGAACGCAGATGGGCTGTTAAATGGATTAACAGGGAGCTTTCTTTCATGATGGGAAACGGTGTTTTAAAAAAAATAATATCCAGGGACAATGTTTTTGTGGTTCGGGTCGGAAAGCCCTGGCATAAGCTTGCCTTTAACCGCAAGGGCGAATTTTTAAAAAGATTATCAAGAGCAAGGCAGATTACAGGACATTCACCCTTTTTCCAAATTATTGATGACAAGACAGGGAAGATTGCAGCCAAAGTTTCTGAAGAATCTATTGAAATCATGCTGCCTGAAGAGGGATTCTTTCAGTACCTGCTTTTAAGCAAGGCTAATTTTAATACGTTTTATTAGCTGATTTCTCATGTTGAAAAGAGGTGTAGGAGCGCATTCATGCGCAAAGGGATCGGGGAAAAGGCAAAAAACTTTTGACAACAACAAACCAGAACACAATGAAGGGCTTTTTTATTACCGGTACTGATACAGGCGTTGGAAAGACACTAATTGGAGGGGCTGTAGCTGGAGCGCTTGCACGCCAGGGAAAGAACGTGGGCGTAATGAAACCCATTGAAAGCGGCTGCAGGCTCCACAATAACAGGCTGATCCCGGAAGATGCCCTGTTTTTAAAACAGATGGCAAAATGCCCGGATGATATTGAAATAATCTGTCCCTATTGTTTCAAACTTCCCCTTGCTCCAGTGGTTGCGGCTTTAATTGAAAAAAAGAAAATCAAAGTTGCTAAGATTAAATCTGTTTGCAGGCAGATGCAGGAAAAATATGATCTTGTTCTGGTTGAAGGAGCGGGCGGGCTTATGGTCCCGGTTACTGATAATTATTTCATGCTTGACATAATAAAGTCCCTCAACCTTCCGCTGATTATTGTGTCCCGCCTCTGCCTTGGCACCATAAACCATACTCTGCTTACTGTTAAACAGGCAATTCAGAGCGGAATTGCAATTGCCGGAATCATATTCAACCAGATGTCTCAGGAAACAGGTAAAGCAGAAGAGACAAATCCTGATATAATCAAAAGATTTTCAGCTGTCCCAATACTTGGTCAAATGCCGTTTATTCAGGAAGGAAGAAGGCGTGATGCAGAACACCTTGCCGGTCTTGCAGAAAGCTTTATTGATCTTGCGGTTTTCTCACCTTAATTTCAGGCGCTTCTTTCTCCGGTTTATCCTCAAAAAAATCTTCACAATCTATCAGGTATTTCTTCTTGTCAAACCAGGACAATGCAAACAGATACCTGTCTGAAACAGATTTAAGATAAATCAGATCTTTGTCCTGAACTGCCCCCCCTGCACTGACATTTATATCAAGGTAGTGCTTATTTGACTTTTCCCCTGTTGATTTCAGGAAAGAAAGTGTTACAGTCTCACCTGTCTTGAAAAACAGTTTGTGTGAAACAACATGCTCAGTCTCTGTTTTTTCAGAACGGGGCACAAATTTAGAAACAGAAATTTTAAGAAAATCATCCCTGAGTCTGTAAAGGTCTTTTCCCTGCTTGTTTTCAGGCAGGTCTTTCATGAAAAGCTTGTCACCTGATTTGTCATAATAGACCTTAACTGTTTTATTGTTTCTGCTGCAGTCATATTCTATGTAATCCAGTTTTGTAAAGTCATAGTCAGGAATTTTTTTATAAATCCACGAGTCTTTATCCATATCCAGATTTATTCGCTTTGAAATTAAATATACATATGGATCACCCTTTTTCCTGACAAACCGGGATGAATAATCCTTGTCTTTTCCAACATAAAAAACCAGATCATCCCCTTTCCTCTGCTGCAGAGTAACCTTTGTGGCCTTGTCCTCTGTTAATTCAAACTTTGGGTAAAAGGATTCTTTTTTTGTGATTTTCTGGATAATACCCGGGTCATTTATAAATTCAAAAACCGGAAGCACCCTGCTGGTATCAACAGCAAGTTCAAGGCTGCTGTTGTCTGTAACAAACCACCTGTTATCACGCGAAAATAATTTAAAAGCCTTTCCCCCCTTCTCTATTTTAATCAGCTTTATATTTTCAGGATTAATAAATGTATAGAACCTGTCACTTTGTTTTTCTTCACTGTTTTTTGACAAAAAGTATAGTGCACCAGCAATAATAATAATTAAAAGTGAAAAAACTGTTACTTTGTTTTTGAACATTGTGTTAACTCCTCTTAAAAAATCGCCTTTCCCCTTGAGCGTCTTACGTAAATATAGAGGCCTGTCAAAAGAAGGATAAAAGGAACAACTGTCATATTGAGCAGTGTCAGCACTGTGCCCAGGCGCTCGATATCCTGTCTTAGGTTCTTCCTGACCTCTCTTCTTTTTCGTTTTACCTCCATCTGTTCAATCTTGAATTTATCTATTTCCTCCTGCTGCTCGCGGGACAGAATAAGCTGGTTGTCACTGGTTTTTGCTTTTTGAATTTCATTTAATTTTTGCTGAAGCTGCTGAATTTTGTTCGTGAGATTTTTTTCAACATTAAACCATTTTGCCTGGGCCTTTTTTTCCATCTCCTCAACCCGGGTAAAGGGTCTGTTAAAAGTACCCCTTGAGCGAATTGAAATAAGCTCTGAGCTGCCGGACAGAAACTCCAGGGTATTGGTCAGAAACGTAATGTTCTGATTGATGGGCTGTAAAATGGTCTGCCCGAAAAAACTCAGTTTTCTTAAACAATAGCGGTTATTTAAAAAATCAACATCTGCGATCAAAAGAACAGAATTATCTTCCTGTGCTTCGTCAACATGCACAGCTGAATATTCTGACCCTTCAGGCTTTTTCCTGAAAACAGACTTGAATTTTCCCTTTACAATACCTGAAAGAGAAAAAGACCTGTTTAACTTGTCATAATTGTCAAAACCCTGTGCTGACCCGAAACCCAGCATGCTGGCATTAATAGTTCCTGATCTGTTACTGCTGTTAAGAAGCGACACATAACTGTTGCCGGAATCCTGTTTCAGCTTGAAAAATCCTGTCTCAACAAGAAGCATTGAATTCAACTGACTGACCGGCACCATGTCCTTGTTAAAACTTTCCTTGTCAAGAGAAAGCCAGTATGGATATTGAACCGTTCCTGCTGAAGTGCTGACCCGTGTGGCATGGTCCTCATCCACGACAACTTTTGAAGGATCATACTCAATTTCCAGCATTTCAAAAATTCTTTTCAAATCAGAACTGCTTGCCTTCTTCATGCCATAACGGGCATACGGCGAATTCTGCTCAGGATCAGACTGAGCAGAAGGATCTACAGCAACAACTGCTTTTCCGCCGTTAAGAATATACTGCTCCACAGCATATTCTGTTTTTTCAGAGATTGCCTTTGGGTGCAGGACAAGAAGCAGGGATACATCCTGTGGAATTTCATCAATATCTTTTTTAAGCTGTTTTTTCTGAAACACCTTTTCAAGCTCGTTTACAAAAAGCCATTCTTCCTGATTGTTTCCTGAATTCATGCCTGGGGGCAGAGCAGGCTGAGACAGTGTGACCCCTGAAAGAATGCCCAGAATCTTTTTGCCTCCCGAATCCTTAAGCTTCGCAAGCAGGCTTGCAATTTCATATTCTAAAAAGACCTCTTTTCGAGGATCAAAAAAAGGAATTTTATATGTCTTATCCTGATACTGCACAGCAGCCCCCATGTAAAAAGTCTCACCGCCCCCTGCCTGCACCCCGCTGATTCCGTATTTAACAGCAAGTTCTTCCTCATCAGAATCAGGTCTGGGATCATAGACCTCAACAGACAAGTTTGGTGAACAGCCGGCAAACTCTTTCAGAAGCTCCTCCACCCTCCTGCCGTAATTTTTTATCATAACCGGCAGGGTCTCGTTTGATGCAGAAAAAAAGTATTTAATTACAGCTTCGTCATCAATGGCTTTGATAATTTTTTTTGAACCCTCGGACAGGGTGTATAAATGGTCTTCAGTAAAATCAAATTTCCAGTGCAGTTTCGATGCAATAAAGTTAAGGCTTAACAAAGCTAAAAACAGTATCATAATATTAGTTGCACTGATCAACCCTTTAAATTTCACTATTTTTCCTCCTACGCAGCTTTTTTCTTTTCAAGTGCAGCAGTATTCAAAACAAGAAAAAACAGAATGATAGATACGAAATATACTATGTCGCGTGTATCTATAATTCCTCTCATCCCCTGCTGAAAATGTGGAATAAAACCCAGGTTTGCAAGAAAATCCCTCAACTCAACCGGAAGGAATGTTAAATACTGCTGAAACACTCCGAACCCTAAAAGAACAAATATAAAACAGATAATAACAGAAAGAACAAAACTGATGACCTGATTTTTAGTCAGCGAGCTGGTAAAACATGTAATGGAAAGGAACGCTCCGGCCATAAGCCATGAAGAAAAATACCCTGTAAAAACAGGACCGAAATCAGGACTGCCTAAATAATACACTGTTATAACAACCGGAAAGGTTAAGATAAGGGCAATCAGGATAAAAAGCCATGAAGCTATAAACTTGCCTGCAATAATAACCCAAAGGGGAACAGGCAGTGTGAACAGGGTCTCAATGGTCCCCTCGCTTTTCTCCTCTGCCCACAGACGCATGCCCACAGCCGGAACAAGGAACAGGTACAGCCAGGGGTGAAATGTAAAAAATATTTCGAGACTTGCGTTGTTGGAGTCATAAAACCTTCCTAAAACAAAGGTAAATCCCATTTGAAAAATCAGGAAGATCACTAAAAAAATAAACGCAAGCGGTGAATAAAAATAAGAGCCCAGCTCTTTTTTTATTACAGTCCAGACAAGCTTTTTCATTAATACACTCCTACTCTTTTGTTATGGTCATTTTGCTGAAGGCTTCATCCAAAGGAGCTTCGTAATAAAATATTTCATTATACGCAATGTCAGCCTGGGAAAGTTTTGCATTGACATTGTCAAGATCACAGTCACTTTCAATCCTGAAACGCTCAAAGCCCCCTTTTCCCGTACCAAGATGAAACAGATCAGCCGACAAAACATTTTCAACCCGTTCTTTCTCACCGGACTTCAAGCTTACAACCACCCTGTTATTGGTTTCAGAATACTCCCTCAGACTTTGCGGTGTTCCGTCATGCACAAGATGCCCTTCGGAAATAATAATAACCCTGCTGCACATGGCCTCCACCTCTTCAAGTATATGGGTGGAAACCACAATAGCCTTCTGCCTGCTTAAACTTTTAATAAGGCCCCTTATTTCATTCTTCTGGTTCGGGTCAAGACCATCCGTAGGCTCATCTAAAAGAAGTATCCGGGGATCATGTATAATAGCAGCTGCAAAGTTCAGCCTGCTCCTGTATCCTTTTGAAATTGTTTCAATCAGCTGACTGGTAATAGCCTCTAAATTTGCAATTTTAATAATTTCCCGAATCCTTTTCTCTGAACTGGTAATGCCGTGCACATCAGCAATAAAGCAAAGATATTCTTTTGCTGTCATCTCCTTATACAGAGGGGTTGTTTCAGGCATATAGCCAATCATGCTTTTTGCTGCTATCGGGTCCTGCAAAAAGTCTTTTCCATCAATTAAAACTTTCCCGCTGGTAGGGGGCAGAAATCCCGCAATCATTCTGAGGGTAGTTGACTTTCCAGCACCATTCGGGCCTAAAAACCCTAACACTTCCCCTTTCCGGACACTGAAACTGACTTTATCTACAGCTGTAATAGGACCAAACTGTTTTGTCAAATTAACAACTTCAATCATTTTTAAACTCCTTTTCACAGGACTGATGATCATCTTTGCTGCCTCAAGGCAGTAACTGTCAATATAGCTTATCTTTACTGCATCTGTCTTGCATGAAATTTATCTGGTAAAAATAATCCTGTTTTTTTTTGTTGTCAAGTATTCTTCGGAAATTTTTTGTAGTTTTTTTTGGGAGGTTTGGCAGAATCTGAAAGTTGTTTTTGCAGCAGAATCTTGCCTGCTAACTTTGGGATAAAAGCGTACCCCCGGAATCCCCCCGGACATATAGGAGGTTTCCCTGTAAAATTGGGGTGAATATCCTATAAATAGCTATATTAAACCCTGAATCAAAAAAAATAATATAATTTTCCTGACAAACACAAAAGGATATATTATGGTGTATGTATAGTTAAGTACAAAAAACCTCTTCCGGGAAAAAGTTCTTATCTTAATCAATTATTTGATGGGGAAATAATGAAGACACCTCGGAGAACAGATCTTTCAACTGAATATATTTGTATTTTGGAGAAAAGCGTATGTTGTAGAGGTTCACGCTTATGTTTTGATGAATAACCATTATCACTTGCTCTTAAGAACACCCCGGGCAAATCTCTCACGAAGCATGCAATGGTTTTCTGTAACATACACGCGGTATTTCAATTTGAGGTATAACCGCA
>JAJRXD010000171.1 GCA_024276465.1 Deltaproteobacteria bacterium
AACAGATGCATGGGCCAGCCGCGAAATTTATCTGCAATTTAAAAAAGATGGATTCAGCAAAAGCCTTACGTGCACACCTTAAAACAAGCTCAATTTGTCATCATCATAGGTGATTGTTAAACAGAGGATCTATGACAAATATTCTACTGCCTGCTATTGCACTTGCTGTTTTGATAACTCTTGCCATAGTTGTTTTCTTTCTGTTTATCATTTTAAACAGAAAATTTTTCAGGGCTGAAAAGAGCTTTGAGTCTGTGGAAAAAATTATGGAGAGGGCCGAGTCTTCAATTAAAGAGGATATATCAAAAAACCGTCTTGAGGCAAGCCACAGTTCACAGCTTGCACGCCAGGAACTGTCAAATTCCCTGAAGTTGTTTGGCGACTCCATGCTTTTGAGAGTTACGGAAATCGCAACACTTCAGAAAAATCAGCTGGACACCTTTTCAAACCAGCTTACTACTCTTGCCGGGACCACTGAACAGAGGCTTGAATTAATGAGGGGAACCATTGACAAACGGCTTCAGGCTCTTCAGGAAGACAACAGCAGGAAGCTTGAACAGATGCGCCAGACAGTGGATGAAAAACTGCATGCAACCCTTGAAAGGAGGCTGGGGGAGTCTTTCAAGCTGGTAAGTGAAAGACTCGAGCAGGTTTACAAAGGGCTTGGTGAAATGCAGACACTTGCAACAGGGGTTGGGGACCTTAAGAAAGTATTAACCAATGTTAAGACCCGGGGAACATGGGGGGAGATGAGCCTGGGGTTTCTTCTGGAACAGCTTTTTACCCGGGACCAGTACTCACGCAATGTTGTAACAAAAAAGGGAAGCAGTGAAAGGGTTGAGTTTGCAATAAAGCTACCCGGGCAGAATAGGGGAACAGGAGAGGTTTGGCTTCCGATTGACGCAAAATTTCCGGAATCAGACTACAGGAAACTGGTTGAAGCACATGAGCAGGCAAAGCCTGAACTTATTGAGGAATTTGCAAAAAACATTGAAAGGTTCATTAAGCTTGAGGCAAAAAAGATAAAGGAAAAGTATATAGACCCTCCCCATACAACGGATTTTGGAATAATGTTTTTGCCTGTAGAAAGCCTTTATGCAGAGGTTCTGCGGCGCCCTGGACTTTGTGAGTCCCTGCAGAGGGATTTTCGTATAGTAGTGACCGGCCCCACAACCCTTGCAGCCCTGCTAAACAGCCTGCAGATAGGCTTCAGGACCCTGGCAATAGAAAAACGTTCAAGCGAGGTATGGTCACTGCTTGGCGCTGTCAGGACAGAATTCGGCAAGTTTGGCGACATCCTTGACAAAACCCATAAAAAACTTACGGAAGCAAGCAATACTATTGAAAATGCAGCACGTAAATCCCGAACTATTGAAAGAAAACTTAAGGATGTTCAGGAACTGCCTGCAAATGAGCATCTGAAAATTGCCGGGGATTTTGAGGAAAATAATCAGAATCAGGAAAATGAACGCTATAGAAGTTAAACACCTGACTAAATTATACGGGCCGGCAAGGGGCATTGAGGATGTTTCTTTTACGGTTAAAAAGGGGGAAATAATGGGTTTCCTGGGCCCAAACGGCTCTGGAAAAACGACAACCATGCGAATCCTCACAGGCTTTTTCCCCCCTTCCAGCGGATCGGCCCGCATCTGTGGATCTGATATTATAAAGGACTCTATTGAGGCAAGAAGAAAGATCGGTTATTTGCCGGAAAGCGTGCCGCTTTATCTTGACATGCCGGTGTTTGCATACCTTCGGTTCTTTGCAGAAATAAAGGGTATTACCGGAAAACAGAAAAAAACCAAAGCAGATGAAGTTATGCAGAAGTGTGGATTAACAGATGTTTCCCACCGCATCATAGGCAGACTTTCCAAAGGCTATCGTCAGAGGGTTGGGATAGCACAATCGCTTTTGAATGATCCGGAAGTTCTTATCCTTGATGAACCGACAATCGGGCTTGACCCCAAACAGATAATAGAGATCAGAAATCTGATTAAGGGGTTGGGCGACAACCGAACCGTTATTCTCAGCACACACATACTGCCTGAAGTCAGCATGACATGTGACAGAGTAATTATCATACATGAGGGCCGGCTGATTGCTGTTGACACCCCGACAAATCTTATGAACAGAGTACTTCAGGCACCTCGGGTAATGGTAAAGGCCGAGGGACCTTCTGAAAAAATTGTCAGTGCCCTGGTCAGCATTTCAGGGGTAGTAAGTGTTGCGAAAAATGGATTTGATGCTGACGGGGTTGATCTTTACCAGATTGAGACCGATGAAAATGCATACGTGATAAATGATATTGCGCGTTCAATATACAAAAACAGCTGGAAGCTTAAAGAGATTCGGCCGGTTGACATGACACTGGAAGAGATTTTCATAAAACTGGTAACAGAAGAGAAGGGCAGATAAAAACCGTGAATTTCCTTGTAATAGCCAAAAGAGAGGTAAAAGCTTATTTCACATCTTTAACCGCCTATGCTGTCATGGCTATTTTCCTGGTGATAAGCGGGTATTTTTTTTACACAAACCTTGTACTGTTTGTACTGATGGTTGGAACCTACGTAAAGCTTGGACTGTGGCAACACACTTTTTACGATATGCGCTTTATCCTGCTGCTGCTGCTTCCTCTTCTGACAATGCGTCTTTTCTCCGAGGAAAAGAAACTTGGTACAATTGAACTTCTTTTTACCAATCCTATCCATGACATGGAAATTCTTGCAGGAAAGTACATTGCCTGCCTTTTTGTTTTTTGCATTATGTTACTTCTGACCATTCTTTACCCAATACTTCTGGCCGTGGTTTTCAGCGTGGAGACAGGGCCACTGATAGCCTGCTACTTAGGGCTTTTTCTGCTGGGATCATCCTTTATAGCATGCGGAACATTTATTTCCTCTCTCACCGAAAATCAGGTTGTTGCAGCGATAACAACAGTCGGGGTTCTGGTATTTCTGTGGTTTATTGACTGGAATGAGGGAATAGCAGAATCAGCAGGCGTGACAATTCTTCATCAGCTGTCACTTTCCGAACACTTTTTCAATTTCATAAAGGGTGTTATTGACATAGATGATGTTGTTTATTACCTCAGTTTTATCTCTTTTTTCCTTTTCCTGACTATTGGTTCTCTGGAATCCAGAAAATGGAGAGGCAAAAAATGAAAAATAACCGGCCATTGTTTAGTCAGGCTGTTATTCACTGGGTAGAACTTGCAATTCTTGCAACCCTTTTTTCCGGAATTCTGATAATGGTAAACTATATCGCCTACAGGCACAACAAGCGATTTGATTTAACCCCGGAAAAAGTTTATTCCCTGTCTCCTCAAACTACCAGCATCCTTGCTTCTTTGACGGATAATGTATATGCAACGGTTTTTTACAAACCAAAAGAAAACCCGGAGATCAGGGATCTTCTGGAGCTTTTTTCCAGAGCTTCACGCCTTTTCCATTACAGGTTTATAGACCTTGAAAAAAATCCGGCAAGGGCCGCGGCTTTTGGCATAAAAAACTACGGGGCAGGCCTGGTAAAGTATAAGGGGAAAAAAGAAAAGGTCCAATATTTCAGCGAGGAAAAACTAATCAGCGCAATTATCCGGCTTACTGAAAAAAGCAGCAAGATTGTACGCTTTGTCAGAGGACACGGCGAAAAAGACATATCAAGCACTGATCCTGAAAAAGGCTACAGCAATGTCAGAGAGGCTCTGAAATCAGAAAACTTCAGGGTTAGGGAGATCCTTTTGATGCAGGCTGAAAAAATTCCGGATGATACTCTTGTTCTAATTGTAAGCGGACCGCAAAAGGATTTTTTTCAAAAAGAACTGGACAAAATAGATGAATATTTGAGAAACGGTGGCAGGGTACTGATGCTTTGTGACCCTTCGCCCCTGCCAAATATTGAAAAATATCTTCAAAGTCTTAATATACAGCTTGCCCGTGACTTTATTATAGATGAAAAAAGCAAGCTGCTTGGGCTTGACGATTTGACACCAATCATAAATCCTGACAGGAACCACCCCATAGCAAAAAACATGAATGAAGCCGTTGTTTTTCCTGTTTGCAGATCAGTGAGGCTCCTGGGTGGGTCTGAAAAAATAATTTTTGCCAGCTCAGGTCCTGACAGCTGGGCTGAGCAGGACACCCGGAGTGTCTATGATGATAAAGTACGTTTTGATAAGGGCAAAGATATCAAGGGGCCTGTTCCTGTAGCTGTTATTGCTTCTGTTCAGCCCCTGCAGCAGGACAGGCAATCAGAAGAACCAGGGCTTCTGGTTGTGATGGGCAATTCCAGCTTTGCAGCCAACCATTATTTCAATATTCTGGGAAACAAGGATCTGTTCCTTAATACTGTAAACTGGCTGTCCGACAAAAAGGATCTTTTGTCAACCCGCAGGAAAACAGCACAGGCGCCAGTATCAATGCTCTTTCTTACTGAAAACGAAAACAGACTTGTTCTGTGGTCATCTGTAATCATTGAGCCTGGAATAATTCTTCTTATAGGTATTATGGTTGTTTTCTGGAGGAGGATAAAAAGATGAATACAAACCGGCTGCTTTTCTGGGCTGCCATATTCTGTTTTTTATTCCTTTACATTGTTTTTTTTGAACAGCCAGAAGAGATAAAAGAGGATAACGATACAGAAGAAACAGCAATGGTCTTTCCGGTTGCACGGGAAAAACTTAAGGGAATAGAGATAACCTTTAAAGACAAAAAAATGTCGGTTGAAAAAAAAGACGGGTCATGGAAGCTTGTACTGCCACCTGGTGCAGCAGTTAAGAAAGAACTGATTGACAGCCTCATATCTGCTGTTCTGGATACAGTCATTATTAACGTTGTGGAAGAAAATCCTGAAAGTCTTGTCCAGTATGGACTTGATGCTCCGGAAATCAAAATAAGAGTTTTGTGTGCAGGGCATCCGGATGCCATAACACTTTTCTTAGGGCAAAAATCTCCGGCAGGAGTAAGCCTCTATGCAGGTATAGAGGGACAGAGCAGAGTGTTTTTAACTGGCGATTATATCCGTTTTTCCATAAAAACTTTTGCAAAAAGTCTTCGGGTCACTAAATAAGTGAATTTTTCGGCTTGCCTGTTATACTGGAAACAACAAACAAAGCAGGCCCCGTAAGATTACAGCCTTTTATACAACCACTCCGGAATATGCATTTTTTTTCTGTTCAAAACAGCTCCTGATATATTATCATTCCACTGTTTCATTTGACTGAGTGCACTGTTTGCCACTTCCCACCGCGTCTTTCCTGCTTTTACCACCAGTATGAAACTGTCTGTCTTTGAAGAAATAACGCATGAATCACTATAGGTATTAACAGGCGGTGAGTCAAACAGAATCCAGTCAGCCTTTGTTTTAATATCCTCCATGAAATCCCCCCAGTTTTCTGATTGAAAAAGTAAAAACGGGTTAGGCCTGTGCAGGCCGCTGGTAATAAGCATCAGGTTTTCAATCTGTGTCTTTTTAATAACATTTTCAACCGGAATCTTTTCAGCAAGCAGATCTGCAAGACCACTGCCCCTGTCTGCTTTAAAAAGCCTGTGAAGAGCAGGGCTTCTTAAGTTTGCATCAACAACCAAAACTTTTTCCCCTTCAGATGCCAGGGTCACAGCATAACTGAACAACACGGTTGAGGTCCCCTCTTTTTCCTTTGAACCTGAAAATAGAACTGTTTTGTTTTTCTGCTGCAGGGTTTGGGACAAATGATGTTTTATGCGATTACATTCTTTCATGATTTTATCAGGTACTTTAAACCGGTACAGAAAGCCGGTTTCCTGCCTGTCCAGTTCTGAAAAAGATGCAACAGCAGCACAGCCAAGAGTTTCTTCCATCTCCTGCAAATTGTCAAAGGTATGTGTGAAATACTCTAAAATAAAAGCACCTGACAGTCCGCCCATGAAACCCAGAAGGATGGAAATTGTTATAATAAAGGCCTTGTGAGGTTTTACAGGCGTTATAGGCGGCATGGCAGGCTCAATAACAGAAAAATTAACGATCTTCTGGTCATCCATTGCAGAAGATATTCTTGCTTCTTCAAGCTTTTTTGCATACAGCAGATAATTTTCTTCTTCCAGATTAACCTGCCGTTCCAGTTCTCTTAATCTGGTCTCTGTCTTGTCAAGTCTGTTCAGTTCCAGCTTATATTGAGTAATCAGCTGGTTCAGTTTTTTTTCTTTGCTCTTAAGTGCAATCAGCTTTCTCAGGATTTTTTTCTGCTCTGAAGAGGCTTTTTCTATGCTTTTTGCAAGGCCTTCCTGCTCACTGATTTCTGCGCTGACTTTTGAAACTTCTATCTCCAGTTCGGAAATCTGCAAAAGCAGCAGGCTTTTCTGCTTTGTTATTGAACTTATATTATTACTGTTTCTGAACAGACCAAGCTCACTTTGAGATGCTTTGAGTTTGTTTATCATCAGATCAACCTGCTTTTTAAAAAAGTCATATTTCTGATTCTGTTTTTGAACAGAAGGATAGTAATCAAGAAACTCCTCAATTAATTTATTCACAACATTTGCAGCAAGAACAGGATCTGTGTGCTGAAATTTCACTATTATCAGATTACCTTTCCGCACGCTCAGGGCTTTATTAAACTCAAGAACTGCTTTTTGCAGTCCGGACAGGTTTCCAAAAAAATGTTTTCTCTCTATGTCCGGATACAGAGTTTTTACACCAGTTTCTTTTATGGTTTTTTCTATAAGATAGCGCCCCTTTAACATCCCGACTGCCATGTCCATGGTAGAGGTCTGTTTTGCAGCTTTTTCAGATATGGGGATACCTGAGTTTAAACTGTTCTTCAGTAATAATTTTGAATCAGCCTCATAAACAGGCAATGTAAAAAAAGAACAGAAAAGTCCGCCTGAAAATACTGCAAGAAAAACAAGGACTATAAATGCTTTATGTTTGAAGATAACAAACAGGAAATCTCTTATGGTATGGTAGGATCTTTTTCTGGATTTCATGCTGGTATTACCCCTGTTGTAAAATTTTCGTTTGCTTTTCAGGTTAACTTACGAAAATTTTTATTTCTTGTCAATAAAAGTCACGGCAGGGGTTTTTTGAAAATTTAGAGCTTTTTAAAAAATCTCCATTGCTCCGGAGGTCCCTGTTTGCACAGTCAACTGCAAAGGCGGGCATTTGCTTTTTATCGTTCCGGACAGCTGCTCAGATGGGGCTGTGCATCAGGCTCAACAGGACGACCAGTCTGCCCACCCCTCTTTTTTTTCCACCACTGCCCCAGGTCATCTATAACTATGGTAAAGACGCACGGTATCAGAAAAAGGGTGAGCAGGGTGGCTGCAGCCAGCCCCCAGAATATGGTATTGGCCATGGGCGCCCATATTTCAGACTTCCCACCCAGACCCATTGCCATGGGAAATACGCCGAACATGGTAGTAAGCGAGGTGAGAATTATAGCACGGAGCCTGAGCCTGCCAGCCTCTACTATTGAACGCCAGCGGCCCACCCCTTTTTTTCTTGCGCTGTTGATAAAGCTCAGCATGACAATAGCGTCGTTGACCGCAATTCCGGCAAGCCCTATGAAGCCATAGAGAACCACCATTGAAAATGGTTTTCCTGTTATGACAAGGGACGAAATGGCCCCGATAAATGTGAAGGGTATTGCAAAGAGGATTATAAAGGGCTGTATGTAAGATTTAAACTGGGCACCAAGAATAATGTAGATGAGAAACAAACCCAGTAAAAAGAGCTGGCCAAGGGACGAGAACTGTTCCTTGATATCCTTGAACATGCCCTCAAAACGAACCGTATAGCCAGGATTTCTTCTGATGATTTTTTTTGCCTCTTTCTGCAGCTGCTGATTGACTTTTACAGCAGTGTTAACCGCCTTGTCCACATCAGCTGAAACAGTTGCCGCCCTGTCAAGCTTAAAATGACGTATTTTTGTGTAGCCTGGCTCAATCTTAATCCTGGCAACATTATGAAGTGGAATAAGATCACCCTGTGGGGTCGTTATTTTCAGATGTTCAATATCCTGGACAGATTCAACATATTCCGGGTCATATTTTACAATAACGTCAACTTCTTCATCTCCCTCACGATAGACAGTTGCAACTTTTCCTTCAAAAGCATTACGTATTGAAGATGCAACCCTGGAAATGTCAAGCCCGTAGAGAGCAGCCATATCTTCATCCACGTAGATTTTGAGGTCTTTTTTTCCATAATTGAGATCATTCTGGACACCATAGACCCCGGGGATTTTTTTGAGATATTCTTTTATCTCTTCTGATATATCCTTTATCCTTGATAAATATTTTCCCTGTATTTTTACTTCAACAGCTTTGGGCCGTGGGGGACCGCCGCGAAGTTTTTTAAACTCTATGTTCAGGGGTCCCGGGATATCCACAACCTTTTTCCGGCAGTCTCTGATTATTTCATCAACCGAGCGCTCCCTGTCTGTTTTCTCCACAAGATCAACCATTATGTGCCCGACAGCAGTATTAAATATCCACTCATTATGTGTAATAAGAAGACCGGCATTTTTTACAATTGCAGCCACCTCGTTCTCCGGCAGCAATGCAAGCTTTTCTCCAATCTGAGAAAGAACACTGTTAGTGGCCTCAAGGTTTGATCCTTCAGGCATTGTGACATTAATATTGAATTGAGAAATTTCCTCCATGGAAAACAGGTCAACATCAATAATACCCACGGCTATGATGACAACACATCCGGCAAATACTGAAAGAACAGATCCTGTAAAGACATAACGGCGCTTTAATACATAGGTCAGTATTTTTGTGTACCTGTTTCTGAGTATGGAAATCAGACGATGGCGCAAAGGGCTCTGCCCTCCGCTGCCGCTCCACTCTGCGACGTGAGAGGGAAGAATAAAGAAAGCCTCAAAAAGAGATGCGGCAAGGGCAAGACATACAACAACCGGAACCACACGGAGGAATTTACCCATAACTCAGGGCAGCAGCATCAGAGGCAAAAAAACAGCTATTGTGGTAAGGCATGCGCTGAATACCGGACTTAGAACTTCCGAGGTCCCGAGAACAGCCGCCTCTCTGGGCTTCATGCCTTTCTGGATATAGCGATAACAGTTTTCAATAATAACAATTGCATCATCGACAATTATTCCAACAACCATCATGAGGCCGAAAAGGCTGCTTGTATTGATACTTTCCCCGATAACCTGCATGAAGATAAAGGTGCACATAAGGGAGACCGGGATGCCTATTGCAGCAAACAGTGCATTGTGCCAGCCAATAAACAGACAGAGAAGAATCACAACAAAAACCATTCCGAGAAGGGCATTAATGCTCAGCTTTCCAATGGCATCTTTAATCTGTATGGAACTGTCATTACTGAAAAGAATTTCGCTTCCCGGCGGAAGACAATCAGATTCAAACTCCCCTGCTATCTTTTTTATTGTTTCAACAATCCGGATAGTATTGCCATCCTTCTTTTTTGATATATTCAGGGTAACCCCTGGTTTGTCGTTAAAAAATGAGGTGGTGCGGGCATCCTCAAAAGTATCTTTCACCTGTGCAATATGGCCTATTTTTACATGCCGGCCTTTTGGATCAGTTCGAATAACAACATTATTAATGGAGTCTGGCCTGTCATATTCGCCGATGGTCCGAACCAGATATTCTGAATGACCCACCTTAAGGGTGCCTCCGGGAAGGTTAAGGTTGGTTGCCTTGAGAGCAGCTGCAACCTGTTCAATGGAAAAACCATATCCGTACAGTTTTTCAGGATCCACATTAACCCATATTTCACGCTCCCGTGTCCCTGTAACCTCAACCTTTGCAATATTTGTAATTTCCAGCAGGCGGTCCTTCAAATTATCCGAGAGTTGCTTTAACCTTTTCTCAGGCAAATCCCCGGCAATGGTAACCTGAAGCACGGGCAGCATTTCACCTGAACCAATGCCCATAACAACAGGGTCTTCGGCATCATCCGGAAGATCAGAGATTTTATCTACTGCTGACCGGAGATCCTGGAGGATTATTTTAAAATCATTATCCGACATGTTTTCAAACTTAACAAAAAGCGTGGATTGCCCCTCTGAAGATTTTGATGATATGAAATCGATTTTATCAACATCCTTTATCTCGTCTTCAATTGGCCTGGTAATAAGCTTTTCAATCTCTTCAGGGGATGTGCCCGGGTACACGGTCATGATAAACGCCATATTAAAGGTAACATCAGGCAGAAACTCACGGGGAAGGGTTGAAAGAGAGAATATACCGAGTGCAAGCACCGCAACCATCAGGGTGTTGGCAGTGACGGGATTATTAACTGAGAGCCTTGCAATATTCATTATTACTCAATTATCTTAACCGGACTTCCGTTAAAAAGATTCTCTTGCCCCAGGGTGACTATCCGGTCTCCCGGATTCAGACCTTTTTTGATAATAATACTTGAATCCACAACAGCCCCCGGCTCTACAGCAATTTTTTTTGCCCGGCCACTCTCTACTGCCCACACAAAACTGCTGTCTGAAGCCTTTGAAACTATCTCCCCGGGCACGATAATAACATTTCTGTGCATTTCAGTCTGAATCTCCACCCGTGCAAAAATGCCGGGTTTCAGCAGCGGCTCCTGATTGTTCCAGACTACAATTTCCACAGGGAATGTAAGTGTTGCGTCATCTGCTTTCAGGCCCATGCTATAGACCGAACCTGTATATATTTTCCCGGGGTTTAAGGCAGTTGTTACTTTAACAGCCTGTCCTTCGCGTATTACGGACCACTCCTTTTCCGTGGCCCCTATCCTGATTTTAACCCTGTCTATATCCACAAGCACAGCGATTTTCTGACCAGTTACAACATTGGATCCTAACGCTACAAAACGTTCTGCTAAAATACCGCTGAAAGGGCTTTTTATTAAGGTTTCCCGCAGGGTTCTCCTGGCAATTTTAAGGGCAGCCTGTGCTGAGGCCAAAAGCCCCTGGTCGCTTTTTTCCTTTGCCCGTGCCAGCTCAAGATCGTAAAGGGAAATAATTTTACCCTTAAAAAGCTCCTCTTTTCTTCTCAGATCGTTATTGCTGTATTGATGGTTTGCTTCAAGCTGCAGTATCTTGGCCTGCGCCTCCTCGAGCCTGTATTGAAGCATTTCGTCATCAATCTTGAGGATTGGAGCACCAGGCTCCAGGCGGTCACCGACTTTTGCGTATAATGTTTTTACTTTCCCCGACACCTCCGAGGAAACAACAGCCTCCTGCCACGCCTGTATAACAGCCGAGGAGCGAACAAAGCTTGCAATATCACTGTAATGGATCTCAGTCACCTTAACAGGGAATGCCTGTTCAGTTTTTTCCGATTTTTCAAGAGCCTGCAGTTTTTTCCTTTTTTGAATGCGGGCTGAAAGGGTTGCAATGATAAGAACAATCAAGACAAGTACTGCTGCTAAAATTACTTTATTTCTTTTCCCGGCTGACCTGGTTTTAGAAAAAGTTTTTGGTCGAATGCTGTTTTGCATAAGTATATGTGCGGTCCTAAAAGGTTTGTTTGCTAATAGTATAAAATATAAGCTTTTTTATGTCAACATAAAAGCAAAAGCAGCAGGAGTTTCCCCAAAAAAGAGGGATAAAACTCAAAGCAGACAATATTGGTGGCAACAAAGCAAAAATGACAAGAGGCAAAGTGTTTTTTTAACCCATTGCACCGCAGCCGGGCATGAGTGTCTTTCTGCAGATGAAGGGTCCAAACTGTTTGAGTCCCGACTTGGCGGGACGAGTTTTTGGACCTGCTGCAGAAGATGCTCATGCTCGGGAAGCCGCAGGCCAAAAAGCAGGTCAAAGATCCCGGGCTTGTCTCGGGAGTGCCTTTTCTTTTGGTACTTTTCTTTGGAGCAAGCAAAGAAAAGTACGTATCTGCTGCCATTCTAAATCTCTCAGGATTACTGATTTTCAATCTATCCTGAAATCTTTGGGGGAAACTCCTGAAAAGCAGAGATCAGGGAAAATACATAATGAATGATTTTCAGTTGCTCATTCATTCGCTGTAATTGGCATATTTTAAATGGCCCTGATCATAATAGCTTATATGTGCAAAGTCATTTGCATCCACAGCAAGGGCTGTGTATATGCCTGTTCCCCCACTGTCAACAGTCTCAATGAGCCAGTCATTACCATTATATCGGGCATATTTAAGGCTGAAAGCAGCAGCATCCTGATAACTTATATGGGGGTTGCTGTATGAGTCCAGAGCAAGAGACATGTAAAACATTAATCCCGTTGCTGTGTCTACTGACTCTGTTTGCCAGGTTGTACCATCACCTACAGCATATTCCAGACTGCGGGATGCAAGATCATGATAAGTAATATGGGGTTTGTCTTTTGTGCCTGAAACAAGGGAAGAAAATATACCGGATCCAGAGCTGGCTACTGTTACGATATTCCAGGTTGCATTGTCATAGACTGCATATTTTAATCCTGAATCCCCTGGCTGAAAATAACTAATGCGGGGATTACCGGATGTGTCCAGCACAAGGCTGGTATAAATCATCAATGCATATGCATTATCGACCGTTTCCATATACCAGCCTGCATCCTCACAGGTAGCATGCTTTATCACAGCATCTGTGGGATCAAAGTAACTCATATGCGGCTTTTCATTCCTGTCCAGAGTCATTGAAGTAAAACACACTAATGCATTTACTGTATCCACTGTCTCTATATTCCATTGTGTACCATCATAGCTGGCATACTTTACAGCGCTGTTTGCAGAATCGAAATAACTTATATGTGGCCTGTTATCCTGATCCACAGCAATGCAGGAATGTACTCCGTAATCACTAAAAGCTGTATCCACTGTCTCTATATTCCAATGTGTTCCGTCATACCAGGCATACTTCACACTACCGCTAATATCATCAAAATAGCTTATATGGGGGCTGCCGTCTGAATCCAGAACAATTGAAGTATATTCTCCGATAATAGTATCACTGTCAATTGTCTCAATATTCCATCCGGCAAAAAGAGCTTTGGACATAAAAATCATTAATAAAAAAGTAAAAACTCCCAAAAACACTTTCCCTTTCATCGTAACCTCCTGTGCTATTCAGAGAGTATATAGATAGAATCTTGGCATTATCTATTCCGTGCTCATTGCACACCGAAAACCAATGTTGGGCCTCTGTGTCCCAGGATCTCCTTCCCCTGTTCGATAGGCGGATCTCAGATAAAAACTGTAGCTGTTGTAAGCTCCTCCCCTGAAGACCCTGCCGTGTGACGTTGAGACCCCTCCGGGATTGTCTGTAATCCCGTTTTCTTCAGCATACTTGTAATAACCTTTGGCAAACCAGTCATTAAGCCACTCCCAGACATTACCTGCCATGTCATAGATAACCATTTCCGATCTGCCCTGCTCATAGGAGCCAACTGGAGATACTCTGCCCACACACTCTACTCCGTTATACTTGAAATTTGCATAAGAACAGTCCGGTTCTGTGTTACCCCATGGATATGATCTCAGGTCTGATCCACGGGCAGCATATTCCCATTCTGCTTCCGTGGGAAGCCTCTTGCCAGCCCATTTTGCATAGGCATAAGCCTCATACCATGAGACAGCCGTTACAGGAGAATTAGCATGGTTTGAAACAGGATCGTTCAGCCAGTAGGGAGTATCTTCCAAATTCCATTCAAGAGGATGAGAGATGTTATTTTCCTCTTTCCATTTCCATCCTTTCCAGGGGTCATTTGGAAGCTCATCTTGTGTTACGTCATATCGTGGCGGGTTTTCAGGGTCATATTCATATCTGTTTATGTCAGCATCTCCATGACATACTGAGCATCTTCCATCCTGAACTAAAACATTTCCTTCGGTGATCTCCCAGTAACTCCGGGTATCATACCCACCATCATCCAAAAACTGAGAAAACTGATGGTTGGTAATCTCGTACTTGTCTATGTAATATTCGGACAGGGTAACATCGTGCAGAGGATATTCGTCAGTATGCCCCAGGCCTTCGGGGCTCCCCATCTTAAAGGTCACCTGATTGATTAAGACCATCTCGTTTCCCGGATATTCACTGTCAATCTCAACATCTTTTCTGTTACTTGTTCCCAAAGAGTTAACAACATAAACTTCCCCGGAAACTGCCCAGAGAGGAACCGTGCATATGATTTCCTCAGGAGCCCATGAAATAACTTCTGCTTCAACACCAGGATAAAATATTACATCACCTGTTGATGAGCTGAAGTTGCTGCCTCTGATTGTAATCAGGTCTCCTGCACTGCCAGAGGAAGGTTCTATTGAATCAATTGAGGGGGCAAAATTTTCCGGATATGGAATTGACAGGAAAAACAGACCTTTTTGATTGCCCTCTGCAAGCTGAAATGAATTTTCCGGCACATAGATAAACTTTGGGATAAACAGATATCCCGGAAAATAGGGTGTTATAAAGCTGTCATTCAGTGCTATGCCCCCGAAAAAGATGCTGCCATCCTTGTCGGTCTGAACTGTTTTTTCATCTGTGCTGGTTTTCAGTTTGAAAGTTACACCTCCGGCCCGGGCTCCCTGAACCATTCCTGAAATGGATGCTCCAAGCTCGTACTGATTTACCTCACTGATTTTAAGCATGGACTGTCTCCATGCCGGGTAGTTTATTACGTTTAAATAATTGTGTTTCACTATTCCAGAATTTTCAGCTACCCATATGGTACCTGACCTGTTGTCGTAAACATCAAGGAACTTTAAAAACTTAACCTCCTGGTAGGAGAATTTGAGACAGTCCCTGAAAGTGCCATATGGAACAGTTACATCTTCCAGTCCTGTGAGAACACTTGTAAGAATAATATCCATATTATTTGAAGAATCATCCTCCAGCTTGTTTACCAGAGATGATTCAGAGATGTCTTCAGAATACTTTCCCATACCTGCCGGATCAGGGATAAAAAGAACCGGGTCTTCAGGATGTGAAAACTTTGCATATGTACCATTCAGGTTAAGCGCGTGTATATAGTAGCCGTTTTCATCTATTGTTTCGTAAAACCACCTTCCGGATTCTTTTCTGACCATTGTTTCCCGGCCGTTTAATGTTTGTTTTCCGTCAATAACAGTGGTATTTTCCCCACCTCCAAGCCTGGAATATGACCATGTTTTGCCCTGGTCCAGAGGAAAGTAGTCCTGGGGTGAAAACGAATCAGCCCGTGTCCCTGCTGGATGCTGGCTGCCATCAACAGACGCAGCAGTTAATGTCCATTCCACTCCATGGGTGTCAATAAATTTCACCCGGCCTGCCTCTTTTGCCAGCCACCAGGTTTCCTGCTCGTCTCCACTTATCTCAATTTTCAGACAATTATTAAACGTGCCTGCCGGAACAGTGACATCTTCAACAGAACTTAATCTTACAGTCCTGCTTAAATTAAACTGCCTTGCCGGGATTCCTGTTTCTGTTGTATATGTGGTGACAGGGATTGACTGTGTGACAGATTCATCAACAGACAGAGACAAGGGAAGCCATATTGCCGGGGTATCTGCACGATAAGGGCCGGTAACAGCTGCCCTGCGAAAAAAGACAAGGCCTGAATCCTTCCAAAGAAAACAGGTATACTCGCCGCTGTCTTCCATTATCCTCAGGGCCATCTCTTCAGTAAATGTTTCTTCTTTACCATTTACGACAAAAGATTTTGTCTCCTCCCCGTTAGAGTATGTCCAGTTATTGCCTAATGATAATGGGAAATAGTGCTGTAAGTTGTAATAAGATTTAGGCTCACAGGAAATCAGGATTGTTGATAAAAACAGATATATTAAATATTGTCTTTTCACAATGCACCTCATTTTTTCATTGGATTTGCAGGCTGGAGGGAATTTTACGCAGTTGTCTGTTTCCCGACTGTTTTACACAATCCCCAGTTTTATTAAATCATGCCTGAAAATCTTTAAAAACTTTCTTCCGGATTTTTACGGGATTATTAGAGATTAGCATAAAACATGTCCAAGACAAAGTTTAACTTTTTTTGTAAAGCATCTGCAATCCAGACCACTTCAATTCCCGCCCGAAAAAGTTATTGACGTCAGTCAATCCATGGAGCCGGTAAAGCAAAAACACGATTGCGCGGCTTAGGAAACAAAGCCCGACTTTAAGAGGAAAGATTCAGGGGAAGTCGCAGATTTTGCATACTTTCATTCAATTCAGCTGTTTTGATTTTACCCCATTTCTGCAGAAATCTTCCGTGTACCCTTGAAAACAAAAATAAGACAGGTGAAATATCAGCTTGAACTGAAGTTGACTGGGTTGAGCTTGTCTATGATGATGAGGAAACTTTAAACTTGTAATATATTTTCCAATATTTCCATTAAAGAAAGATTTGTTTTTTTAAATTTATACCTTTTTCCTCTTACAGGTGACAACTATCCTAACACTGGGGGGCAGATAACAAAGTTAATCTCACAAGTGACAAAGAAAAATATTGAATATCAAAGCAAGCAGGAGGAAACTTCAAGGCGATTAAAATTGTTTTTAAGTTCCCCACATTTAAGGCAACGTAATTTACCTAAACTTTCCGTTCCTTATATCTGTTGTCGCTTTTTCTATTATTGCTTTAAGATTGGGTGATTTTCTGTAAACCTTATCAAGAAACGATATAATTTCTTTTACTTGTGTTTCTGTAAGAGTAAAATAGTTTTTATTAAGTATGGATTTAGCAATAGGAGAGAAATTTTCAACAATCTCGAGAAACTGTTTCTTTAATTGAGAATCAGAAATAATGATATTTGCAAGTTCACCTGTATGATGATAATATGCTCTGATATATTCTGCCCCGTCCGAAGTATTATTCAACACCTCATCTCTTAATGTTCTCAATATTTTTAGGGTAGTATCGTTTTGAATAAACTGTTCAAATAAACATTGTTGAGGTTCAATGGTTATTCCATTTTCTAAAACAAAAAAACGGTCTATAGAGTTATAGACCTCCACATTCCATGATCCATGAACAACTTCATTGAGATCAAAGGAACAGATAATATTATTATTATTTCTTCTCCTTATCTTCGCCAGGATATCATCTTGATCTTTCCTTGTTAACTTTACAGATACACCATCAATAAAATTGCTTCCGTGAATAATTAATTGAGAATTTTCTTTATCAGATAGTGAGCTTGGAAAAACTTTCTTTACTTTAGGAACAGGTATTCCCTCCACCCAGCGTGCATAACTGATCTGTTCAGAATTTTTGTAAACTATGTGTGGATTATCATTGCTGTCCAGTTCTAACTCAATAAAGAAATATGTAAATGGCTGGTGGTCTATAACGTCATACATCCAATCATCTTCATAATGAACATATGTTAATTCACGTTCTTTTGCATAACTCAACACGTTGTATACAAGGTGGGGTCTGTCCAAACTGTCTAAAACCAAAGAAACAGGGGTGCCACTATAAGCATTTTCGTCTTCGAACATGGTTTCCCAGCCCGATTCACTTTTCTTAATGAGATTAATGCTCTCAGTTGAGTGATGGTAATATGCTACCCATGGCTGATCATTACTGTCCAGCGCTATTTTTGAGATATCGAGAATACTACACTCTTTTGTAAACTCCAGTAGTTCATGATACCATGCTATATCATTATTAATATAAAGATAATTTAATCCTATATCTCTGGGGTCTCTGGTATCGCCAAGGCATGTAGCAGTAAAAAATGCGTGACGATTGTTATTGCTGTCAAATGCAAATGTTAAAGATCCAAAATCAGCATACCCAGTGGTTTCATAGGCGTTTTCTATCAACCAGTCATTATCCTTATATGCATATCTGATATCATACTTGCCGTTCCATGTAGCACCGCCTTCAGACAGAAGGACTGAATACATGATCCCGGGGTTATTATTTTGATCAATAGAAATTGAAGGTTGCCAAACGCCTTCATCAATAGTATCAGTTTGCCACGTATTATTATTTTTATGTAGATAAACCAGTTCTTCTGTAAAATCAAATGCATTTGTATAGACAATAACTGGGGTGTCTGTATGGTCAATCGCTAAATTTATATATGAAAGACCATCTGCACCAGAAAACATTAATTCTGTATTCCACTTATCTTCATAAAAACTATAATAATAATCATTTCTTTGTCCCCCTCCGTTTAATCTTTCATGCTTAATATAGGCTATATGGGGATTATCTTTAGAATCCAGGTCAAAAGAAAGCGACCATACGTCATCAGTATTATTATCTACAGTCTGAATTTGCCACGAAGCATGAACAAAAGAGGAAAAACAAAAAGTAAACAATATTAAGATCAAATAAATATATTTATTATTTTCCATTATAATTAATTCCTTTAGCATAAATTTTTCACTACAGGGATGATTTAATAGGAGCTTGTGTGAATTATATACACCATCAGAGAGACTGTGTCATAATAATTGATTTGTAAAAATGGCACTATCTCAGATTAGCCCGTAATAATTATTTTTAGATATTGAAAAGTAAAAATCCCTCCCGAAAACAATTCCTTCATGGTCAAATCTAAATTATAACCCAGTCTTATAGAAGATGGTTTGTAATAGAATAATATAAATAATAATTAGTTCATTACTTTTCGTATAAGCCTTTTACACCAGCTACAATAACCTTGGTCTACCCCTGACATGCTACAATACCCAAAGGTATAAGCATGATAAGCTTGTGTAGTGCACGCGGGTGAACATCCAGCATAATTTGTATGTACTCCAGAATCAAAACAGCCTCCATCACAGTCTGGAGGACAATTTAAAGTGTCTGGACAACAATGCCATTGGGATAAACGCATACACCACCGGGTGGTTCTTGTCCTGCATTATACTCTTCATCTAAGCCCCCAAAGCTATGTCCAAATTCATGACGTGCAACGTATTCATAACCCCATGGGTCTCTTGCCCAAACTCTTGAGAAATGATTTCTATTACCTCCGCCACAAGTGCGATCAGCATTTGACCAACACAAGTAGGAAACATCTTGATTGTGAAGTACAATAATTTCATCATAATTTGCATAGGCCTGTTCAGCTTTCTGCTGTACCGTTGTGGTATTGCAGGAAAGACCACCGAGTTGACAAAAACAAGCACCAATATCATAATTTGAAGATCCCCAACCACGAATGTTACCATATTCATTAAAAGGAGGAGTGCTAAAAATCAAGTTAAATGTCTCGGTAGCATGATGCGCGTATAAGGGGTAATTGGAATAATCGTCTCCCAGAATAACAACGTCCAAATAACCATCACTAAATGCTCGGTTGTTAGGTTAACCACAAAGACAACAATTAATAATAAATTGTTATAAGTTTTTTTTAAATTAGAGTTTGTTTTCATGGGTTCCCTCCTTTTGGTTCGGTAGATACTCTACCCCTTAACTTGTGATTAATTCTTACCTAACTGCCTTGCTTTTCTATTTAAATTCATTTCTACTACATTCACCCCCTTTCCCTTGTTTTTTTTGTATAAAATGCTAAAGGTAATATAGATAGTAAGTACCTGCTAACTTTAATCTGAACATTTGAACCAGGGTGTACGCTTTCATAGCAAAGCCAGTCAGTACCGTTTAAACAACCCGCACTTGGGCACAAAAAAGGCATAGCCCAATTTTGCTGTCTACGTGTAGGGACCATGAACCCGGCAGGTGGATAATTGGTGGTATGACCTGTCGGGTTTTTCTTTTAGCTCTAATAAACGTTAAGCATTTTCTCTTCTATAAAAAAAACCGCTTTCAGGTAAATATGTTAAACCTGAAAACGGTTTTCTAAACAATATTAGTTGAATCAATTTTTGTCAGTGTTACACTCATTACTACCCCATCAAGTAATAAGTAATAGTTTAATACTAAAACACATTTTCTTAAAAATGTTATTCACCTAACAACATAATAAAGTTTAGCGGTAACTTTGTCATTTGTCAATAAAAAATTAAAGTATTTATTATTATTTTAAGCTATAGCAAATAACACCTCAAAATCTATAGGGATATTACCCTATATTGTCGGGAGTTTATCCTAAATATATAGGATATTATCCCGAGAAATTGGGAGAACCCCCTATATAAAACATTATAATATCATCTTAATTATTATTTATTAATAATTTATGTTTAAAACAACAATCCCTTCTATCTGGTCACTCTTCCCACTTTCCTTGCGAAGGGTGGGAGGGAACCTGGGGGTGGTATTCATGGAAAGGAATAGACAGAAAACACAGAACAACCTAAATAATAATTACCCCTCCTTATAGGGTGTTAACATTTCAAATAAACCAAATAATTTCGTTGAAAATGAAAAGCAATTGACACTTGTTTCTGTAACGTACTAATATCTGGGTAAATGCCAGGTACACATTTTGGAACCCCAGACTCCTGTGCGGACGACCTGTCCGCCCAGGAACTTTCATCGCTTCGCGATAAAAACATATATTTATGATTGTTATCTCCAAAGGACATTGCTTTAGACATACGGACAGGTCGTCAGTATGTCTGTCTGCGCAAGTCAGCGTGGTTCTGCGGTTCCAAACAATTCCTGTTCATATGTTCTATATTTGATATTTTAAGCAGTTCAACTTTTTACTAATGAACCAAAGAAATTCGGAAAACAGAAAACCTGAAATAATGTCTCCTGCAGGAGACTGGACAGCCTTAAGGGCTGCTGTTGATGCTGGGTGTGATGCGCTGTATTTTGGAATAAAAGGCATTAACATGCGGGCCGGCGCTGAGAACTTCTCGCTGGCAGACATAAAAAAGATTGCAGGGCTTTGCAGCAGCAGCGGGGTTAAGGCTTATCTTGCCCTGAATACTGTTGTTTATGAAAGTGATCTTTTAAAGATAAAAAAAATCATTCTAAAATGCAAAGAGTCAGGGATTGATGCAATAATATGCTGGGACCTTGCAGTTATACGGGAAGCAGTAAAACAGGGAATTCCTGTTTGCATATCAACCCAGATGTCTGTTTCTAATTCTGACAGCATTCTTTTTTTTCATAAAAACTTTGGAATTAAAAGGTTTGTGCTTGCAAGGGAGTGTTCCCTTGGTGATATTAAAAAAATCAGAAAAAATCTTGGTGTTAAATTATCCCGGGACATTGAAATAGAAGTATTTGCCCATGGAGCAATGTGCGTCTCAATCAGCGGAAGATGCTTTCTGTCACAGTTCCAGACAGGCAAGTCAGCCAACAGGGGAGAATGCCTGCAGCTGTGCAGAAGAGAATATCTGATTACTGAAAAAGATGAAAAATACAGTTTCCTGGTTGGCAATAATTACATATTAAGTCCCAGGGATCTGTGCACGCTTCCCTTCATCGAAAAACTGATAGAAGCCGGGGTTTCATGTTTCAAAATAGAGGGGCGAAACAGGAGTCCCGAATATGTCGGCACTGTAACAGGAGTCTACAGAAAGGCTGTTGATTTTTATTTCAGAAACAGGGGAAAAAGAGGTTTTAAAAAGGAGTTTGAAGCTTTTAAAAAAGAGCTCTCTGCAGACCTTAAAAGGGTGTACAATCGGGGCTTATCTTCAGGGTTTTTTCTGGGAAAACCGGTAAACGAATGGACTGATACTCACGGAAGCCAGGCTTCAACGAGAAAAGAGTATGCGGGACTTGTAAAGAAATATTATAAAAAACCGGGGGTTGCAGAAGTTAAGGTTGAAAGCAATAAATTTGCAGTTGGAGATGAAATCATGTTTCAGGGTCCAACAACCGGTGTGTTTTCCCAAACTGCAGAGTCAATAGAGGTGGATCATAAAAGATTGTGCAGGCAGAAAAAGGAATGGTCGTAGCAGTAAAAACAGAACAGCTTGTGCGTGCAAACGACAGGGTTTATGTGATAAAACAGTCACCAAAGTGAACTGTTTAAATTCGAACCTGTTTAACTGCTCCCTCCTCCGACGATAAGTCCGAACCAGAATTCATCTCCATCCCTGACTTTGGTTTTTAATCCATCCGGAAAGTCCTGAACCCACTGGATCCGTTTTTTGTTTAAATAAATGTTGGGTGTTTTAAAGTGCCTGCCGTCCATGGTGCCCTCAGCATACACATGGCGGCCAAAATTTTCTCCGTACTTGTCTATCATAAAATCAAGAAATTTCTCTACAGTCATTCCCTCGGCAATCTCAATGGTTTCGCCTTCCTTTTTGGTTGCACCTAAAACATTCACAAAATATTTGCATGTTACTTTTGGCATTTTTCTGCTCCAGATCTCATATTTCTATTTTTGTACTATATTAATTAAATAGCACCGTTTTTGTCAACTTATAATAAGGCACAGAAAAGGGCTTTCTGTTTGGGCAACAGCCCGTTAACCCAGGTTTTGCAGTAGGGGTCGTAGCGAGGGGCAAAACCCCTTAGCGAAACGCGTAGTTGGAACGATTTTGAGACGAAGGCATATCAATAGATCTGTTGAGGAGCAAAATCGTGAAACAAGCTTTGCAGCAAGGGTTTTTGCACCACAGTAGATGTCTACTGCAAATTCTGGGTTAATGGGTGAACCCTTATGTCTGGCCCTTATGTCGTGTGTGCTGACACCGGTACTTCTATAGATCCAGCGGACTTTTGGATTCCTTGATCGTTCTGGATTTGATGGTATGGGTATAGATCATTGTTGTTCTTACATCACTGTGCCCTAAAAGTTCCTGGATGGTTCTGATGTCATAATTGGCCTGGAGCAAATGGCTTGCAAAGCTGTGTCTGAAGGTATGGGCAGAGGCCCTCTTAATGATTTTCGATTTTCTGACAGCACGCTTGATGGCTTTCTGTACATGGGTTTCATGAAGATGATATCGTCGGAGTTCATTGGTATCAGCCACATGGGTTAATTCCTTTGACGGGAAAAACCATTGCCAGGTAAGCTCCCTGCCCGCATTTTTGTATTTTTTTTCAAGTATTCCCGGTATGAATGCACCCGCATAGCCTTTGTTAAGATCATCCTGGTGCAGGGCAACAACTTTTTTAATCTGGGCTTTTAATTCAGCCTTAATAGAGGTGGGAAGAGGAACGGTCCTGTCCTTTTTACCTTTTCCGTCATGGATGGTCAGGATGTCATAATCAAAATTAAAATTATTGATCCGGAGTTTCATACATTCTGAAAGTCTGAGACCACAACCGTACAAGAGTTTCACTACAAGGTCATATGGGTAATAAAGATTACGGATAACATTGTCAATTTCATCCCGGGACAGGACAACCGGAATATAGGGTTTTCTTTTGGCCCTGACCACTCCGTCAATTTTCCCGAATTCCTTGTTCAGAACATGCCTGAAAAAGAATAATAATGCATTAAATGCCTGGTTCTGGGATGATGCAGAAACCTTTTGTACAACAGCCAGAGAGGTCAGAAAATCTTTGACATCAGAAGAGATTAATTGTTCTGGTGGTTTGTGGTCTGTAAAGTATCTGATCTTTTCCACCCACAGTGAATAGGACTTAAGTGTTTTAGGCGAGTAATGACGCACCTTGATTTCATTACTCAAAGATTCAAGAGCAGTTTTCCAGTCTGTACTGCTCCGGGCAGTCTTAAATGATCCGGCAGATTCCCTTACCTGACTTTCGGATTCTGCCAGTGCTGATTTAACGGTCATCCCTGCAAAGTATAACAGAACCGCCTGCCTGGCTTGATATTGTTGGGCTTGGGTCTGCTTTTTTTCTTTCAGTTTTTCAATAAACAGGGACAGACTTTCCTGTGCTGCATAAGCATGTTGATACTTTTTACAAAAATCCAGGTAATACCGTAGCCATTTTCTATAATTGTTGTGAAGCTTGGGCAGGATATCATTTTTTTTTAAAAGAACATTATATTTTTTTTGCAATGCCTCTGGGATTTTCAACATAGTAGCTTTCGTAGATATTATTCGGATGGTGGTATTATCCAGTTAGATATTATATACTTGACATGGATATCTATGTCAAGTATATAAATATCATGAATGATATCCAGAACTGTACAATAACTTGTTATGTGTAAAATAGTGAATCCAAATAAAAAGAAGAAGTGAGTGAGTAAATTGAAAAAATTAAACTTTCCGAAAGACTTCATTGATAAGTTTATCTGTGGAAACACTATTGATGTAATGAAACAGATTCCAGATGAGTCTGTTGATTTGATTGTTACCTCACCACCTTACAATCTAAAAAACTCAACAGGTAATGGTATGAAGGATGGGCGAGGTGGTAAATGGTCAAATGCAGCTTTAATAAATGGCTATTCACATTACAAGGATAATATGCCGCATGAAAAATATGTTGCTTGGCAAAGAGAATGTTTGGAGGAAATGCTACGAATAATCCCAGAAGATGGAGCCATATTTTATAACCATAAATGGCGTGTTCAAGCGGGTTTATTGCAAGACAGGCATGATATTGTTTCAGGTTTTCCAGTAAGACAGATTATTATATGGAAAAGAAAAGGTGGAATAAACTTTAACCCTGGATATTTTTTACCAACTTATGAAGTTATTTATCTTATAGCAAAGCCGAAATTTAAGTTAGCAAAAAAAGCTAATGCTTATGGGGATGTTTGGGAATTTGGACAAGAAAGTAGAAATAAACATCCAGCACCTTTTCCTGTTGAATTGATTGAAACAATTATTTCTTCAACAACAGCAAAAATAGTTCTTGATCCATTTATGGGTTCCGGAACAACGGCCATTGCTGCGAAAGGATTAGATCGACACTTTATTGGAATAGATATTTCACCAGAATATTGCAAAATGGCAGAAGAACGACTTATTGATCCTTCTTCAATAATAAAGAAAAATGATAAAATGCAAACACAACAGCCAACGTTATTTGACATTATGGAGAAAAAATGAAGACATATACCAAAGAAAGTTTAATAAAGGCTCTTATTGAAATTCGAAATAAAGGTTGGATTCCAACAGGACGTAAAAACAATGACGGTGGTGTGGGCAATACTTTAGAAGACTTATTGGGAATTGAAGAAAATAATCTTCCTATTCCAAATGCTGCAGAATGGGAGCTAAAAGCACAGAAGAAAGATACAACTGCATTAATTACATTATTTCATATGGAACCCTCGCCACGTGCTTACAAATTTGTTCCTTCAATACTCTTACCCGAATTTGGCTGGAGACATCAAGAAGCGGGAATAAAACACCCTGATGATGAAAAAAGTTTTAGACAAACAATAAATGCAAATATTTATAGTAATAGAGGATTTACTGTAAAAGTAGATAGAAATCAAAGAAAAGTATTGATTAATTTTGATCATAGCAAAATTATAGATAGAGATCATCCAGAATGGATCAATTTTGTTGAAGGGAAAAGCCTTAATCCAGAACCTTACTGGGGATTTGACGACTTATATCACAAAGCTGGAACAAAATTGCATAATTGTTTTTTTGTTTGGGCTGAATCGAAGAAGATAAATGGGATTCTCCATTTTCACTATCAAGAAATATATATGTTGAAACAATTTGATTTAGATAGATTTATAGACGCTATAGAAGCGGGTAATGTTTATATAGATTTTGATGCACGTACAGGTCATAATCATGGGACAAAGTTTAGACTAAGAAGAGAAGCGTTAATTGATTTATTTGCAGCTGTGAAAGAATATTAACACATAACAAATCGCTGCAGTGGATTTTGTTCCGCTTCGCTCCACAAAACCACTGAGCTTTGTCGTTCACGCCGCCTACGGCGGCGTGAACGCCGAGTTGAACTGAGCTCTTCCGATTTGCCCCCGCCGCAGGCGGCGTGAACAAATCGTTCGAGCTGACAAAATTGCCTGCATAACCAGCCACTTCGTATCCGTTATACAGGCAATTTTGCAGCTCAACTCGGCGTTAGCAGGACTCAAATTATGAATTTACATTATAATTATGTTTCAGCATCTGAAGCAGGTGATTATTTTCAAGTTCTTTTTGCAGAAAAACCAGATAGTGACGATAACTATTTTTTAATTCAAAGAGGATTTGAATTTGATAATAACACTTGTTACATCGAATCCCCTAATTACGATATTGTTGGTCATTTTAAAATTATTGAAAGTTCACTAACTCGAACTAATTTCTATATTGAAATTAAAAATAAAAATAGTTTTAGTATTTTTTTTAAAACTTCAGAAGATAATTTTAAAGAAGTTAAAAAGATTTTAAAGATTATACTATCAGGTTTTAATTGTTTTCAAATAAAATGCTAACATTTTCTTGCAGTTAAACAAGTCAGAAATTTGATCCTGAAATATCACCTTCGTATTGGAGAATGACGATGGATAAAAGATACGAAATCATCATTTTTTGGAGTTCTGAGGATAATACCTGCGTAGCCGAGGTTCCGGAACTCCCCGGATGCATGGCCGACGGTAAGACTTATCAGGAGGCTCTCGGCAACGCGGAGCAAATCATTGATGAGTGGATCGAAACTGCCACGAAACTCGGCAGATCCATTCCTCAACCTAAGGGACGTCTTGCATATGCCTAACAACGCTGGTCGCACAATGGGATGAAGATGGACGGGCTTTATCCTGCGGCCTTGATAAGGACGTTATTAGCTCAACTTATTTGCTTCCCCACCTATTCCGAGGTTCAATCCGCCCACCATTCGCCAGAGTCACAATTTGACATCATTACTGCAACATGATAATTTTTAAAAATACTCATGTTGTCTCCGCAATTCTGCAAACGACGACAGATAATTACATGTTGACACGGTAAATATCAGTATGATAAATATGTATTTTTGTATTTTGCTGTTTATTATATTCTGTTTTATCGCTGAGATATCTATTAGGTGTTCCGAGCTGCCATTTAAAGAAGGGAGCCGAAAAGGTTGAAAGATTTTCAGCCCGCCGTATTTGCAAAGGAAGCCTGAAGGGGGTGAATAATCTCTTTCAGGCTTTTTTAAAGGCAAAATTTAATAAATGTAACGAAAGGAGGTGTATAGATTAACTGCTCAGGTTTCCGGACAGGAAACACAAAAGAATTAAAGCTAAAAGTTTTATATGTGTTTGACCCGTTTTGAAAGGAGGGTTTTTGGCTATGAGTAACTGTAAAGTTTTGATGTACAACCATGAAAAGTGCAGTGGTTGCAGAAGTTGTGTAGTGGGTTGCTCTCTTTACCACGATGGAGAATGCGGCAAAGTGGTATCACGCATAGCTGTTGTCAGGAATGAAAGGTTCGGAGAGTCATTTCCTGTAGGCTGTGATGCGTGTACAGATGCTCCCTGTGTAGCAGTGTGTCCCACAGGGGCCTGTGCAATGGATTGTGGAGCAGGAATTGCAAAAATTGACACTGAAAAATGCATCGGCTGCAAGGAATGCGCTATGGCCTGTCCTTTCGGTGCAATCAACATGCATTACAAGACAGGAAAAGCCTTCAAATGCGACCTTTGCGAAGGAAGAGAAGAGGGCCCTGTTTGTGCTGACTGGTGTCCGGGCGGTGCAATAACTTATGAGACCCCTGACGTAAGCTTTAAACTCAAACGCAGGGAAAAACTCACTGAAAGATTAAAAGCTGCAAAAGTTGGAGAGGAGGGATAAGCTATGTACGGATGGGCAGGACAAAGACTTCGTGTCGACCTTACAACAGGAAAAATTACAAAAGAACCTCTGTCATATGAATACAGGCGCAAATGGATGGGGGGCCGTGGTTTCAATTCGGATATTATCTATAATGAAGTACCGCCTCACCTTGATCCCTATGATCCTAGGGCAAGGGTATGCTTTGGCATGGGACCGGTAAGCGGTACAGCTGCTCCTTCAACAGGCCGTGTGACGGTTTCCTGCAAAAGCCCCTTAACCGGGGGGTTTGGTGACTCTAACATGGGCGGTCACTGGGGAGCAGAGGTTAAATATGCAGGATATGATCAGATCGTTGTGCAGGGAAGAGCAAAGCACCCCGTTTACATATGGATTGATGATGACAAGGTTGAAATCAGAGATGCACGTCATGTCTGGGGCAAGTTTCCTCGCGAAGCTGACCAGATGATTAAAGAAGAGCTGGGGGATGAGGACATCCATATGATGATGATCGGGCCGGCTGGTGAGAACATGGTCCGGTTTGCATGTACTTTCAATGATGTGTGGCGCGCTGCAGGCAGGACTGGAACCGGGGGTGTAATAGGTTCCAAAAACCTGAAAGCCATCGCAACCCGCGGATCAGGTACAGTCAAGATAGCTGAGCCTAAAAAAATGATGGATATCTGCAACAGGCTCCGCCAGGCATTTAAAACCGACCCGATGGGACAGGGGCTTTATGCAATTGGAAGCCTTGCACTGATAAACGTTGCCAACCGTGATGGATGGCTTCCCTGGAAAAACATGCAGGGTGGTGCAACTCCCCTGGCAAATAATATATCAGGTGAGGTTCACTCTCAGACAGTTTTGAAGCACCGTGAAGGCTGTTACGCATGCCCGATCTGCTGTGGGCGTTTTACACAGATAAAGGACGGTAAATACGCCGGGGAGGAATTTGGCGGACCAGAATATGAACATGCTGTACCCACAGGGCCACGGCTTGGAATAATTGAAGATGCCAATGATGTATGGCATAATGCACGCCTGACAAACGACTATGGTATGGACGGTATTGAAACAGGTGGTGTTATCAGTACTGCCATGGAGTGGTATCAGAGAGGATTTATCACAACCAAGGAAACAGGGGGCCTTGAGCTTGAGTGGGGAGATGCAGAAACCGTCAGCAGGCTTATCCCGATGATAGCCAGGCGCGAGGGATTTGGCGCAATCCTTGCCGAAGGAGGAGAAAGAGCAGCAGACAAGCTTGGACTTCCTGATGAAGCCCGCTATTACACACTTACAACGCGCGGCATGACTCTGCCAGGCGATGATCCGCGCGGTCTTGGTTTTGGTTACGGGCTTTCATTTTCCGTGGGTACAAGGGGTGGTTGCGACCATCTCCGTTCATTATGCTGCCTTGAGCTTTCAGGCGCTCTTTATCCCGGACTGAACACAAAAATTCTTGGGGACGAGCGGGGCAACAAACCTATTACAACTGCTAACAAACCCTACATGGTGTTTTATGAAGAGAATCAGAAGGGAACAACAGATTCCCTCCAGGTATGCTGCTTCACCACGCACTGGTCATATGCTGTGCTGACGCCTGATCAGGTTGAGTATCTGAACGCGGTAACAGGGCTGGATTTCACAGAAGAAGAGTTCCAGGAAATCGGAGAGCGTATTGTTAATCTCGAGCGGGCATACTGGAACCGCATTATGTCAGGTGCACGGGAGGATACGGTTCCTGAGCGTTTCACTACTGAGCCCATGCCTCAGGGTGTTGAATACCAGACAAATGTTGGCGTTGTGTTCCCGCTTAATGACATGCTGAAACAGTATTACAAATACCGTGACTGGGACCCGAAGACAGGATTCCCCACTGAAAGAAAGCTGAAACAGCTGGGACTTGAATACGTTGCCAAAGACCTTGCACCACTCAGAACTAAATACCTGTCAGAGGCTGAGAAAAAAAAGAAAAAATATCATTATTAATTCTGATTAATCAGGTAAAGGAGGTCAGATACCATGGCTGTTATGACAAAAGATCAGGCCAAAAAATTTATTGAAATGGATGATAAAATGATAGATGTTCTTGACCTTTTAAAGGCCAGGGGCGTCATCGATGCCAGACTGCACAGAACAATTCTGCTGGAAGGTTATAAAAGGCTGGTGGAAGAGATGCAGGAGAAAAAACTTATAAATGCAAAAGAATCCAGGGAGGCAATAAAGGGCGGATTCAATTATCTGCTTCCCAGGCTGGCCAGATAACAAAAAACCTGAAGGCCTGAAACTTTAATTAAGAGTTTCAGGCCTTTTTTTATCCATAAAGCGTAAGACAGAATTGTTAAACTCTTCGGGTGCTTCCATCATAACCATGTGACCTGCTCCCGGGATGACCTTAAGCTGGCTTCCTGCAATGTGGCGTGAGATGTCTCTGGAAAGCACACAGGGTGTTATTTTATCTTCGCTGCCGCAGATTACAATGGCCGGGTTCCTGACTGATGAAATCCACACTGTGCTGTTAAACTGATCACATGTCAGCATATCACCATACAGCACCTTTTTTCCGTTTTTCCTGAGCATTTCATAGCCCTTTTCATAAAGTTCTTTTGTAACAGACAGGGAATATGCGCTGGCACATGACGTTTTGACTGCTGTTTCAAAATCACGCAGAATAAGCAGAAGATACTCCTTTAAAATATTAAACCTTGCTCCTGTTCCTGCAAGTATAAGCCCCTTCACTTTTTTTGGAAAAGCACGGGCAAATTCCTGCACAATGGCGCCGCCAAGTGAATGACCAGCAAGAAAAAAGGAGGGGATTTTTAATTTTTCGGTGAACATGTCTAACCAGTAAGCATACTTTGCTGCAGTAGCAAAAACATCCCCCTCTGATTTTCCATGACCAGGCAGATCAGGAACTATTAATTTACAAGCTTTGCCAAGCAGCTTTAACTGGTATTCCCACACTGAACCGTCACCCCCGGCCCCATGGATAAAAACAGCAGTTTTATTGTCACTGCCTGTTTTGTCAGACAGCCTGTAATAGCAGGTTGTATTATCAATTGTTACTTTAGGCACAGCTCTGTCTCCGGGGTTATTTATCATGCTCAGTGTGCTTCCCGCCAGTTAGCCCCCCAGTTTATGTCAACCTTAAGCGGGACCTTCAGCTTAATCACGTTTTCCATTGCCTGCTTCACAAGTATGATCAGATCTTCTGTCTCCTGCTCCGGCACTTCGAAAACAAGCTCGTCATGCACCTGAATGATCATCCTTGCCCGCAGGCCATTTTTTTCAAGTGCTTCTGAAATACGAAGCATGGCCATTTTAATAAGATCAGCAGCACTGCCCTGAACCGGTGCATTAATAGCTGTTCGCTCGGCAAACTTCCGCACTGATGCATTTTTTGCCTTTATCTCCGGCAGATACCGCCGTCTGTTCATAAGGGTTGCAACATAGCCTTCTGCCCGTGCGAAATCAAGAACCCTGTCAAGATAACTTCTTACCCCGCGATATTTTTTAAAATAGTCATCAATGTAAGCCTGCGCAACTCCGGGTCCAATATCAAGCTCTTTTGCAAGCCCGAAGGAACTCATCCCGTAAATTATACCGAAATTTATCACCTTTGCTTCTCTTCGCATCCGGGCTGTTACTTCCCGGGGCTTTACTCCCCAGATTTCTGAGGCAGTACGGGAATGCACATCTTCATCTTTTAAAAACGCATCAACAAGTGTCTCATCTTCTGACAGATGTGCAAGGACCCTTAACTCAATCTGTGAATAGTCCGCAGAAAGCATCTTCCAGCCAGGCTCGGTGACAAAGGCCTCTCTGATTCTTACCCCCTCTTCAGTCCGTATTGGAATGTTCTGGAGATTGGGATTGCTGCTGCTTAAACGCCCGGTCGCTGTTATGGTCTGATTGTATGAGGTGTGAACCCGTCCCGTGGCTGGATTAATAATGTCCGGCATATTGTCAATGTATGTGGATTTGAGCTTTGCAAGGCTCCTGTAGGATAGAATTTCAGCTGGCAATGGATGAATCTTTGAAAGTTCGTTAAGGGTTTCAACATTTGTTGAATACCCTGTTTTTGTTCTCTTTTGCACGGGCAGGTTCAGTCTTTCAAAAAGTATTTCTCCAAGCTGTTTAGGGGAGTTGATATTAAATTCTATCCCTGCAAGCTCATATATTTTTTTCTCAATTCCTTCAAGCTCCCTGCCAAATTCCTCTGAGAGTTCTTTTAAGTGTTTCTGATCCACCTTTACACCGGTCATTTCCATCAGGGCTAAAACTTCAATCAGAGGTATTTCAACCTGGTAATAAAGCTCTTTGAAACCACCATCATTAATCTTTGTTAAAAGTTTTTGAGACAGCAAAAATGTGACGTCCGAATCCTCGCATGCGTAGTTTTTTGCAGCCTCAACAGGCACCTGATCAAATGTAAGGGCGTTTCTGCCTGTTCCCACTACATCTTTATAGGTGGTAGTCCTGAAATCAAGATAATCAAGGGAAACTGCATCCAGGTTATGACGGTACTTTGACGGGTTGATGATATATGAAGCTATCATGGTGTCAAAAGAGATGCCCCTGAGATTTATCCCGTGCCTTTTAAAAAGAATATATTCATATTTTATATTATGCCCTGTTTTTTTTATTCTGCTGTCTTCAATAACAGGCTTCAACTCGGAAAGAACAAATTCCCGGTCCGGCTGACCTTCAAGGTCCTTGTGTGCGATTGGAATATAGTATGCCTTGTTTTCCTGAAAGGAAAAGGATATACCAACAATTTCAGCCAGCATTGGATTTTCTGAGGTGGTTTCAAAATCCAGAGCAAAAAACCCATGGGACCTGAGATCTGAAAACAGGTTTCTGATCTGCTCATTGTCTGTCAGGAGCTGGTATGTCTTCTCGACCTGCTTTTCAGGGGTAAGTTGCTTTAAAAGCCTGGCAAACTCAAGTTTCCTGTAAAGCTGTCTCAGGTTTTCTTCATCAGGCGGAACTGCGCTTAAATCCTGCCAGCTTTTGTCAAGGGGAACTCTGGTATCGATGGTTACAAGCTCGCGACTCAGATATGCCTGGTCTTTAAACTCAATTAAACTCTGCTTTACATTTTTTTTTCTGATTTCAGACAGATTCTTATATATTCCATCTATGCTTCCAAACTGTTTTATTAATTGCTCTGCTGTTTTTGGCCCGATCCCGGGGACACCTGGAACATTATCCGAAGCATCTCCGATCAGCCCGAAAATTTCAATTATTTTGTCAGGACCCACCCCGAATTTTTTCTCAACAGTTTCCACATCAAAAACAGAGTCCTTCATGGTGTCAAGAATGGTAATCCCCTGGCTTACCAGCTGAAGCATGTCCTTGTCGCCGGAGATTATAACGACCTCCATACCGCTCTTTTCCGCCTGTCTGGCAAGGGTTCCGATAATGTCATCTGCCTCGAACCCGGGTTTTTCAATAGCAGGGATATTAAAGGCTTGAATGATCTTTTTAATATAGGGTATCTGGGCTGACAAATTATCTGGCATCTTTGGCCTGTTTGCCTTATATTCATGATAGACTTCATGCCGGAAAGTGGGTTCAGGACAGTCAAGTATTGCTGCCAGACAGGCAGGATGGTGTTCCCTTATAAGCTTCTGGAGCATGGTTGTAAATCCGTATATGGCATTTGTTGGAAGCCCGTCAGAGGTGGAAAAATATGGAAGAGCAAAATATGCCCTGTAAAAATAGGAACTCACATCAATCAGGAAAAGCTTTCTGTTTTCGTTCACTTGCAATCACCTGTCTTTTAAGTAAACAGCCGGCCCGGAAGGGACCGGCTTGCTTTTGCATCCCTGTGCAGAGCACCGGGTTTTGCAGACAATAAACAATTATACCAAAAGCCATCAACAGTCAAAGAAAATTGCTTCTGTCCATATTTTATATATGAAATATTTCAGTAAAGTTCTGAGAGGATGTCCGGGAATAAGCCTCCTGATGATGTTGTTTTATTTTACTCTTTTTCACGCCCATGCTTATCAAAGGGCTGAAACCGGTTTTTTTACGATCTCCTATCACAAAGATGATACAAAAGCTGCACAGGTTTTAATGCAAAATGCTGACAGGATAACAGAAAAAGTTTCAGACATCCTCGGCTTTCCCCTCACAGAAAAGGTTGATGTTATTATCTCCTCAACATACAACGAATTTCAGAACGCCCAGCCAAAAGGCACCCGCATCCCCATCTGGGCAGTCGGCGTTGCCTACCCCTCAAAAAATCTCATTATAATTCTGAAAAAAAAGCGCGTTGACCTCATGAAAACATTCACTCATGAAATAACTCATATTCTGCTGGGACAGTCCTTCAGGGGAAAGGAAGGGGTGCCTCGATGGCTCAATGAAGGGCTGGCCCTGATTGTGGCTGGCGAGTGGAGCATGTCCCGGCTTTCAACAATTACCGGTGCGGTTCTCACAGATTCTCTTCTTCCCATGGAGACCATTACACACAGTTTTCCAGGCGACTTAAGAAATGCAGAACTTGCCTATTGTCAGAGCTTTTACTTTATCTCTTTCCTCAAGGGAAAATTCGGCAATGACAGGTTTAAGGCTTTTCTTAAAGAATACAGCAGGCATAAAAATTTTCATAATGCCATTAGAAAAACATACCGTATGAACTGGGATAAAATGGAGGATTTGTGGCTGGGTTATTTAGGGCTGCGGTTCAGCTGGATCCCGATTCTTGCCAGCACCGGCTTTTTGTGGTTTGCTGCAAGCATTATTTTCATTATAGGGTATTTTGTAAAAAAAAGGAAAAGCCGCATTAAAATGCAGCAATGGGATTTAGAGGAAAAATTTCTGTTTGATGACGAGGATGAATGATAACAGAGATAAAAATGAATATTTTCTTAAAACAATCATTCCAGGCAGAAAAGCAACCAGGCAATAGAATAAAAATTTGACATAACCAACACAATAGAGAAGGAGACATCCCCTTATTATTGACTTGTTTTTTGGGGAGGCCATCTATGATCAAACCCAAAATTCTAAATTTTCGGCAAATTCTACTTATGCCTCAGGACAGGACATTGATTCCGCTTTTAGTTTATAAATAACAGCATATATTTAACTTCGAGAGGAAATTCTTTTTTTTCTGCGTTTTATATCCTTTTCAACGCCTTCACTAAGCAAGTATTTTATGTAGGCTTGATAAGGAATGTCCATATTGGTGGAAAATGCTCTGATCTCATTATAAAGTTTTGTAGGAAGCCTGATGCTCAGCACCTTTGTCGGGCTTTCCTTTGGTAATTTAAAACCTAAATCACGAAGTTTGAGAGGTTTTTTAGAATCAATAAAATTCGTCGTATCGTTTTTATCATAAACAGTTATTTCTTCTTTATTTTTGCTCATAAACTTCCCTTTCTTTTTTTGATGCCCGCCGTGCTGAAATAATGCTAATTTTCTTTTTCCGAATTGTAAATGCAGCCATCAGGACATTGTGATAAGCGCTTTTACCATAGCAAATCCATCTTTTTTCTTTATGAGTGGCGTGCTGCTTATCTTCGTAAATTTGCAGTTTCTCATCGTAAAAAACAGATTCAGCTTCTAAAATTGAGATACCGTGTTTTGTTTCGTTTTTCTGTATGTTCCACAGATCCCAATCAAAAATAAGCTCATTCATATATAAAATTATAAGCATTTTCTATGTAGTGTCAAGCACTACAGCCAACGTGATTGTCATTTGCAAATTAAAAGTGCACCCTTTTAATTTGCAAATGACAATCACGATCACGCTGTTTTCCTTGACAACAATCTCTCAATAAATATAAATTAAAAGATTATCAGTTAGTTCAGCCTGCTCTAACTGCAAAGTGATTTCGAGAAGGAGAATATGTAATGGGCAATGTTAAGGAAAAAATTGAGGATTTAATAAAGAGACAAAACAAGATTATGGAAATGGGTGGTCAGAAGGGTGTTGAAAAGCAGCACGCAAAGGGGAAACTTACAGCACGCGAGCGCATTGATTACTTTTTTGACCCTGGAACATTCCAGGAACTTGATCTGTTTGTAAAACACCGCTGCAGCTATTTCAACATGGATAAAATGGAAATCCCATCAGACGGCGTTATTACAGGATATGGAAAAGTACAGGGTCGTACAGTATATATCTTTTCTCAGGACTTTACAGCCAGAGGCGGAACCCTGGGTGAAATGCATGCAAAAAAAATTACCAAGGTAATGGACCTGGCCTTAAAGGCTGGTGCACCCTTTGTAGGCCTTAATGATTCAGGCGGGGCCCGTATTCAGGAGGGAATTGATGCTCTTTTCGGATTTGGCGAGATTTTTTTCAGAAATTCCACTGCATCAGGGGTTATTCCACAGATTACATGTATTATGGGGCCCACAGCCGGCGGTGCAGTGTATTCCCCTGCAATGACAGACTGGATTTTTATGGTGCAAAATTCAAGTTACATGTACATTACCGGTCCTGAAGTAATAAAGGCTGTAACAGGGGAAGAAACAACCCATGAAGCCCTGGGCGGAGCAATGATGCACAATTCTAAAAGCGGGGTGGCCCATTTTGCAGGGGACAATGACAAACATACCCTTGACCTGACAAAGGAGCTTCTCAGCTACATCCCGTCCAATAACATGGAAGATGCTCCCTATGTTGAAACAGGCGATGACCCTGACAGAAAAAATCCTGATCTTGAACAGCTCATACCTGATAATCCAAACCAGCCCTATGATATTAAAAAGGTTATTGCCTCAATAGTGGATAACAAAACCTTTTTCGAACCCCATGAATTTTATGCTCAAAATATAGTTGTTTGCTTTGCCCGCCTGAACGGTGATGTTATCGGCATTATAGCCAACCAGCCAATGATGATGGGCGGAGCCCTGGATGTCGATGCTTCTGATAAAGCCACCAGGTTCATACGTTTCTGCGATGCCTTCAATATCCCCCTGCTGACCATTGTCGATGTCCCGGGGTATCTTCCAGGCACTGATCAGGAGTTTAACGGGATTATCAGGCATGGTGCCAAGCTTCTCTGGTGCTACTCTGAAGCAACTGTTCCCAAACTGACATTAATAACAAGAAAAGCATACGGCGGTGCATATATTGCAATGTGCAGCAAACATCTCGGGGCTGATTTTGTTTATGCATGGCCAGGCGCCCAGATAGCTGTCATGGGAGCAGAGGGTGCTGCAAACATTATTCACCGAAAAGAAATTAAAGCAGCAGATGACCCCGGGGCAAAGCGCCAGGACAAAATTGACGAATACAAAAATCTTTTCTCCAACCCGTATATAGCAGCAACCAGGGGATATGTTGACGCAATTATTATTCCCGGAGAGACAAGGAAAACCCTTATTCGTTCTCTTGATGCTGTGAGGAACAAGAGGGAAACAAGACCGGCAAAGAAGCATGGAAATATCCCAATGTAAGCAGGGATTTACATACCACCTAAGCTGAGCGATTTTTCAGATAAAGACAGCATAGTGTAACAGCATTTCACTCATTCTCAGCAGACATCCATGTCTGCTTCCGAGGTAAGCATTACACTTCACCATCCAGGTGAAGCTTATGTAATGCTTAAATCCGTT
>JAJRXD010000172.1 GCA_024276465.1 Deltaproteobacteria bacterium
ATGACGGACAACAAAAACAGGACCGTCGGGGAAATCCGGCATATCCTGACAAAGCACAACGGGAATATGGGGGAAACAGGATGTGTGGCATGGATGTTTGACAAAAAAGGTTATATCCTGGTGAATAAAAAGGAAACCGATGAAGACACCCTGATGGCGGCCGCCCTTGACGCAGGGGCCGAGGATTTCAAAAACGATCCTGAAGAAGAAAATTTTGAGATTACAACAGCGCCTGAAGATTTAAACAAAGTCAAAGAGCATCTCGAAAAAGAGAACATCAAACCGGGCCTTGCAGAAGTGACCATGATCCCCCAAAACTATGTAAAGCTCGAAGGCAAGGGGGCTGAAAAAATGCTCAGACTGATGGAGGCGCTTGAAGACCACGATGATGTGCAGAATGTCTACGCGAATTTCGACATCCCGGACGAGATAATGGCAAAAGCAGAATAAATTAAAAACAAAAAATCAAGATGCAAAATGACAAATCAAAATTTAAAAATGACTTCAGGAAAAGAACATATAGCTATGCTCTTGAAATTATCAAATTCATTGATATACTTCCTGATAACAAGACCTGCAGTACCATATCGAATCAACTTCTGCGAAGTGCCACCAGCATAGGAGCAAATGTAATTGAAGCAAGTGCTGCCAGTTCGAAAAAGGACTATATTAACTTCTTCAATCACGCATTAAAATCAGCTAATGAGACTAAATTCTGGCTGGGATTGCTGAGAGATTCCGGGAATGCCAACAAGGATAAAACCAATATTCTTTTAAAAGAAACAACAGAAATGGCCAATATACTCGCCTCCAGTATAATAACAATGAAAGGCAAAAGATAACATTTTACATTTTCATATGTCATTTTGATTTTTTATCTTTGATATTTAATTTTTTATGATTCGTGTTATCGGTATTGACCCGGGAACGATCTGCTGCGGTTACGGCATTGTTGAGTCCATAAACAGCAGAGACCCGGTGCATGTGGCATCAGGGCATATAGAACTGAAGAAAAAAGACCCCCTGCCCGACAGATTACAGGTGGTTTACGAGTCCCTCAATGCAGTCATTCGCGAATATAAGCCCTCGGAGCTCTGTATCGAAAAAATCTTTTACCACAAGAGCATCCGTTCCGCGCTCACTCTCGGTTCCGCCCGGGGCGTCGTGCTGCTGCTTGCCGCTCAGAACAACCTGCCCGTATTCGAATACAATTCCACTGAACTGAAGATGGCGCTTACAGGATACGGCAGGGCCGAAAAAAGACAGGTCCAGGAACTGGTCAAAATCATTCTGAACCTGAAATCCACCGGCAAACGCATGAGCGAAGACAGGACAGACGCCCTCGCCCTCTGCATCTGCCACATAAACTCGTCCGGCCTAACCCAGAAAATACAATAAGAAAAATGCAGGTGTTGTGAAAGCAAATTATTTTCGATACCTTTGACGCAATACCAAACAATCTGAGTGTACACGTTTTTATTCAAAGCCTTCTGCATATTATCTCAATTATTTATCCCGAATCGGGTCTAATCGATGGGTCGATCCGACGAGTTAATTATTTGATTGAACAATA
>JAJRXD010000173.1 GCA_024276465.1 Deltaproteobacteria bacterium
AACGGATTTAAGCATTACAAAAGCTTCACCTGGATAGTGAAGTGTAATGCTTACCTCGGAAGCAGACATGGATGTCTGCTGAGAATGAGTGATATGCTGTTACACTTACTGTCTTTATCTGAAAAATAGCTCAGCTTAGGTCTATGTAATCTCAATCTAACATTTGGAGGCAGCAAGAATGAAATTTTTCAGTTCTATAATATGCATTTTTCTCCTTTTCTGTGGAGGATGTGCCTTTGTATCAGTGCCTTTATTTCAGTTTACAAGGCCCCTTGAGGAAACAACGATTGGGGGCAAAGGAAAAAACAAAATTCTTCTCATAGATATATCTGGAGTTATAACATCTGAAAAAAAACGATCTTTAATGGGAGTTGACACAACACCGAATATTGTTGCACGCATTAAAGAAGAACTTGACAAGGCATCTGGTGACAAAAAAATAAAGGCTGTTATCCTCAGGATCAACAGCCCTGGCGGAACTGTTACTTCAAGTGATATTATTTACAATGAAATCATGCAGTTCAAACAGAAAAGGGGTATTTTTGTTGCCGCATGCCTTATGGACATTGCAGCATCCGGGGGCTATTACATAGCCAATGCTGCAGATATGATTATCGCACACCCAACCACAATAACCGGCAGCATCGGGGTAATTGCGATGAAATTCAATATAAAAGGGTTAATGGATAAAGTCGGGGTCAGGGAGGAGTCCATAAAATCCGGTGACAAAAAAGATATTCTTTCCCCTTTCCGTGGCATAACAGAAGAGGAACAGAAGATCATACAGGAGATCATCAACTCCCTTTTTCAGCAGTTTCTTGCTGTAATTAACCATGGGAGAAAAGATCTCTCCATGGATGAGATAAAACCTCTGGCTGACGGCAGGGTATTCACTGCACAACAGGCCCTTGATTATAAGCTGATTGACAAAATAGGTTACCTTGATGATGCAATTAAAACAGCAAAGAACAATACCGGGTTAAAGGATGCAAGGGTTGTGACCTATCACAGGCCCATGGCATATAAAAACAACATCTATTCTCAGGCTTCCATAAATCTTTTTAATTTTGGTGAAAGCGGTTTTATGGCAGCCCTTCCCATACAGTTCATGTATCTCTGGAATCCCTGAACTCTGTTATCGGAAAACCAAGCATTACGTAGAGACGCAAAATATTGCGTCTCTACGTTGACAATATTCCCAAAATAATATTCGCTGTTTTGCGTGCAAATGGTTACAAAATAAAAGCCTGGAGAACCATAATCCCAGTTTTTCAACCAGCAGGATGTTGTTTAAGAACTTGTTCCTGAATTTCTCCATTTTCCCAGAATGTTGTTCATGTATATGATTTCCAGTTTAAATAATTTCCAGAGTATATTTTCAAATACTTTTTCCCATTAAATACCAGGAAATAACTTCTAAGAGACTATATCATATACCTTTTCATAGCTGTCAAGCTCCTGCTCTATGGAATAGTGGTCTTTCACTATCTGAACAGCGCAGCTGCCCATGCTGTTGTGCAGAGTTTTGTCAGCAGCAAGTCTTACTGCAGCTTCAACCAGCTCTTTTTTATTGTCCAAAGACACAAGAAATCCGTTCCTTCCGTCTTCCACAAGTGATCTGTTGCCGGAGGTATCAGTTGCCAGAACAGGAAGGTCTTCAGCCATTGCCTCTAATACAGAAGCAGGCATACCTTCATGTAATGATGTATTAAATAAAATATCTGCAGCAGACATCAGCTGCCTGACTTCATTATGGGTCTTCTCCCCTAAATACTGAAAAGATGACAGGCTTTCAGATATCTCAAACACTCTTGCTGCTTCATCCTCCTCAATTACAGAACCCACAAGCAGCAGCTTTGCATCCGGAATTGCCATCTCAATATCCCGAAAAGCATCCAGCGCATACCCAATATTTTTCACCTGCCGTATCCCGGACACAATCAAAAAGACAACATCATTATTGTTAAGACCGTATTGCCTGCGAACATTTTCTGTGTCATTGTCGTGCCTGAGAATCTCAACACCCTGAGGTATTACATGAAATTTCTTTTCAAAATGCGGGAACAATGATTTTATAAAGTTATATGCCTCATCGTGAAAGGCAATAACAGCAGAGGCTTTCTCAATATTTTTTTTCAGCTGATCAGAGGGTCTATCCGTTTTTTGCCTGACATAATAATCCGTACCAGTTAAGGTGATTATCCATGGCACATAAGTCCTTGATAAAACTGTTTCCATCCACTTTGTGGATCTTACAGCATGGAGGCTGTGTACAATATCCGGACAAAACAATATGGCTCTTTCAGGCGCATCAGTTGAAGAATTAAAAAGTTCAACGTGAAAACCCCTGTTAGAAAGTCCGGCTTTCAGGCGCTCAGCCATAATGCTGTTGCCTCGGCAGGAAGGTAATGTGAAAGGACTGACAAGAGCTATGCGGGTCATTATCAAAGGTTATTATATGAAATTAAATTAATTTTAAACTCTTTAATATCTTTAAGAACTGACGGGTGTGTAAGTGCTGCAAGTTCCTGTTCACGCTCCATATTTGAAAACGGGTTTCCGGCAGGAGATACAAGCCCAGGGTGACACATTAACTCTGTGGTCCCCTCCCTGAGATTTTTTAAAAACTCCCGGATTGATTCAACCCGTGCAACACAGGGATACTTAATACCGGCAAAATAATCTGTAAAGGAAAACCCGTATCTTGAAAAAACCTGTTTTGCCCGCAAAGATAATATACCTATAAAAAGCTTTTTCAGTAAACCTTTTTTCAGAAATTCCCTGCATGAATAAAAGCTTTCCAGAGGCAGGCGTATTTTAGAAATCCCAAAATCTCTTCCCACCCGTGCTGCAATTTCCATAATAACAGGAAAAACATGTATATGATTATTACCGTCCATGTGATCCGGTGAAATGCCTGCTTCCTGCAGCTTTCTGATCTGTGCTGAAAACTCATCTTCTATTTCGTTTGGGTTAAGACAACAGCAAAGAGCCCTTCTCCAAACTGCTTTCTTCCCCAAAAAAAATCCCTGACCGTCTACAACTGACCTTAAACCTTTTGTCAGAGGCAGCCCTTTTGTAAGGTTTAAATGAATGCCAGCCCTGTTCTTAAATATTTCCCCAAGGTCTGCCAATGCACTGTCCTGCCATGGCAAACTGGATATTACTGTTGTGCTTGTAACAATCCCCTGTTTGGCTGCGTGAATTATCCCCTGATCTCTCTCCCTGTCGGAATTGTAATCATCCGCATTAACTATAAGATATTTGCTCATCTTGTTACTACCCTTTTTTCAGTCCGCAATTAAAAAAAGGAATATATTTTTTTGCCTGCCTGTCCCATGTCCAATCCCTTTCAATAAACTCCCGTGCTCGTTTTCCCATCTGTGTCCTCATCTCCTTGTTGTCCCTCAGAAAAATGATTGCATCTCTTATTGCATCAACATCTCTGTCAACAAGAATGCCGTTCTGAAACTGTTTTATCAGTTGAGGTGCAATCCCCACCCTGGTTGAAACAAGCGGAATACCGCATGCTGCTGCCTCCAGCAGGGGATGCGGGCCACCTTCTGTTCGGCTTGCACAGATGTATGCATCAAGCCCGTTATAAAACAGTGCCATTTCATCCTGGGTAAGCCATCTCTTTTCACGTGCTGCAATCCTCAAAGATACCCCTGCAAGACCTTTCAGTGCCGGGACAATATAATCGTCTATGCCCCTTTTGCCAGGATGATTTGTTTCTGATCCTGTCCACCCAATTACAAGCCTGCCCTGTGGTGATGGCCGGGGTCGCTGTTTCCGGGGAGAAAATACTGTTTTATCCACCCCGTGAGGGGTTAAAAACAGAGAAGGAAGTTTATCTCTGAAAATATCATAAAGAATAAGCGAGGGGACATTGACTGCGTCAAATCTGTTCAGCCTGTCAATTACCATCTGGGATGGGGGCTGACCACAACCCCCATCCCATTTAAAATGGCTTCTTATGCCTGTGACAGCGGGTGGAGGGATGGCAACCTTAATACCTGCATCTGCGAGTTGACGCCAGTAGCAGATGTAGAGCATGTCATAGTTTTTTTTTCTGATCTTTTCACCTGCATCCCTGTTAAAAACTTTTTCAAAGGAATAAATATTGCTCAGCCGTGCAATAATGTTGTCCGCCGTACGATCAAGAGCCCATCCCGGCACATCAACCACTATAAGAATTCTTGGTTTCATAAGATTAAAAATCCGGGCGTAAAGAACCCGGCTTTGACCATGAATAGTTTTTTATTCTCTTTTTTAACTGATTGCTGACAGCTGAGTGCTAACAGTGTTTATGGACCTTTAGCAGAAGCTTCATGCCCTCTCAATCTTGTATTCTTTTATTTTCCTCCACAGTGTATTGTAACCAATCTCAAGTCTCCTTGCAGCCTCTTTCTGATTCCACCCGCAATCCTCAAGAACTTTTTCAATGTGAATCTTTTCCACCTCTGTCATGCTCATGTTGACAAAGCCATAGCCTGTTTTGCCATCACTGTAGGATTCAATTAAAAGATCCTCTGCAGTCAGCTCATCTCCATCTGCTAAAATCATGGATCTCTCTATTGCATTCTCCATCTCTCTGACATTTCCCGGCCAACTGCATGTTTCCAGTTTCCTCAGAGTTTCTTTCCGGAGTTTGGGAACAACTCTGCCTGTTCTTTCACAATACCTTTCAATAAAAAACTTTGCCAGGGGAACTATATCCTCCCTTCTTTCACGAAGCGGTGGAATATAAACAGGAATTACCCTCAGCCTGAAAAAAAGATCCTGTCTGAACCTGTCTTCATCAACCAGTTGTCTTAAAACAGTATTGCTTGCTGCAAGCACACGGGCATTAACAGAAATATCTCTGGTATCCCCTACCCTCCTTATTTCGTTTTCCTGTAAAACACGCAAAAGTTTCACCTGAAATGCCTGAGTTGTTTCTCCTATCTCATCAAGAAAAATAGTCCCGCCCTCGGCTTCTTCAAACAATCCCTTTTTTGTTGCAGTGGCACCGGTAAATGCTCCCCTGACATGGCCAAAAAGCTCGCTTTCCAGAAGGGTTTCAGGCAGAGCACCACAGTTAATAGCCACAAAAGGCCCCTTGCTTCGAGTGCTGTAATTGTGAATTGCCCTTGCAATTACCTCCTTGCCCGTACCACTTTCACCCTCTATAAGAACTGTGGCGTTACTGCCTGCGATTCGTTTTACAATACCCATGACTTTCTGCATATTGGGACTTGTGGCAATAATGTCTACAAAACGGTAGTAATCCTTGACCTGTGACCTCAGCTGCTTCACTTCTGCAACAAGACTCTGGTGCTGAAAAGCTTTCTGCAGAATAATGTTGAGTTCACCCATGTTAATAGGCTTGTTAATATAATCAAAAGCCCCCAGTTTCATGGCCTGCACTGCCGTATCCACTGAGGCATGCCCTGTAACTATAATAACCTCTGTCTTTGGGGACACCTCTTTAACTTTCTTCAGGACCTGAATTCCATCCACCTTATCGATCATAAGATCGGTTATGACAATATCAAAAGTCTGATCATTCAGAAGCATCAACGCCCGATCTCCATTACTTTCAGACTTTACATCAACTCCATCAGCTTCAAGTTGCATGGAAAGAAGTTCAAGAGATCCTTTGTCATCATCAATCAGAAAAATCGTTCTTTTTTTCATTTTTTCTTAACCTTTTGTATTTATCACAATTAGATAACATAAGCACAAATCAATACTGGAATTTCGTCTTTCTTTTCTTTTTTTAATCTGATATGTTTTTAACATTAACACGCAATTTAACAAACTTTTTTTTGAAATCCATATTATTACTGCCTGAAGGAAAACCCTGGGGGTTGCAGCAATGGCTGCAGGAATCGGATTTAACCGCGGGAAACAGCCCTGGCATCGTAATAAGTATAATGCGATCCTGAAAAAACCAGAGCATAACCCGAATCAGGGGTTTTCGTTCATCCTGCATGCTAACATAAAAGGGATAAGGGCTGGAACATGTCAAGAAATATTTATTATTCTGCAGTCATCATATTAGTGCTGATAATTTCTTTTTCCATCTCCCATGCTGTAAAATCTAAAAAAATTCTCTCAACAGGGGATACATTCCCGAATTTAAGAGTGAAGGACAGGCTGTCTTCACAGGATGCAGAATATCTTGGCCTGCAGCAAACTTTTTTTTCTTTTTTCCTGGGAAAATCATTCTCAATAACAGAAATCAATGCTGAAGTTATTGTTGTTGAATTTTTCAATAAATACTGCACTTCATGCCAGACACAGACAACAATACTTAACAAAGTTTTTTCGCGGATAAATGAACAAAACGACAAAAAAAACAGAGTGAAGTTCCTTGGCATTGCAGCCGGTAATAATTCCAGGGATGTTCAAGTGTACCGCAGGGAAAACAATGTACCATTTCCTCTGGTTTCTGATCCGCATTTTGCTTTATATGAAGCAATAGGCGACCCTGGAGGAACCCCTTTCACCATCATTGTAAAAAAAACCGCCTCCGAAATTATAGTTGCATCTTCCCATATGGGACTTACCACAGAGCTTGATTTCCTTGTAAAAGAGATAGAAACTGCTTTAGAAAAGGATGTCAAAGAAATTATTGAGACAGCCAAAAAAAAACAGTTGATGAGTCAGAGGACAGAAGACTTTCCTTAGATTTAACAGAGGATGAAATTATAAAAAGGGTTAAACTGAGCATGCGCTCCTCTTACACCGGGAATAATAAAGTTATTAATTTTTCAAAATTATTTCTTAAAAAAAACAGGGGCATCTACCATGGTAATGTTGTTATAGCAGGAAAAAAGCTTAATCTTTTTTCTGTTGTCGTGAGCAGAAATCCCGTATGTGATCTATGCCATGGAATCCATTTTATCATCACATTCAATGATAAGGGAACCATTCTAAACTTTACACCAATCCATCTGACTAAATATGGCAATGAACTCTGGAATGAAGAAGACACAAATGTTATGAAAGAGACAATTCTGGGAGGCTCTGTTAAGAAGGGATTTAAGTTTAATCCTGACGTTGATGCGGTCAGCACTGCCACAATTACCTCTATCCTTATTATTGACAGCATAAACAAACTCCATGGCATTATTAAAGAAATCAAAAGCAGTTATAAGGATCTGTAAAAGGATAACCCTGATTTCTGTTTCCCCCGGGAAGCTTTCAGAAGGAATAACAATTGACATCTCCCTGTATGTTTGATATTTTTGTTAGCTTAAGGGAGTGTTTTTTAACTCATCTGAACACATCAGTTCAAGTCCTGTTATGTATGTGCTGGGGTAATTATGAGTTCCAAACTTGACACATGTAATGAATGTACAGTGAGAAAAACGAGTGTTTTTTCATCGCTGAACACCATGGATCTTTTGCCTGTTTCTGAAATAATCCAAACCCTTACACTTCAGAAAAAAGAGGCTGTTTTTTATGAAAATGATCCCATGACTGACATTTTCCTTGTTAAAAACGGGGTTATCAAGATATTTAAAAGCCTTCAGGACGGCAGGCAGCAAATCTTAAGATTGTGCGGTCTCGGTGATGTTCTTGGATTGGATGCAATTTTTTCAAAACAGTATTTTACTACAGCCAAAGCAGTTACGAAAAGCATGGTTTGCAGGATACCAAAAAGTGATTTTCTGGATGTCCTTTACCGGAACCATAAACTTTCTATAAAGTTGCTTCAGACAACTTCTGAAGAGCTTGCATTTTCTCAGAATCAGATTTTTAATCTGGGGACAAAAACTGCAAAAGAACGGATAGCTGATTTCCTCCTCTATGTTTACAACTCCCAGTGTGATTGCGAAGAAAATCCGAAAAAGATAGACCTTCTTATTACCCGCCAGGAAATATCCGAGCTTATTGGCATTAAACAGGAAACCGTTGTCAGGATTCTCACCCAGCTGAGAATAGCAAATCTGATTCAAATAAAAGGCAAGGAAATTACTCTGCTCAATCCCTCTGCACTTTCAAGGATTGCACTTCACAGTTGATTGGTGTCATTAATCTCACAGGTTCAAAATAACAGGCACAAAGCTGCAAAGGCACAGAGGCACAAAGTTTTTCAACACAGATTTATATGTGGTTCAAGAGGTCGAGTGTTTTTTTCTTTTTAATGTTCGACTTTTTTTCGTCATTTTATGTTTTTCCTTTTGCCTGAATCAAGGCAGACACACAGGTCTATCCCTACAAAAATCAAAATTTAAACCATCAACTGTAAACCGACAATTGATTGTTGTTAACTGGTTTTTTATCCTTGAGCCCTGGAATCCTTGAATCCTCGACCCCTTTCTTTTTTCATTCTTTTGCTTTTTACTTTGTGCCTTTGTCCCTCTGCGCCTGGTTTTCCATACGCCCTTCTGGCAATAACTGCCTGGCCCAGGGATATTCCTCCGTCATTTGGAGGAACCAGCTTATGCGTAAGCACCCTGAATCCGGTTTGTCGAAGAAGCCTGACAGCACGCTCAAGCAGATAAAGGTTTTGGAAAACCCCGCCGCTTAAAGCAACAAGATTAATACCATTGTCTGCCCGTATCTTTTTGCACACATCTACAATAAGTCTGGAAATGGTGTTATGAAAACGACAGCTTATTTCAGATGTCGTTTTTTCATTGTTCAGATCCCGAACTATCTGACTTATTAACGGTTCAAATGAGACCTGAAACTCTGCGCAATCCTGTTTTGTAAAAATCTGGTAATCATACTCATCTTCAACCACTTCATTAATATTCATCTCCAGTTCCATTGGGGCCTGACCCTCAAAAGTCATTACTTCCCTGATCCCGATTATTGCAGCCACAGCATCAAAAAGTCTTCCACAACTTGAAGTTAATGGAGAATTGATATTCCTGTCTATCATCTTTGTAAATATTTCAAGGCTGTTTCTGTGCTTCTTTAAAATCGGAAGATCAAGTTCAAAAATATCATTCCTGAATGTTCTGTATAGATAGCTGATGCCCATTCTGTAGGGCTCTTTTACAGCATAGTCTGCCCCTGGCATGGGGATATAATCAAAATAGCCCCTGCGAATATATTTGGAGTAGTCAAATGTGAAAAACTCCCCCCCCCATATTTTTTCATCGTCACCATACCCTGTTCCGTCAAATGCAACACCTATTGCAGGGCCGTCCTCACCGTGCTCTGCAAGACAGCTTACCACATGGGCAAAATGATGCTGCACACCGATAAGGCGAAAGCCTGTCTGATCAAGGGCATATCCTGAAGCAAGATAATCAGGATGCAGGTCATAGGCCAGGACATCGGGGCAGACCTGAAGTATATTCTGCAGATGAGAAATGGACTCAAGAAAAATCCGGAAGGTTTCCGCATTTTCCATATCCCCTATGTGCTGGCTTGGAAAAGCTTTTTTCCCCTTGGTAAAACATATGGTGTTTTTCAACTCACCACCAAGGGCAAGCACATCACAGCCTTCTTCAATAAGAGGAATGGAAACCGGAACATGGCCTCTGGATCTTCTAAGCACTGTCATTTCGCCAGCCATACTCCTAATGATTGAATCGTCGGCACGAACATGAATATCCCTGTTATTCACGAGGAAGTAGTCAGCAATGGAACCAAGACATTCCAGTGCCTCCTTATTGTCTCTGGCAATTGGTTCCTCGCTGATATTTCCGCTTGTCATGACCAGGGCATCAAAAGAATCTCTCAAAATCAGGTGCTGGACAGGTGTACTTGGAAGCATGATACCAAAAAAATTATTCCCCGGAGCAACTGATTCTGCAATGAAATTTTGCGGTTTTTTATTCAAAAGAACTATGGGTTTTGAGGAGCAGGCCAGCATCTTTTCTTCGTGAGAGGAAACAAAACATATCTGCCTTGCCTTTTCAATGTCTGCCACCATAAGGGCAAAAGGTTTTTCCTCGCGATGTTTTTTTGTGCGAAGCTTTAATACCGCCTTTTCAGATGTGGCATCAACTGACAGGTGAAACCCCCCAAGACCTTTTACTGCAATGATTTTATCCTGCTGGAGAAGTTTAATTGTTTCTCTGATTGGGTCATCTGCTTCTACCTGCTGTCCTGATGCATTAAGGAGGGTTAACCCGGGGCCGCACTGCCAGCATCCAATCGGCTGTGCATGGAAACGTCGGTTTAAGGGGTCGTCATACTCACTTTTACAGACAGAGCACATTTCAAAAACATGCATTGTGGTCTTGTCCCTGTCATAGGGAATATCCTTTATAATGGTAAACCTTGGACCGCAGTTAGTGCAGTTTATAAACGGATACCTGTACCTTCTGTCAGAGGGGTCAAAAAGCTCTTTGAGGCAGTCCTCACATACATCTGTGTCCGGTGAAATAAGGGGCAGGCGGGTGCCGGGCTGCCTGCTTTCGCGAATATAAAATGTTTTTTCTTCCCTGACAGGAATTTCCTTTGATTGAACAGAATGTATCCGGCACAAAGGCGGAGGGTACTGTTCAAGCTTCTCTAAAAATTTGCTGACGAGTCCATCTTCCCCTTCAATCTCTATCTCAACCCCCCTTGCATTGTTGAGAACCCATCCGGACAGATCACTCTGCCTTGCAATTGTAAAAACATATGGGCGGAACCCTACCCCCTGGACAATGCCTTCAACCTGAACATTAAGCCTCTTTGTCATTATTCACCGTAAACAATTTTCCATCTGTCAATCAGCCAGTCAAACCATCGCTCAAGCCCCTCTCCAGTCCTGCAGGAAAATTCAATAACTTCAGCATTCGGGCAAATCCGCGCAAGGTTTTCCCTGCATTTGTTGATATCAAAATCAATGTAAGGAAGAAGGTCTGTTTTATTTATACACACACAATGTGCGGTCTGAAAAATCGGGGGATACTTTAAGGGCTTTTCCTCCCCTTCTGTCGCAGACAAAATCACAACCCTTAAGTGTTCACCAAGACCAAAAGAGGCAGGGCAGACTAAATTGCCCACATTTTCTATAAAAAGAATATCTGTGGATTCCAGGGGAATATGGCTCAGAGATTTTTGCACCATGTTTGCATCAAGATGACATGCTGTTCCGGTATTTATTTGAACAACAGGAACACCTGCCCCTGCAATTCTTTCCGCATCAGCTTCTGTCTGCAGATCTCCCACACTGACTGCCAAGTTTATCCTGTTTTTAAGCAATTCAGCTGTCCTGACGAGCAGTGTTGTTTTCCCTGCCCCCGGGGAACTCAAAAGATTAACAGCAAGAACTTTGTTTTTTTTAAAAAGTTCCCTGTTTTCAAAAGCTGAGACCTCATTTTTTTTAAGTATTTTTTCTTCTATCCTGACAATCCTTGTGCTCATTTTCACCTCACTGTCAGTTTGTTGAAAAATTCTTTTGCAGGACATTCAAAAATGTACAGATGATCGTTTTTCAACAGCCTGCCACTACTCTTCAACTTCCATCTCTTTTATACTGAGTTCATGTCCTGAAAGTACATCCAGCCCCGTGCTGCTGCAATCCGGACAGGAAAAACAGTAGTCTTTAACAATAAACTCATTCAGGCAGTCCCTGCATCTGACTTTAACCGGAACCATTTTAATACTGAGCTTCGCTCCTTCGACCAGTGTACCTTCAGAGCATACATCATAGGCAAATTCCAGGGCATCCTGAACAACACCGCTCATTTCTCCTATCTCCAGCTCTATTTTAAGAACCTTCCGGCAGTTCTCTTTCTCAATATACTCTTCAATCTGATTTATCAACCCCTGAACAATTGAAAATTCGTGCATAGCTAATATCTACATGGAAACAAGAATTCACCGCCCAGCCTAACCCGATTATGCATCCGGGCTTTGCTCGAGCCACAGAACATAGATGCAATAAAGGGTTCAAGTGAAAAAAATTAAGGTTCATTCGTAAAAAAGTTGAAAGGTTAACAACAAAACAAATTATTAACCGCGGACAAACACACGGACGACTTGTCCGTATGTTTACATCAATGTCCTGCGGACATAACAACCATAACCATATGTTTTTATCCCGTTTTATCGGGATGGAAGTTCCTGGGCGGATAGGTCATCCGCACAGGAGTCTGCGACTGTCTGCGTGAATCTGCGGTTCCAAATAAGTTCTTTTTGATTTTCAACTTAAACACGAAAGAGGG
>JAJRXD010000174.1 GCA_024276465.1 Deltaproteobacteria bacterium
AAGCAATTAAGTTCATCATTCTGCTTGTTATGTGTGTTGTTTCGATAAGCAGTGCTGTTGCTGCTACGCCGCATTCAAAGCTTACAGCACCAGATGATGCAGCTGCTGATAGTGGTTTCGGCTTTTCTGTATCAATATCAGGCAACATGGCCATAATTGGGGCTCCTTATGATGATGGTGCAAGTCCTTCCTCTGGTGCAGCATACGTCTTTGAAAAAAATTCACTTGGCACCTGGAATCAGATCGCAAAGCTCACAGCAAGAAATGGAGAGACTAATGATGAATTCGGCTCTGCTGTATCAATATCAGGTGACAGTGTTATTGTTGGGGCTCCTATTCACAGTTCAGGTGGGATAATATGGGGGGGTGAGGTGTTTATTTTTAAAAAAGATGCGGATGGTAACTGGAATCAGGAGTTGCATATGACAGGAAGAGAAAATATGGAGTTACTTGGATTGTCGGTTTCGATATCAGGCGACAGAGCGATAGTTGGCTCTACTCAAAACACTGTAACGATCCTTGAAAAAGTCCAGTGCTGCTCCTGGATGGCTCAATTTGGGATTTCTGGGTCAGATACAGTAGATGGAGATGGCTTTGGCGCTTATGTATCAATATCAGGAGACAGAGCGATAGTTGGCTCTCCTGCAGATAGAGATGCAGGTTATGCTTCTGGCTCTGCATATCTTTTTAAAAAAAACACTTTTAACTGGGCGGAGTTGCAAAAGCTTACAGCATCTGATGCAGCAAGTGGTGATGAATTTGGTTCTTCTGTTACAATGGCAGACAACATCATCATAGTTGGAGCTCCTTATGATGATGATGCAGGTACTTCCTCCGGGTCTGCATATGTCTTTGAAAGGCAAAATTATTCAATCTGGTCGCAGACATACAAGCTTACAGCAGCAGATGCAGCAGCTGGCGATAACTTTGGTTCATCAGTTTCAATATCAGGCAACAGGGTCATAGTTGGTGCTCCTAATGATGATGGTGCTGGTCTTTCCTCTGGCTCTGCATACATTTTCGAAAAACAATCACGTAACAGCTGGATTCAGATAGCAGATATAAACGGGGCAGATATTTCAGATACCGATAACTTTGGCTCTTCTGTTTCAATGTCAGCAGACAGGGCCATAGCAGGGGCTTTTAATAACGCTTCAGACTCTGGCTCTGCATACGTATTTGAATACGGACCTTTAATAGCAGAGGAAATTGTGCTTCTACTTAAACAAGGAAGAGCAACTTGTGAAATTAATGATTTTCAAAATGACTCCTGTGGCTCAGAAAGGGCTTATGCTCGCTTCCATCTAACAATAGAGCTTGTTGAATCAGATAGTGCAAGTGGTACTGCTGATGGAGGGATGCGATTACAACGCTCTTTTTCAGACTTGCCAGGAAGTAGCGACTTTTCATTTTCTGATCTTACCTGGACTTTTGACCGTACCACTAAACAGCTTGACATGACGGGCAATGCTATAGATCAGGATGGAAACACCTGGGTTGTTGTATTCTCTGCTGACAGATTTGTTCCGCAAGGGGGTTACAAGTTCAGTGTCCGTGACTATCTTTTGCAGCTAATATCGCCACGCATTAATGGAACCTACTACCTTATAGAGGTTGTCGGTGCTAATTAGAGCCTGACCGAAGCAATCTCTTGAAAGTCTGCTGCCTGTTTTTGAATTTGTTTTTTAACTCTCTACGAGTATATTTGGGTGGGGGGGTTGGATGGCCATCGGGGTTAAGCTTGGTTTTGACCCTAAAAACGTCATTATTGGCCCAATATTAACCCCTTTTAAACCATAATTATAAGTAATTATTACTACTTAGCTTGGCCCGACCCAATGCCGTCTTTTAATTTTTTCATACTTTGCCTCAGTTCTTTGTAGGAGCGCCAATTTTATTTTGAGTTCTATCAGTTTTGATTCCCCATCAAGTTCAAGCACAAGATCATCCTGCTTCACCATATCTCCTACATCATAATAGATTTTCTTTACCCTGCCTGAAATTTCAGGACTTATTTCAACTTCATGGAAAGCTTTTACAATTCCTATTGACTTAACTTCATCTGTCACTTTCTGAACGTTTATTGTCAGGGTTTCATAGTCTGGTTTTTTCTCTTCCACTATTGCCATTTGCTGAATGTTATTAGCTGTTTCACCCTGTTCTGTACTATAACTGGCATATATTAAAAAAAAATGGCATAAGAAAAAAATGAAGAAATTGTGATAAATAAACATATAATTTCTTGGAGAAACTTAATTCAGCCCCTCTCTGACATTATAATAAATTAGAAGGAAAGCATGAAGGATCAGAGGCACAATTCAAATCAACAACCTTGCTATGAAACAAATAATTTGAGTTTTTGGTCAATTTTTTTTTGATGGCTATCATACACAGGACACTTAGGACAATTTTCTTTCATTAATTTTCCCATTGTCTCTTTTTGAACAGCTGAGAGCTTTTGCAAGAAGGGTTCCCACTCAAGCTCCCAGCAACTTTTTTTTAGCTCAAAAGCCGGACAGGGTCGATATGCATTTCCTGTCGCTTTAGCCATACAATTTAGATTTATATCCCAACATTTATTACTCATAATAATCTTCCTTTTCGACTTTATAGTTTTTTTTATCGTCGTAGTGTGTTTCTCATCCTAATGGTACACTTGCTATCCCCTTGGCACATTCGGGCAGGCTCTGTAAGCTCTGCCAAGTTTTTGCTCACTTCCTCCATCTGAACTTTTTCAATGATATTGCAGAAATCCATATCTAACCCCCTCTGTTTGCTTTCTTCCAGAAAAGGGCAATAGGTAATGGAGTATTGCAATTCATCGGGATTTGCGTAATCTTGTCTTACGCTTAAGCCTAAAATCCTATCTGAAATTCCTGCCATCTTTCTAATCTCCTCGAATTTTTTATCCTTAATCTTGTCAATCCCTTGACGTGTGCAACGTCTCAAGATGGCCTCAAAAATTTCAATTCCGTCGCTTCCTAATTTCTCTTTTAAGACCTCGAAGACATTGAACTGAAAATTTAGGTATATTTGGCGAAGAAAGGCTATCTGCTTTGCCATGGGTATATCTGGATCAACATGTATTTTCTTCTCGGTTTGATTCATCACATTCCCTCCTTGATTTACATGGTTATATTAGAATGGTTTTTGTTCAAGAGGAGTCTGAATGAAAATGCATTCATAGTCCTTATTAGGCATCTTTTTAATCAGATCTACTTTAACAGGTTGAAACTTTTCCTTTATTTTTGCCTGCTTTAAGCATATTGCTTCACAGGGATTGATATTTGCTCCTAATTCTTTGGCAATAGTAAAGTAGGAACAATTTCGGATGGTCTCTTTTATGACCCCTCCCTCTAACCTTTTTACTTCAACAGACAGGCCTAATGATTTAGCAATGGCCTGAAAATTAAACAGTACCTCTTTGGTTGGGGCAAACAGTTGCTTTGTTATTTCCTTTTCCAGATAGTAGTCAAAAACCTCTTTGCCTTTTTTTTGCCCCAGAAAATCGGTTAACATCTTATATATTCTGATTTGTTCACTATTCACCCTTTGCTTGAGCCATGCCATCATTTTTTCCATAGGGATACCCCCAGTGTTGAATTTTGCAGAGGTTTTTTCTTCAATCAATTTCTGAGCACTTATATTATCCAAGACCTTTTGCTTAAGGTCAGGGGGAGGGCTGACAGGCTTCCACTTTTTAAATAAGCTTTTTACTTTTTGCAGTTCTTCCAGTCTTCTCTGACATTTACGGCATGAAGAGAAGTGAGTTTCCAAGTTTTTTCTTTCCTCTTGAGTTAACATATTTAAAAGATAGCCTATGAGATTAACTTCTGCTTTATTGCAATTCATTGACAAGCCCACTTTTTTTAATTGTTATGACTAACTGTTTAAAACCATTGTGGAGTCTTGATTTAACGGTCCCTAATGGTATTTCTAATATCCTTGAAATTTCCTTACAAGGAAGTTGCTGATATTCTGAAAGGATAAAAACCGATTTTAGTTTTTCAGGCAAAGACGTTACTAAATTTTTTATTTTTTCTTCAAGATCTTTCTTAAAAAATTTATTTTCAAAGCACTCTTCTTCAAACCTTGGGGTAATGGAAACAAAATGATTACCCCTAATCCCATCCCTTTTAAGTTTGATATCTTCTAAAGACACTTCCAATTCACGTGTCTTCTTCTTAAGCTCATCAATGCATAAATTAGAGGCAATGCGAAAAGCCCACGTGGAAAATCGTAAGTCTGAGTTAAAAGATTTTCTGTCTTTAAAGATCCTATAAAAGGTTTCTTGAAAGATATCTTGTGCTGTATGGAAATCACTTATATGTCTATTTATATAATTAAAAAGTGAGTTTTCATACCTAGTGAGAAGTTCTTCAAAGGCGTTTAAGTTTCCTTCCTCAACCAGGGAAATCATTAACTGCTTATCGTCTTTATTGTTCATAAGATACGCCCCTTATTGTAACGTAATAAAAATTTTAAGGCTTCAAAGATATTTTTTTAGCTGCATTTCAAACAGGATAGCAGGTACCTATTATTCAAACTAATTTCGACAAAATTATTCACATATAAAAGATAACATTGCATAGAAAAATGAATTGAAGATTATACTCCTCTAAAAGACCAATCAAGTTCTGTTTTGTCAAAAGGACGAATGCGAGGCTAAACATAACCAAAACAGCAAAAGTGCATATAATATCAAATGTATCAAAAGACATAATATAGTTGATTGATTTTTTCAAATTATTAGACAATATAAAACTCTTCCTTTTACAATGGAAATCTATAATGGTATGTTTAATATATAGAGCCTGTCCCATTTTTGTCCATTTCAGTTTTTAATGGACGGGCAGGCCACCATTGATATGCGTCCAGCAGTTCGTACTGCATCAAAATTGAGCAACTTGTTTGCCTGTGGCCCTAAACCCCGTATTTCAGACGCAGCTACCCCGTGCGTTTTTTATTCTATCTTTTTTGGTCAGTGCTATGCTGCCTGCGGATGCCTGTTTTCTTTTTCCTCTGCCCGTGGCAGCCGGGCAATCACCCATAGATTGTGTGCCAGTACCGCCCAAGCGACACTCATCTGCCTTGAGGCAAACCCCTTGCTCTTAAGCGGATTGCCTAAAAACTGATTTTTTAGTATTCCAATACGCCCTTCGGTCTGGCCCCGCCGCTTCTGATTCTCGCAAAAGGTTGCCTGTTGCATCTTCTCCTTCAGTGCAGGTACCGATCTGGGGCAGATGTTATTTTCAATGCCCTGTTTTTTCAGATACCGGCGGTTGGCTGCACTGTCAAACCCACGGTCCGTTGTTACTGAGTCCGGCCAACAGCCGGTGTGCACAACCATACGTTCAAGGCTTTGCTTGAGAAGCTGGCTGTCTGAAGGGGTGTTGTCTCTGTATAATTCCCAGTCTACAATGATTCCATCGATCTGTTCACCTAAAAGTAATGTGTTGCCAAACTCTGTTTCCGCATTGGCCTTGCCACGCACAATCACATGAATATCCTTTTCATAAAGGCTCAAAATCTTGGAATGGTTCGCTACCTTCCGGTCTCCTATAATGCGCTCATGCGCCTGACTAACGGCCTGGGGCAATTGCTCAAGAACCGAGTCGATCCTGCCAATGATCTGTCGGGTCTGGTTTTCTGTAAAACGAGTTTCCTCACGACGGTTAAACAAAAGATCTCGATGAATCACGGCATGCCGGGCTACTTTGGCTACCAGCTTCTTCATTAACCTCAACACCTTCTTGCGGCCCCGCTTCCCCTCTTTCTGCCGGCGGGTATTTGTCATTTGGATGCTCAGCCGGTTCATCTGCCCTGTAAATGTCGCTGGATCCTGCATCCGGTTTAAAAGCCCTTCTGCCCGTATAAGCCGCACCGCTTTCATCAGCGTCCGGGTAGCATCCCGCAGCAGCACCCAGTCTACCGGGAAGTGGATGTTGGCTTTCAGACAGGTAGTGTCCAGAAAGTACTGCTCCAGGCTTACCGCCTCCGCCAGCCCCAGGGCCTGCTTATCCTCTTGGGATTCCAGCACCTGGGTCGCCGCCTGCCGGGTCACCTCACTGATAATCTCTCGCAGAAACCCTTCCTCAAACAGGGCCTCATCCCCTTGCAGTTTGCTTTTTGACGGCACTTTGATCTGGTGCAGTCGGTCAATTAAACAAAAATTCTGCAACAGCGCACTGTCTGCCAGCCGACAGCTGAACTCCCGGTATGCATCCCCGGTTAAATGCCGGGCAATCCCGCACCGCAGTACCCGTCGGGCATGCATCTGGATTCGTAGTTTCTCTTTATTTGTAAGCTGTTTTGTTCTCTTGCCTTCGGCCTGCCGGCTCAGGTTATATTCCTGCTGACTCACCCGGACAGCTTCTGCCATTACTTTCCTGTCAATCTTTGACAATTTGATCAGTTCTGTAATCCTAACAAGAGTTTCCCGAAATATTTTATAATCTACATTGCCAGTGACGTTTGGTAATGCTTGACGAAACTCCTCCTGAAATGCTACTATTTCTACCATAAGGCATGGCTCCTATAATTGTTTTTTGTAGTGAAAAGAATTATAGCATGCCTTATTTTATTTTTGTCTTAAATATTGCTCCTATATTTTGCCTCCGCACATCTCTTGCCCCTGTGAATAAACGCCTTGCTGCTTCGGGACGCGCTCTATATAGTCATATAATTTGTTCCTCTACTTATATTATACGATTGGTTTTCAAAAAGGTTCATTTTTAAAACATAAAACATAAAAAAAGAACCGTAAGTTGTGATTTGTGGATTGCCCGTCATGTCAGATTCAATAAACGAGAAAATGGTGTCACATCTTGATTAGTGATTAATGCACGCGGCAATGAGCAACGGGATATTGTGAGGGATGACCATGACCGTGAGCGATTTCTTGAAATATTGGGGAATATGAGCCAGCGTCATGGTGTAGAGGTTCACGCTGTTGATTACATCGCTATTTCATAATATTTTGGTGGTAATAATCTGACCGGAACAGCCGGTAAAAGCAGATGCAATACTCATAAGGTTAAGCATAATCTGAGACAAAATCCCTGCACTACAGCGACCGTCAAAGGCAGCCCCGGCACTCACCATTCAAAAAAAAGCCGGCCCAAGCAGTCCCGGGCTGGGTCAGGCATCACTTGATGCGCAGTCGGAAGAAGACTATTTTTCGGCAGATTTCATTTTGCAGAAAGCAGTATAGTCCTGCTTCATAAAAGCCCTGAAGTCAGTTTCATAGCATTGCCAAAGTCGCTCCTGCAAGTCAACCATCAAGTTATAAAGGGTCCAGGCTTCTTTTGCTTCCATAAGTTTAGCCATATCCATAAAACACCTCCTGTAAACATATTGTTAAAAGCCCCGGTGGCATTCATGTACTCAACCGGGGCAGACAGTTTTGTTATCCATCCAGAGCCTTGACCTTGAGTACCATGTCGGCATCCACGGTGCGTTTTTCCGAGAACATGGCATAGGTAAGTGCCTGCTCTGTAATGGCGCCGATTCTTCTGGGGATGCCGAATGAGAGCTCGTGCACGGCATTCATGGCCGACTCATCCAGGATGGTCTCAAGGGCCCCGGCCAGATTGAGCTGATGGGTAATATACTGATGGGTGCTTAATCCCACGGAAAGTGACCGCGAAATCCCATCCAAAATGACCGGCAAATCCCACTGAAAATGACCGGTCAATCCAAGGCAAAATGACCGACGAATCCCATTCAAAGTGACCGATTTTTCATTCATCACAAGACAA
>JAJRXD010000175.1 GCA_024276465.1 Deltaproteobacteria bacterium
CTCCTTAACCCCAACTGCGCGGAGTATGCCAATTTCACTTCTTCTTTCCCGAACATTACCAATGAACAGAAATGCAATCCAAATGGCGCTTGCAAAAAGTATTAAAGGAACCAGAATGGAGGCAAAGTGTTCCTGCTCTTTCCTTAGATTGAGACGATGGGTTTTTTCTGCTTCAATAGCTTCCAAAGCTTCTCTTGCTGCCCTGTCTCTCGCCTCTGCCCTCATTAAGACCTTGCTTCCTTTTTCGATAACCTGTGTACCGGGGAGTACACTGTGAACTTCTTCCCTAACCGCGGCAAGACTATTCCCTGCACAGTGACACTTCAATGCTTGAATAGCATTGATCTTTCCCGGCTTTTGAAGGATTTCCTGCGCCTCATTCAAATCTATCCAGGCGGTAATATCATCCTTATTTCCTCTTGCTTCATTGCACCTTCTCACGGTAAATGTACGCCCTTTTAGCACCACCTTGTCACCTTCATTAATCTGCATGCTTTTGTGTAATTCATAACCCAGAATTATTGTGCCTTTTGGAACTGCAACCAATATCGGTTCTTTTGGGTTTTTATGCAGAAACGGGACTTCTCCCCTGATTCCGGTAAGTATCACAGTTCTGTGCTTTTCGGGCCATGTTATTTTTTCCTGGAGGCTTGGAAGCAGGTGCCTGATAAATACGCTTCGTGAATTTGCCAGACTGTCAACGTAGCTTTCCGGCATGAGTTTAGCGGCAAAATCATCTGCATACAGATCACTTAGGTTTTGATCTTCAGGGAGGATAAGTAAATTAAAACCGAGCTTTTTAGTTATTTTTCTATAATCATCCTCTAAAACAGCCAGTCGCTTCCGTGTCTCTTTCTCTTTTGTGGTTACTAATTTATCGGTCTTTATATCATGTACCTTAAGCATTGTTAAAGCGCCGGTGATTGAGGTGACTGCAAAGACTACCGACAACAATCCAAGGAGAAAATTTAGTTTCCTTCTTTTTATTTCCTTTATAACAAGCAGGCTGATTTTCATGTGTTTATAAACTTGTCAGGCTGATATTACGACTGGCTTTTTCTTCTTAATAGAAATGAGGCAGAAGTGATTATAACTAAAAGCAGTACGATGGCAAAAAGAGAATTTCTCAATAGTGGACTCATGAAGCCACTCTGTTCTTCAACAGTTACCGTGCTACTCAAGATGTCCTTATTTTCTACTGGTAATATTTCAACTACTTCTATTTCCTCTGGGATTTTTTCAGATATCTCTTCGGCTTTGGTCACAATTTTTTGTTCAACTTCTACTGAGGGTGTTTCCTCAATATCTTCTTCCAGTGAAACAAATTCAAAAACACCGGTTATGTCGGGGATTTCTTCTTGCTGGATCCATGAGCTGTCACCAATTGCGATATTCCAGTCAGCTTTGAGTAGCAAATCCGTGCCCGGGTTATCATCCTTTATCGTGCATGAGCACCATCCAATAATAGCGCTGCAGGCAGTTTCAATATTTTTATGTTTAATGCCATTTCCCGCAAGTGCATACAGGGTTCTTCCCTGCCCGAATATCGGGAATGCGAGGGGGACGCTGTTGAACAGTTTCAAGTCTGCTTCGGTTCCCAAAAGTATCTCTATGAAAATTTCTTCTGCGGGGTCATTTCTGTCAATTTTAATCAGTGAAAAATTAACGCCTGTATTAATAACTTTTATATCCAGAAGATTTCCAGCCACGTCAGTCGCCGTCTCAGAGAGCTTCAGAGTTTCAGACAATAGCATTAGCTCATCTTGTAGTATTTTGAATTGTTTCGCATCTCTTTCAGTGTTTCCACTTGCAAGAAACAGCCACACTGCCGCATCTCCTTTTTGAATGTTTTCAAGCGCCTGCCGTCTCGATGGAGAATCAACTATTTTTTTTGCATTTTCCTCGGTTAGTTCCCCCTGCCATATAGCGCCTGATATTTTATGTTCCTTTGGGTAAAA
>JAJRXD010000176.1 GCA_024276465.1 Deltaproteobacteria bacterium
AACGGATTTAAGCATTACAAAAGCTTCACCTGGATAGTGAAGTGTAATGCTTACCTCGGAAGCAGACATGGATGTCTGCTGAGAATGAGTGATATGCTGTTACACTTACTGTCTTTATCTGAAAAATAGCTCAGCTTAGGTGGAAAAAAACAGAAAATTTGTAAGTGATACTGTAAAACCAACAACTACGGGAACGATAATTCCTGCAGCTGCTTTTCTATCTCCTCATTCAGACAAAATGGTCCGTGCAGAGCTTTCCCTTCGGCAAATATTTTCCTGTCTTTCATCAGCAGCCGCCCCTCTGCAAAGGCCCTGACAGTTTCTATAACCAGCGGCAGTTCCCTCTTTACTCCTTCTTTGCGGATTTTTCCAAAAAGCAGATTGCTTTCCCCCTCCTCTTTGATTATCTCCCTGAGAGGCTTTTTCTTAAGTTTTTCTTCCAGATCAGACCACTGACTGTCAAACCCCTCACCCCTTAATGAAAAACTGCAGCAGGTAATGGGCGAACCTTTATCAAGCTCTCTTGTTACAAGGTGCATCATATTACCGCTGCTGTCAGCTCTCTGCTCTATCAGCTGCCATATAACTTCCTGCCATGTTCCTGCTGGGCCATCCGGGGCAGCTGGATGAAGGTTTATCATGTCATGTTTTTCACACATTTCAGGGCTGACAACCAGCATGTATCCTGCCAGAACAGTTATATTCACGCTTATCCCTTTGGTTAGTTTCATGATTTCACGGTCATATTCCTGCCGCCACAGGGTAAGGGCATCAGGATCTGTCTTACCCTTTTTTCTCAGTTCCGGTTTAAACCTCTTTGATGAAAAACAGATAAGGTTCAGTCCGTAATCTTTAACCTGGTTTATATACCTGTCACTGCCAGGGGCATCTCCAGACTGCCTGCTGCAGAAAACATATGCAATTTCAGCCTTAACTGTTCCATCTTTTACAGCATTTACCATTGCTTGAAGAAGGTTTAATGACCCCTGGCCCCTTCCTGTTGAAAACCATCCAATTTTATACATTATTAATACCCCAGCCTGTTCTCAAAAAAGTTTGAATTACAAGACTCTCTCAACTGCTTTATTAATTGCCTTAACAGTTTTTTCCAGATCATCAGGCTCATGGGCGCAGGATAAAAAACAGGTTTCATATTGAGATGGTGGAAAACAGATCCCCTGATTCAAAAGCTCCCTGTAAAACAGGGCAAATCTGTCTGTATCACAGGTCATGACTGTTTTAAAATCCACGACCTCCTGATCTGAGAACAGGACTGTAAACATTGAACCTGTGCTGTTAACTGAACAGCCAATGCCCCTTGTTTTTAATATGTCCTGTATCTGCTGGACCAGCAGGCTGCCTGATCTTTCAAGCTTTTCATAGCAGTCCCTGTTTTTCAGAATACTCAGAGTCTTCAGCCCTGCAGCCATTGCAGGAGGATTGCCTGATAATGTGCCGGCCTGATACACATCTCCTGCCGGTGCAACCCGCTCCATAATATCCTCTCGTCCGCCATATGCACCCACAGGAAGTCCCCCGCCTATTATCTTCCCTAACACAGTCAAATCCGGGTTTATGCCGGCAATATTCTGATAACCGCCATATGTCAGCCTGAAACCTGTAATAACTTCATCAAAAATCAGCAGGCTTCCGTGTAACTCTGTGATTTGCCGCAACCCCTCCAGAAACCCTTTGTGTGGAAGCACCAGCCCCATATTGCCTGCAACAGGCTCTACAATAACACAGGCTATGTCAGGCCCTGATTGATCAAACAGTTCTTTGACTGATTCAAGGCTGTTATACTGTGCTATGAGTGTCTGCTCAGCTGTTTTGAGCGGAACACCAGGGCTTGTTGGAACTCCCCCTGTCAACATCCCTGACCCGGCTTTTATTAAAAAGATATCTGCATGGCCGTGGTAGCATCCTTCAAACTTTACAATTTTATCCCTGCCGGTGTATGCCCGCGCCAGCCGTACTGCGCTCATGGCAGCCTCAGTACCTGAGCTTACCATGCGGATTTTATCAACAGACGGGATAGCATCACATATCTGCTGCGCAAGCTCTATCTCCATCTCACATGTTGCGCCATAGCTTGTTCCATGATGTACTGCCTCACATATTGAATCTATTACCTCCGGATAAGCATGGCCTAAAATGAGTGGCCCCCAGGAGCAGACATAATCCACATATTCATTACCATCCACATCATACATCCTGGCTCCTTTTGCCTTTTTCATAATAAGCGGATCTGTGCCTACAGATTTAAAAGCACGCACAGGGCTGTTCACACCACCCGGCATGCAGTTTTGTGCTCTGGAAAAAAGCTGCTGGGATCTGCTTGTAATCATGATGCAAGTTTCCGGACTGCTTTTTTCATGAAAAACGGCATGGCAAGCACAGACCAGATAATAATATAGTAGCCCATGGTTTTGATCTCAGACAGCCATGGCAGATCAGCAGGCAGAGAAAGGATTATGGCCATGGTCACCCCAACATGCAGGCCGCTCAAATCGATAATTATCCTCCATTTAAAAGGAATGTCCTGATTGCATCTGTCCAGCAGCCACAGCAGCAGATGCACAGCAACTGACCTTGACAGCATTACCACTATTACAACCAGAGGAAAAAGATACCAGTACTCTAACAAATGCTCAAAAGGTATGGTTTTGCCTATCATCAGGAAAAGAAACCCTTCAATGCCAATGGCTATTGCTTCCCAGACACGCTTCAAAGTCTCTCTTGTTTCATGGTCCATGCAGAAACTTTTTTTGTTTCCAACCAGAATAGAGGCAGCAGCCACAGCCAGGAACTCTGACATGTGAAACAGCTCTGCCCCGTAAAATGCAACAACAAAAAGCATAAAGGATAAAATAAGTTCACTTACCGGATCATCTAATTTCCTGTAAATATAATAAAAAATAATTCCCCATGCCAATCCCCAGACAGGAGAACCTATAATAATCATGCCCAGCGTATAACCCCAGTCAATCTCAGCGCCACTCAGCACAGCCATAGCAAAACCGAAAACAATCAGGCCAAAAGGATCATTAAAAATCGATTCTCCCGCAATCAGAGATTTCCACCGGGATGAAACTTTCATGTTGTTAAGAATGGCCAGCACTGCACCGGCATCAGTCGGCATAAACATGGCACTGGCAATAACAGCCACAGGCAGAGGTATATGAAGAGTTAATTTCAGAGCAAATGCACAAACTGCAACAGAGATAAAAATGCCGGCAACACTTAAAACAGTTATTTCTTCCTTGTTAACCTTCAACTGCTCAAAATCAAGGTGCAGACCTTCATTGAAAATAAGCAGGGCAATTAACACCATGATTAAATCCGGCTGCATGGTGATGTTGCGGGTAATATCCACACCTGAAAAGTATGCGATAAGATGTATGATCAAACCGCCTATAAAGCAGCCTGTAACTGCCGGCTGCTTCAACCGTCGGGCAACAAGGGAGCATATGATCACAAAGGCAAAAACCAGTACCAGCTCAAAGGGAATTTCCCGGGTGATTTCAGTAATAAGATGATTTAATTTCATTTTACACTATTTGCCTTGTTCTCTATAAACCTGCGAATCTCAGGACGAAGATAGGTTTTCTCAATGTCTATAACCCTGGAAACAGCATCAGCACAAAGAGCGCTCAGTTCTTCTGTCCTGGTATCCCTGCTGACAAATAAAATTGATTCCCCCCTGATTCTGCACAACCCACCAGGGATTCCGTCAAGCTGTTCAATGCGGGTCTGAACGCCATGGGCTTCCAGCAATACAATAAGTTCATCTAAAATCATCTGCTCGTTCATTTTTTATCCTGAACAATTGATGCGTATTGTCAAAAACAAACCACTGTGAACACAGAGTTTTTCTCTGAGAGTTCTGTGGTTCAAGCTCACCCCCTTATTTTCATTGACTTTAAACATGAAAGGGGTTTACATAAAATGTATATATACTATGGAAAGGTACCAGACTGCCACCAAAAATTAAGACACATTATGGTTAAAAATGTCTGTTTCTCAAACATTCCAGAATAAAAAAAATCTTCGTCCTGCTGTCAAACCCATTGCTGTTTTTATTGTCGGCACCACCCGGAGCGGAACAACCCTCATGCACCGGCTTCTGTGTTCTCACTCCTGCCTGGTGGGAGCGGGTGAAACATTTATTCTGAAAAGATATGACCCTTCTGTTACATCAATTTCAGAATTTGCAAAATCAATTGCAGCAGGAGACCAGGAAAACAAAATTGTGCAGGAGCACTTCAATAAATTTTTCAGAAATAATTCCCTGAGGGATATTGGCCCTTTTAAATTTCTCGATGAGTACTGCAGAGCTTTCTGCCTGCATTTCAGCCGGACAGGTTATGTTGAAAAAACCAATGTCCATTCTTTTTTTGTTCAGGGAATACTTGATAACATCAGCAATTCAAAAATTATTGTTACAATTAGAGATCCCCGGGCTACCCTGGCTTCCAAGCTGAAAGCCAACAAAGTCTGCAGGGGCAAACGTCTCAACCTGCCGGCACAGGTTCAGTTTGGTTTGAACTTATCAAAAATCATCTTTACTTACAATTATCTTGACAATTTTTTTTCAGAGAAATTCAGAGACAGAGTGCTTTTTGTAAAATATGAGGACCTGGTGGAAAATAATGAGAAATCCCTGGAGCGCATTTTTGATTTCCTGAACCTGCCCTGTGAACCGGTTCATCAGAATATCAACCCCTTTGACCTGAGTATTGCCCGAAGAGGATTGTCTTTTTTGCATAATTCATCCTACAGCAATGAAAAGTCAAAAAATATTTCAACTGCTTCTGTAAACAGATGGGCTGATCTTTTCAGTGAAAAAGAGGTTTGTTTTATTGAAAAATGTTTTTCCAGCCTGAACCTTGGTTTTTTCGCTGAGTTTTATCCAGAGTTTAAACCTGCAAAAAAAGATGCCGCGACACTTCTCATGTCTGTTTTTTCAAAGATAGACTGTTTAGGCTATCTGCTGAAAAACATCAAAACACCTTCCCTGTTATTAACCCGGAAATTACAGCAGGAACCATGAGGTCAGCCTAACAGTTCTATTGGATCAGAATACGGCATTTTGTGAGCTTCAGCAACTCCCCTGTTTGTAATCTTTCCATTACAGATATTAAGCCCTTTGCGCATATCTTCTTTTTCAAACGCCTTCATTCCCCTGGCAGCAAGTTCCAGTACATATGGCAGGGTCGCACCTGCCAGAGCACAGGTTGAGGTTCTGGGGAAAGCCCCTGGCATATTTGTAACACAATAATGAATTACGCCTTCTTCCACATATACCGGGTTTGAATGAGTCGTTGGCCTGCTTGTTTCAATACAGCCCCCCTGGTCAATGGCTGCATCAACAATTACAGAGCCCTCCTCCATCTGCTTAACCATTTTTCTGGAAACAATTTGGGGGGCTCTGGCCCCTGGAATGTATGCTGCTCCTATCACCACATCAGCGCCCTTTACATGTTTTTGAACATTCTCCTGCGTAGAAAGAACAACTGAGGCTTGGGGGAAAATTCCCGTTAATTTGCTGATTTTTTCCTCTGTTCTTTCCAGTATCAGCACTTCTGCGCCCATGCCAAGTGCAACAGCAGCAGCAGCCTGCCCGACATTACCGCCCCCTGCAACAACAAATCTGGCGGGTTTTACACCTGCGACAGAACTTGCCAGCACACCTTTTCCGCCAGCAGACCTGGACAGGTAGTTTGCAGCAATGATTGAAGCTGCTTTTCCTGCAACTTCACTCATTGGTGAAAGCAGGGGAAGATTTCCGTCCAGAGTCTCTACCGTTTCGTATGCAACGCAGGTTAACTTTGCATTCAGCATTGCTTCTGTCAGCTGTCTGCTGGAGGCAAAGTGAAAAAAGGTGAAAAGCATCTGGCCTGGTTTGAAAATATTATATTCTTCAGGCACTGGTTCCTTTATTTTAAGCACAAGCCCTGCCCTGTCACACAGTTCATTTCTGTTTCCTGCTATTTCTGCTCCTGCATCTTCAAATTGTTCATTGCTGATTCCACTTCCTGCACCAGCCATGGTCTCAATTAACACCAAGTGTCCTGCTGAGGTTAATTTTCCAACTCCATCACAGGTAACAGCAACCCTGTTTTCATTGTCCTTTACTTCCCTTAAAACACCGATTATCATACCTGTTTCCCCTGATAGCCACCAAGCATCTTTGCAAATTCAAATAAATAGTATATAATTGTATCTGTGCAATAATGTAAACTTAGCACATACTTAAATAAATTATCAATGGTTAGATAATCTGTTCAGGAAAAGCTGCTGATGAATTGCAGGGATAAAGATGTGTGGTTATGAAGTAACAGGAATTGACAATAATTTCTGGTGTTAAATAACATTTATTTTTTTCAGGAAGTTTTCAAGCATAACCAGATACTTCAGAGTAGCATTTTTGGGGAAGCCCCTCTGGACCATCTGGTACCGGGTGATAACAATCCAGTTCAGAACATGGTGCTGAATTCTGTTTTTCACTGAAACCAGGCAGGTGTTTCTGGAGATCATAAAAACAGCCTCAAAAAATTTATTTCAAAATGTTACTGGGGGAACCTTACAAAATTCAGGCCAAAATCAAAAAAAGCAACGATTAAGGTAAAAAAATGCCGATTTATGAATTCCGCTGCAATAACTGCAATAAAAAATTTGAAACAATAGTTACTTCTACTGCAATTTCAAATACTTGCCCGCAATGCAGCTCTTCTGATACAAAAAAACTTGTTTCTTCTTTCAGCTTTAAAACCAGTGGCGGAAGGGCTTTGCAGACCACATCCTCAGGAGGATGTGGCAGCTGTACGTCAAAAAATTGTAACAACTGCACGTAAAATGGCAATAAACTGCTGTTTCAACAAAAGCAGCAGGGGGTTCTTTTCCCCATACCCCAGGCAATTTGTCCATCCATTTGCACATTTATTAAATGTTTTTGGTGATGAAATGATGGAAAAGATCTGATGTTATATTGCAGAAATCTTACATAAAGTCTTTGATGTTAATTCTGAGCTTGCCAAAGAGGCGCCTGAAAAAATTCTATCCCGGGTTAACCTGCCTGATGGCTTCATACATTACTATGGACACTGAATTTGCAAGGTTCAGGCACCGTACCCTGCTGTTGTATTGAGGGATGGTATAACATCTGTCAGGATACCTGTTTTTAACTTCCTCCGGAACCCCTGTTGTTTCACAGCCAAAAACAAGAAAATCACCATCCTGAAAACAGTTGTGCCAGTAAGCCCGTTTGCTTTTGGAACTGAGGATCACAAAGTTTTCATTATGAAATGTGTTGAAAAAACTTTCATAATTTTTGTACCTGTAAAGCTCCACATATTTCCAGTAGTCAAGGCCTGCGCGGTTAAGGTATTTATCCGTCAGCTCAAACCCAAGAGGTTCAATAAGGTGCAGCACTGAATTTGTTGCAACGCATAAACGGCCTATGCTTCCCGTGTTCTGCGGTATCAGGGGATTAACTAAAACAATATTAAAAGGCATCTTTCTCTATGCAATTCACTTTCCAAGCTTCTCCTTTAGTGCTGTCAGTTTCTCCTGCACCCCGCTGTCAGCAGATACCTCGCCTAAACTTTTAAATTCATTTTCCAGGCTGTCTCCACTTTCAAATGTATCAGCCAGTTCTTTTGCTGCATCAGCCTCAAATGCAGTGCGCTCGGCTTTGGCCTTCATGCGGGCCATCAGGTCATCAGCTCCACCACCTTTCTGCATTCTTGCCTTTGCCTCGTAGATCTGTTTTTTTGTCTCTGCAGCCTTGCTCTGAGCAATTATAAAATCCCTGTTGCGTTTAAACTCTGCAAGTTCATCCTCCAGTTTAAAAATATCCTGCTTCAGGGTGTCAACGCTTGCACGCTGGGACTGCCAGTTGGCTTCAAGTGCTGCGGCCTTTTTTTCATGTTCACTGCTCCTTGCCAGAGCCTTAACAGCCAAATCCTCATTTCCAGCCTTAAGAGCAGCCTCTGCTTTCCTTTCCCAGGTTTCCTTATCAGCTTTATCCCTGTCAAGCAGGGCTTTGGTCTGGCGTTCCGTGGCAATACATTGCTGTACAGCCCTCTTGGCCTCCTTTATCTGTTTTTCCTTGTCCTTAATGGCCTGGTCCAGCATCAGCTCCGGCTTTTCCAGAGAATCAATTACCTTATTGGCAGTTGCTTCTCCAATTTTGAAAAATCTCTTTAAAATACTCATTGATCTCTCCTTTTCATATAGCTTGGTCCAATATTTATTTTATTCAACGTGTTGTCTCAGCAAGTCCTCGGCTCTGTCAACAGCAAGCTCCAGAGCGTCAAACACAGATAGCAGTTCATGGTCATTAAGGTTCCCGGTTTCACGGCTCTCAACAAGCACCAGCCTTGGGTCTCCGGGATTGGTATTGTTTATCCCGAAACCAACGGGCAGTATCTCGGTGTTCATGTCCAGCAATCTGAAATAGAAATCCCTGTCAGCAAACTCACTGAAATTACCAAGATCTACTTCAAAATAAATTGTGTTTTCATCTACACTTAAAAACACCGGGAGTTCTCCCTGCCTTGTGACCTTATAAACCCTGTTTTCAAGGTTCTCTACTATAAAATTGTTCATTTCCAGGAAGCGAAACAGCTCCTCCTGTTTACAGCTGGCAACATAGACTTCATTCATGATTTATATCCTCCTTAAAATATTTTTATTTCAGGTTGCACAACCCTGAAGCCTGCAGAAGAAAATGGCCTCCAGGGTTTTAAGCAGGTATTGCTGCCTGTTTAACTCTGCATTCCTGGTGCTGCGCTTCCCCCTTTTCCCAAAACATCCCTTTCAACAGACTCAAAGTCCTCTGCAGATTCAGCTAACATGATAAGCTTATCCCCCTTTTCAATCTCCATTGTTTTAGGGGGATTCAGGGTTTGTTTTCCCTTCTTTACAATTCCGATCACCTGCATATTGTTTGGATGCTCTAAAACTGCAATCTGAATGTCAGACACTTTATGTCCCTGGAGTTTTGTCTCTAAAATATAGAACTGACTGCCTACAGTATTGCTGATTATCTGCTGAATAATGCCATGGACACCGGGAGAGACAAACTCCTGAACCATAAGGCAGTCTGTTATACCGTCAGGCGTCACAATACCGTCAACGTTGGATCTTCTCATCATTTTCATGTTCTCCCTGCTTACCAGCTCTACAACTACTTTAAAGGAAAGATCCTTTTCCTTTTTGATCATTTCAATAATTGTTCCTGCTGCAAAGGTCTTTTCATCCGATGTCATGCGCTTGGGGTCATCAGCTAATATGAAAACCCCGGCGCATTCGCTGATATTAGCCTTTATCAGTATCTCTTCCCTTGTCGGATCACCTTTTAGAAACTGAATGTGGCTGGTTTTAAATTCCTCAGGCATCTCATCAAATTTGTTTGTCACCACAACACACGGCTTGCCTGCGTGTTCGGAATTAGCCCGTATTTCCTTAACAAGAAGAAGCACCTTCTGTATGGCAGGGCAGTTACATATTATTATGTGGTTTTTATCTGTTATGTTCATCAAACCCTTCCTTTTTCTTGACATGCGATCAAGCATTATTTCTGCCACAACGCCAATAAGATAACCGATGATCCCTATTCCTAAAATCATACATGGATAAGAGATAAGGAATCGACCAGTCCATGTTACAGCAGAAAAATCTCCATATCCAACCGTGGTCATAGTGACCATGGCCCACCAGACTGCATCCAGGAGAGTCAGTCCCTTTTGCACACTTCGTTCTGCAAAGTAGAAGCTGACACCGAAAAACAGATTGAGAATTGTTGCTGCAGCCAGTGCCTTGCCGATTTTCAGGTGCGGTGTTTTTCGCTCATACAGCCAGTTATATATCCTTCGTAGAAAATACATCTGTCTTTATTACAACCGCCAGAGCGGACTGACATAAAAAGGGTCATAATAAGGATAATAGTAGCTAACAGGATGCTCTTCAAATTCAACCTTTTCTACAATACGCTCTCCTCCATTATCATCATCAGGGTCCTCACCTTCTTCAGGGTGCTCCCTGCGCATTTCCTCTTCTTTTTTCAGCAGGGTTATCATAATCTCAGTGCCCTGGCGAATGATGTCCTGCATCACATCCTCTGCGCTTACAACCGCCTCCCCGTCTTCATAATCAAGATCTTCCCACTTAATGGCTGTGCTGCAGATATTTAATATTTCATCCCACACAGTGCCAAGAAGCAGGTCAAACTGCCAGCCGGTTTCATCCCGCCCGAACCTGTCTTCATTCAGGAAGCTCATAAAAACTATTTCAACAGGGTCGATCTTTTTAAATTCAGCTACTGCCAGTCTGAGGTCATCCCACCTGTCATCTTCAAGAAATTCATCCCATTGCGCCTCATCCTCAAACTCAAAGTACCGGGCAAAGGCAAACTCTCCTGTCTCAAGGTCAACCGCGCAGTAGATATCAAACACCTTTAAATACTCGGTATAACGGGCCATGAATCTTTTAAGCACCTCTCGTCCTTTTTAGTTGGGGATGTATCGTTTTGAGTCCTGTATTTCAATATATCCTTTCATCATCAGCCATTCAAGAACCGGTTCCAGGTCCTGATCGTTTCCCTTAAGCAGCACTGGAATCGTGCATGGTGTATTTATCATTACATCAAGCAGATAAACACCAGCAAACTGTTTTTTTTTGTCATCACTAAGGGCATACATTTTTTTTGTCATGAATTAATTTCCTGCCAGTTTTTCATCTACGATAAAAAATTTGCTGAGACCAGCTGTGCGGATCATTACAGCTTTAACACGAATTTTGCAATAAACCTTGTTTGCAAAATTCGTGTTAAAAAGCAGCGTTTATGAGAAAGGCAATAACTATTGCCATAAAACCTTCAACAATGGCTGCGCCCCAGTTTTGATCCCTGCTGATTTCTTCATCAAGGAGCTGTCCTGGAAGGATTATCTTATCAGTCATGTACCTGCAGGTAACAAGCAGTAAAGCACTCAGTATAAACCACACAGCAAACCCGGGAATAGAGTCTGACTTCATGATAAAATCAGACAGTAAAAGGCCTATCGCAATCAGTGTCATTCCAAAGGCAATACCTGCAGAAGCATTATCCTTCTCAATTTCTTCATACAGGTCAAACCTGGTTATCATCTGGTACAGTTTGCCAAACAGTATAAACCCTATTTGTCCACATACAAAAAATATTACAGTGCTTACAATTCCTTCAAAGAATCCGGTGTCTTCTCCACTTACGCAGGCCATGATCAACAGGGATACTCCTATATAAGAACCACACTCGACAGCGCCGGTTCCTATGTTTCGGTCCTGAACAAGCTCCTTTACATTGTCAAACCTGGACAGAAGAAATTTATCATTAACCAGCCTTGATATGTTTAAAAGGATAATGCCAATTGCCCCCCAGATTACCGTATCCAGTATGTCCATATAAAAGTGTTTTATGGTTTCACCTGACAAGACTCCCCAGAGGATTATACCCAGACCAAACATGTAGCCTGCAAAAGAAAGCGCCACGGCTTTGTTGTCAGCTTTTGTCAGCTGTTCATCAAGCCTGTACGGAGTAAGCAAATCATACACCTTCTTGCCCAGATAAAATACTACTAATATGGTAAACAGATAGACAACTGCCTCAGGATGAAACAACTCAAAAATATCCTCAACATCGAACAGTCTGTTTATTATGTCCATTACGAGCTCCTTGTGTTCATGGTTAATAAATTATTCTGATTATTTTCCCCCAAAAGAACCTCCGCTTCTGCCAAAGCCCCCCCTTCTTACAGACGGACGGGAGGGACGAGAAGTACGTCCAAAGCCTGTAGCTCGTTTTGCAAACTTTGATGGGTTGCGCGCCTGGAAACTTTTTTGAGTACGTGTTGGATTCTTTAAAGGGGCCCGGATACCCCTGCCGGCAACCTTGCCACTGTTCGGCGATACTGCTCTGTTTTGCAGGCTGCTGCTTGTGGTTCTTTGCGCTGTGGATGACCGGTTAATGTTATTCGCCCTGGCACGATATGCTGATGCAGGAACAGGCCGATAAGCGCCATACCATCCTGGATAATGCCCATAACCCCATGGTGAAAAGAACATGCGGTGCGGACTGAACAGATAGCTCATGAGCAGAAAGCTGGTCAGGGGGCTGGAATAATGATAGTAACGGTTCTGACCGTAAATCTGTTCATTTCCGCGAATCTCCACATTTGCCTTTTCTCCTGCCTTTTCAATATCGATTGTGGCCACTTCCTGGGTTTCCCCCGGTGCAGGTTGAACGGTCAGAGAGAAACCCTTTGAGCGGTCATTCCCATATTCAGTTACATAAATATAGTCAACCTTGCCGTCTTCATTAAGGTCAAGGTTATTTACACCACCTGATGTGTTCAGTAATTTCTCAAGCTCTTCAGCGTTTTTTGCCTTTTTCACTAACTCCCCTGCAGCCTTCAAATCAAGGCCTTCAGCAGCGCTGACCACAGACTGTACATTTATATCACCATAGCGGGGTCTGCTGCTCCTGCCGGATATAAACATCCACAGCACAATAACAGCAAAAACAGCAATAATAATTTTAAGCGTTTTTTCGCTCACACCATACCCTCCTTATCAGGACTGTGTTAGTATTATGAAAACATGAAAACATGAAAACATGAAAACATGAAAACATGAAAACATGAAAACATGAAAACATGAAAACTGAAGAAAGTATAACCTAAAAACCAGGTAAGTCCAATTTTTTTATACTCTTTTCTGATTTGTCGCTGCAATATGGCTGAACGAAAACCCTTAGCTTATTATCACCATGGCAAATCAGAAAAGAGCAGATAAAATCATCGGGGGCTTTTGAAGGGCAATCCTTTATCATTAATAACATGCTTGTCATACATAATAATGCAGCAGGTAAGAATCGTAAGAGCAAATACTCAAAGAATCCTTTATTTCCATAAAAAACAGAAAAAGAAGTATTAATAATATTAACAATAACAGAAGATCAAATCCGATTTTAAACTTTTCAGCAATACTTTCTACTAAATTTTTCATAGCATGTAAGACTCCTTTCTGCTAATATATTTTCTCAAAAATACACCACAGAGTGTTTCTCTGGGATCTTTGTGGTTCATGGCCCAGCCTTTTTTAAACTTTTGCCTGAACAATAAATGGCATTTCCTGCGAAGACTTTTCATAAATTAATTTGCCTTGCCTGTTATACTTTTTGACGCTTACTTTGTTGCCATTTTTATAATTAATTATTTTTCTTAATTGTCCATTTTCATAGTATTTTCTCGTAATACCTTCATGCTGATCATTTTCCATATTCGCCTCCATTTTTAATTGTCCGCTTTCATAGTATTCCTTAATAACCCCATCCCATTTATCATCTTGAAAATTCTCTTCTTTTTTTACATGACCGTCTTTATAATATGTTATGGCAATCCCGTTTCTTTTATCGTCTTTATAGGTAATCTCTCTTGCCAGATCCCCGTCTTCATTATAAAAGCGTGAAATCCCGTTTCTTTTATCATCCTTATAATCAACCTCTTTGCTTAATTGACCGTTTTCATAATAGTATCTGGCAATACCGTCCCTTTTACCATCTTTAAAGTTGATCTCATGCTTTATCATCCCGCCCGGGTAGTATTCTTTTCTCACTTCTGCATACCCCGGGCAACAGTCAAACAGAAACTCAACACACAAAAAAAACACGGCTGCTCTTTTGATGCTCATAATCTGTCCTCCATAATCAAAATTATTTGCTATTTGTTCCTGGTTATTTTTGAAAAAATAATCTGATTTTTTCTGCGGTCAAGAGGAAAAAATAAATTTTTTTGTTTTTTTATGATGAGAAGTTTCCGGTAAAAACCAATGGCGGGACTAACCGGAATTATTCATTGCTGCATGCTGCGGGAAGACATAAAAAGCAGATGGAATGCTTAAATTTCATAGTAAAGAAGCCCGGGAGATACTCTTTTTATGTAAATTAATTCAGTCTAAAAATTCCGTTTCCATCCCTGTATATAATAGTCATACACCCGGTTTGACATGATAGTATTTATATCGGTTTGATCTGTAAGAAGCTGGTCCTTGCCAAACTCCAGGGAAGCCTTTAACAGACCGGATGTCAGGTATCTGGTATTTACCCTGAACTGCTTTATGGACTTAAGCTTTTTCCTGAGCATTTTTTCTGAAATCATTCCCTTTTTCCCGCCAATCCACCACCCCCACTCACCAAATGACGGAACATTGTCATGATAGGGGACAACGCAAAGGCCGGAATCTTTCATTGTACGTCCAATACATAAAAATGCTTCCTTTGCCATAACTGGCGATGTTGCCTGCTGAACCATAATGCCTGTGGCAGATAATTTTTTTGCAATCTGCCTGTAGAATTTTTTTGAATAAAGCTTTGACAGTCCGGGGGCATTGGGATCAGGGAAGTCTATTATTATAATATCAAACATACCCGATATCTGCTCCACAAAAAGAGCGGCATCCAAATTAATAATATTTACAGTTGCGACTTCGCCCGGCTTTCCCTGATATGGCTTTATCTGATTGGGTACTGTAATTTTCTCCTGACCGCCTGGTATCAGGGCATGGTTTTTCATAACAGTTAACCTGCTGCTTTTAAAACTGTTCTGGTTCAAGGCAGTAAGATACGGATTCTGAGCTGCCAGATCGGTCATCATTGGATCAATATCACACAGTGTAATTGATTTTACTTCAGGATATTTAAGGATTTCTCTTACTGCAAGCCCGTCACCGCCCCCTAAAACAAGCACATTTTTTCGTACAGGCGCAATGGCAAAAGCCGGGTGGACCAGGTTCTCGTGGTAAATATGCTCATCAAAACTGTTAAACTGAAGATGGCCGTTTATGTAGCAGGAAATATCCCCGGCTTTTGATTCAGTAATCACTATATGCTGGTAGGTAGATGTTTTGGAAAAGACTATTCTGTCACGATAAAGATACTGCTCGGCATAACTTGTAAAGTCTCCTGCTGTTAAAAGACCGGCAAGTAAGATTGCAAAACTTGCTAAAGAAAATGAGGCGACAGCTTTTTTTCTGCTGACCAGTTTTCTGAAATACAAAAGAGTAAAACAGGCTACAAACACATTGAAGGCCCCCAGAACAAACGCTGTTTCAGTCATTATGAAAAACTTTGGAAGCCAGAAAACCCACAAAAGGGCACCGCAAAGAGACCCTATGTAATCCATTTTCAGGACACCCCCGATGTTCATCTTCAGTTCTTTGGTATATGCCTGATTAATCCGCGTTAAAAGCGGAATCTCAAAACCGATAAGCATACCGATTAAGACAATAAAAAAATACTGGGCCAGAATGTAATGGCTTGGGAAAGAGCCGAAAACAAACAGCATGATAATCGGACCAAAACCACCGGCAAGCCCCAGACAGACCTCGGCAACAATGAACTTATCAAAAAGATTCCGATCACTCACATATTTCTGCACATCAGATCCCACACCCATAAAAAACATCATTAAGCCTATGATAACAGCCCATTGCCGGACAGAATTTCCAAGCAGGTCTGATGCAATTTTACAAAAGGTATACTCATATGCTATCCCGCAAGCCCCCATTACAAGCATGGAAATGTACAGGACAAGGCTTTCAGGTGATCTAACCCTCAGTATTGGCATTGCAAAAATATTTTTTATTTTGGCGATTGCAGACATTGTGTTTTCATAATTTTCAGAAGATTGTCAGTTTAAAGCTTTTGCCTGCTGTTTGCAGTAAAGCCGCACTGGCTTAGGCCCGTGGCACCTTTTTTATACTCGCTATTACAACCGTGGCTTTAATCATCATCGCTCAGTGAGAGCTTTCTTTTCATTTTTTATGTTCATCCCTGTTCTTTCGCAGGGGCCTTCTGTAAAGACAGGAATTCTTTATGATTTTTTGTATGATAGCAAGTTTCTCTGCAGAATGAAACAGTAGTTTGCCTGAAAAAAAGACCTGGGCCTGAAAGAAAATCAGTCGAATAAAATATTGCCGGGGTAGAAAGGATGTTAAAACACTAACCATTGCACTCATAGACATCTTCCCCCAGGAGTTTAAAAAAATATACTTTGCCAATAAAACACAAAATATTCTATCTAATTTATTGGCCGAACGAAAAGTGAAGCTCCCCGCCTATCCCGAAAGGATTCGGGACGGGGCTTGCGCGGCACGTTCCGGTCAATTAATCACATTTTTTCGGTCATTGCAAGGAGCGTGGAGACAATATGAGTTTTTGTGAATCCAGTGCAAATTCTATTGGCAAAATTATTTAATGCATGCATAATAATTGTCATGAGCATGTTAAAAGTGTTATGTCAGGTACAAAAACGCTATTACTCCAAAAATGACATCAAATATTATGAATTTTAAATTATCACAAATCTGGACATCTTTAAGGGGTATGGATACTATATTCCTGTTGATTCTGGCCATTGCAAGTGCAGCAAGGCTGCAGGGATGCTTTAGTGATTTATGGTTAGATGAGATATGGATGGTGCGTGTCGCAGAACAGTCAACTTCCTTCCTGGATATTTTTACCCAGTATAGAGATATGATGAATCAGCATTTGAATACGCTTATTATTTATTTTCTTGGTAACTGTAAACACCTGATGGTCTACAGGATACACTCACTGGCGTGCGGAATTGGCACTGTTGTTCTGGCCTGGTTCATTTCACGACGTCTTGGCAGAGGTCCAGCGATCATTGCATCGTTTTTAACGGGAGGATCGTATCTGCTGATTCATTACTCATCGGAAGCGAGAGGATATTCACTGGTCGTCTTTTTTTCATTGGCCACACTTTTCGCCCTGGAGCGTTTATCCGAAAAAAAGAGTTGGTTTTGGGCAGGTTTTTTCTGGATTTGTGCAGCTCTTGGGTTTATGTCGCATTTAATATATCTGCATACTTTCATCGCTGTTGCTGTTTGGTTCCTGGTTCACCTTTTAAAAACCTGTGAGACTAAACAGAATGTGCTTGCGCGCTATGCCCAATGCTTTAGCGTGCCGATCGTGTTTCTTGGATGCTTTTACTTTTTTGTTCTCAAGTATTTTTCTGTCTTTGGCTCTGGCCCCCCATACAAGCTGTTTGATGTTTTGGTTAAAACATTATCATACACAGGAGGCGGCCCTGCAGCAGGACCGCTGGCAGTATCCGTGAGCTTTGTAACAGCAGGTCTGTTTTTATGGGCAATAATACATATGTGGAGAAAAGGAAACAGCGAGTGGATTTTCTATTTGATCGTAGTGTTGATCTCTCCTCTTGTTCTTTTAACAGTTAAGAAACCAGAGATGCTCGCTTTACGGTATTTCCTTGTTAATGTAGCATTCATTTTTTTGCCGATAAGTTATTTGCTGGCTGATCTTTACCGACGCAGCCAGGCTGCTAAGGTATTCGTGACAATTGTGCTTGCCTTGTTTCTGGCAGGAAATGGAGTGAACATTTCGGGGTTTATTAAATATGGCCGGGGAGGGTACCTTGAAGGCTTGCAGTACATCGCAGATCACACACCAGGACAAACCATCACAATAGGCAGTGATCATGATTTCCGTAATGGCATGCTTGTGGAATTCTACAAAAGGTATTTCCCCACAAAAAATATTTTTTATAAAAACAAGCCTTATGACCACCCAAACATCATACCTGCATGGTTTATATGCCACCAAATTGGAAAGCCGGGAGAGATTCCCCTGGCACTGAAGGATCGTTACGGCAATATGTACGAGCTGGTTAAGACTTTACCTTACTATGATTTATCCGGCTGGCATTGGTTTATTTATCGCAAACATGCTGGTTAGGCAGAGGTGGGTAGCTTCCTTTCCGCTATGATTCAGAGGTTGCTCAAAAATGTTGTCTTAAATTCGTCTGTCACCGACAGGAATGTATCCTGCAGGTGCCGGCATAATACTTCCCTGGTAATCAGCTCCCACACAATTTTATAATAGTTGCAAATTTTAAAGACTGAACAACTGATATTTGACTTTCAGCCGTACAGTAGTGAAATTAGAATATTACGTTACACTTATATCCAAGCCCATCAGTATATAATCATATCCTGATGGGGTTTTTATCAGCAACATCAGGATATGATTATCTGAAACTACTGGATATATCCCAGGTCCTTCAATTTTTTTAATCTGTCCATATCCGAGGCACTCATGCCAGGCATAATGGGCGATATGGCATTAAGGCGCTTTATGCGTCCTATTAAAGAATGCATTTCTGGCATACTGTCTGCGGCAAGATTTTTCAACTCCGTGGGATCAGTTAAGAGGTCGTAGAACTCTGTGTTTGCAGGCTCCAACTGGTGGTATATGAGTTTATATCTTCCTTCTAAAAGACAATATAACTTGTCGAGTTTGCGATCTGATTTGGCAGCATTATCAAAGCGCCCATATGTCAGAATGTTAACCGAATCAGCATAAGCAGTTAACGATTTTCTGGTTTGACCGGTAGTAGTCATTGCTTCTTTAAGACTTTGACCATCCATTTGCGGCCAGGCAGATGGATCGACACCTGCCACATCCAGAATAGTTGGCATGAGATCGATGGTGCGAACAGTCGAAGAAACTTTAACTTTTTTTTTGGTACCGGGCACCCGAATAATCTGGGGCACACGTATCTGTTCCTGGTAAAGAATCCCGTGTGTCCACCAGTCATGGTCGCCAAGGCCTTCACCGTGATCAGCCACTACAGCTATTAGCGTGTTTTTCCATATGCCACGCTCCTTGAATGCTCTGAATAGTCTTCCGATCTGAGAATCCATGAAAAACACCTCACAGTCATAGATTGCACGCAGAACATCATCTTTTTCCTCTGAAACAGATTGAAATCTATTAAGGATTGCCTTTGGCGGGAGAATTAAAGGGTCGTGCGGGTCAAAGTAATGAACCCACATTAACAGGGGCTTATCAGGAGCGGCATTTTTGTTGAGCCATTTTATTGCTGCAGTGGTAGTATCATCTGCACGCCGCTGGCTTCTGCCGGTATTAACTGTTCCCTTTTTTGAAATGAGTCCTTTCCCATCAGCTTGCTGAAACTGAGCATCAAAGTGATCAAATCCCTGATTAAGTCCAAAAGCTTCCGTTACCGGAAATGCGCTCACAAATGCAGAGGTCTGTCCCCCTGCATCCTTCCACACCTCTGCAAGCGTCTTGATTTGATTATCGAGTCGATTTGCTACATTGCCGTGAAGTACACGAAGGCCATGATGATAGGGCTCCAGCCCTGTCAGGATTGAAGCGTGTGAGACTGGTGTTACAGCTGCCTGAGCAATTGCCATATCAAACATGACCGATTCAGCTGCCAACTTGTCAAGATTAGGACTGACTGGCTTACTGTAACCATAGCATCCCAGGTGGTCAGCCCGTGTAGTATCAAGGGTGATCAGCAGTACATTCATTGCAGGAGGAGTTCTCTGCAAAAAACTGGTATAGAACACAGCTGCAACAACAACCAGCATGCATATTAAAAATACTAAGAAGAGTTTTTTCACTTATGTGCCCTGTACCTGCTGACCGTCCTGTTTTACCTGCCTTAACTAATACAGCTTTTATCTTGCACTGTATTTCGTGTCAAGATTTTTTCTGTCATGAGTTCTAAAATTGTTTTGTTTTTATCTAATAAAAACCATTAACGATCTCTATGCTTCTTACCCAAAATCAGAATATTTTTAAGCTGTCCCTCAAAAACCTCATACATCAGCAAGCCTGCTCCCACAGTAGCCAGTCCCCACAAGAATGCTGTTAAGTTGCTTCGTATGCTGAAGATAACAATCCATAAATTTCCCATCACAAACAGAACCGGGGTCAGGGGATAACCCCAGGTTTTATAAGGTCTCGCTCGATCGGGATCCTTTGACCGTAAAACCATCATACCCAGAACCGTCAGTGAAGAAAAAACGGCAAGTATAAACCCAACATACATGAGAAGCGTGTAAAAGGTGGAAGTTAAAACAAGGACAATGGAAATGGCTCCCTGCAAAATGATGGCATAAGACGGGACTTGATGCTTTTGATTTATATTTCTGAATATTTTAAAAAACAACCGGTCTTTAGCCATTGCATAATAAACCCTTGGGCCGGTCATAATCATAGAGCTCACAGATGAAAGCAGGCAAAAGGCAATGACCACACCAAAAAATGAACCGACTTTTCCCCCAAACAGGTTTAGTGCTGCAAGGGCCCCTATTTCCTCCACACCGGCCATCTCCTCCGGGCAAACTGCGTATATGTACAAGACATTAATCAGCAGGTATATGGATATTACAAAAAGGGTTGCGGTAATAACAGAAGCAGGGATATTCTTTCCAGCGTTTTTAATCTCACTTCCCAGATAGACTGAAGCGTTCCATCCACTATATGCAAATTAAACAAAAATCAGGGATGTGGCAAAATTCCCGGACAATACATGCCTGTAGCTCAAAGGAGCTTCAAAATGCTGAAATGAGCCGCTGCCTAATGTAAAACCAATCCCGGCAAACAGCAGAATCAGCAGAATTTTGACAAAGGTCATGACATTCTGCATCAATGCTCCAAACAGGAGCCCTCGGACATGCACCCAGGTAAAAACAGTGATAATGCCAACAGCCAAAAAAGTCGGTGTTTGGGCACTTTGAATTTCTGCTGGAAGAACTCCATTTATATAGCCTCCAAAAGCAATCGCAACTGCAGCAACTGGAGCGGAAAAGCCAACCCAGAAGGAGATCCATCCGGACAAAAAAGCAGTTCGCTTTCCAAAGCTTTCGCGCAAAAAAACATAATCTCCTCCCTCTGCAGGAAACATGGCCCCTAATTCTCCGTAGCAAAGCGCACCAGTCAGCGCCATCAACCCCCCTGTGAACCAGCATAAAAGCATTGCCATCGGATTTTGAACATCCCGTATTATTAAACCAGAGGTCGTGAATATGCCAGATCCGACCATATTGGCTACTATTAGATAAAACAGGGGTTTTAGCGTTAATTGGCGTACGAGGGAGTCTTTTTTTGCAGGTGATGTTTTATCCATGTTAAACAGAATAGGACAGGAAAGGTTAAAACCACTGCCTTGACCGGAACGTGCTGCTTTTACCCGGTTAAAAAGCGGGTAAAAGCAGCACAGATCAAAATACAGATATTACTTGCCAGGAAGCACGGTCCCGAATCCTTTCGGGATAGACCGGGAGCTTCATTTAATACATCATTTTCTCTTCTTTTGCATCTGCATCAGGAGTTTTCATCAGCCCCGATATCTATTACAGCGTCCTGCACTCTGTCCTGGCCGTCTATATCACTCTCACCGGCCTGAGATATGGAATCACCGGAATCAATGGCTGGAGAACCTGGTTTCAGATGGAGATCAGGCATATCAGGATCAACAAATTCAGGATTGGCAAACAGAGAGTGAGCATCATTGCCTGTTGCATTCTTATATTCCTCAAAGCTTCCATAATCCTGATCCTTCCATTCCCATTCACTTCCGTCAGAACCGGCTTGCGAAAAATACAGATTATAATCTACTATGTTGCCTGAATTTTCTTTAAAATTATTATCAATAAAAAGGCTTTGCTCATTGGCAAAAAAGATATTGTTTTTAATTATGTTATTTCGCGTATCATAGGTTAAGCCTATTTCGCCGCTTCCGTCCTGTTGTGTATCGTTATGGTACAGGGTATTGTTAACAATCATACAGTTCTCCGTGCTTCCGCGCAGCCGGTCATATCCCCCAAGGGAAATGCCCTTTAAAATATTATTGTACAAAAAATTATTGCGCACAGTTATATTGCTGGTGGCCCTGTTACGGTGTTCGCTGGCAATTTCTACACCAATATCGGCATTGTACACCACATTCCTTTCTATAACAGTATCTTTGCCTCCATCCACATAGATACCGTCAGCGCCGTATTCATCCCCGTAAGAAGGGTTCCCGAATGAGCTTATATTGTAGACAGTATTGTTGATGATTATTCCGTTGCGGGCCTGATCAAAAGATTCATCAGGAGCGGTTTCTTCAAAGCCTATAACATCTATACCGATATTGTCCAAATCATGAATGATATTATTAGATATGGTAAACAGTTCCACATTTCCATTTATAACCAGCGCCTCGCTTGAACCCAGCTTTAAATCATGGATTTCATTGCCATCTATGATGATATTATTTGCAGATGCAGGGGCTTCGGTACCGTAAACCGCGATACCATGGGCGTCAGCACCCGACAGGTCAGCATCAACAGAAGCATTGGTTTCGATATTATGAATCAGGTTGTCTCTTATTTCAATATGGTGTGATGCGCCCCTTATATTAATACCTACAGGTACAGTATCCCTTTCAGAGGACCTGTAATTTCGTATTTCAAAGCCCTGAATAATTATGTAGCTTTTATTCACAATCAGAAACATACCGCTATCTTCATCAGGAACGCTCAGCCCGGTTCCGTCAAGAACCGGTGTTTCACTGTCAAAGTTACGGAAGGTGATGAAGCCCGCAGAAACAGACCCGGAAACATTTATGGTGACCAGCTCATTGTAAATACCTTCCCTAACCTTCACCGTGCTTCCGGCCGGGACAGTATTAGCTGCTTTCTGGACTGTTTTCCATGGTTGTAACAGGGTGCCCGGATTGTTGTCATCTCCATCAACTGCTACGTAAAATTCTCCTTCAACATCAGGCGTGGCAGTTATTGTTACACTGTCAGACATATTGCCGTCAGTATCAACTGTACTAACCCCGAAGGTGTATTCTGTTCCGTTGGTCAGATTGGTTATACTTGCTGTCTGAACACCAGCATCAATAACTTCCGGTGCTGCAGGACCCTCTGGTGACCAGGTGATTTCAATGTGATCCAGATTATCATAGGCAGGGTCTGCCCAGGTAAGTGTTACAGTACTGTCCCCTGATGCGGCCAGTAAACTGGTTACCTGCTGAGGTCCTGGATCAGATGAATCACAGGAAGTAAGAAAATGTATCAGCAGGAAAATCACAGCTGAAAAATAGAAACAGGTCCTGTAATTTTTGAATTTTTTAAAGAAACGAACATGATTCATGCTTTTCCTCATTAAAAAGGTTGCTTTATTCATAGTATTTCTTTTCTCCAGCCTGCTCACAGTCTCTGATTTTACTACAGGCGTAATCTTTATACAAGGGACAAGAAATAAAAGAATGTGGGTTAAGGACTGGTGGACTTCTTGCAAAGACAGATAGTCTCAGGCAAGAAAATTCTTGATTTTGTTGCTCAAACATCCTAACTTACTTTCATGCGAATACGTTATAATGCCCCTGTTATTCTAACACTTACATTGCTCTCCACTGCCGTACTGGTACTGGACCAGTTTCTGGTAAATTCCATTACCAGAAAGTTCTTTACTGTTTATCCGACTTTTAATTCAGTGAACCTTTTAGATTATTTCCGGCTTTTTACTAATATAATTGGACATAAGGACTGGGTGCACCTTATGGGTAACTTTTCCTTTATCCTGTTGATTGGCCCCATATTAGAGGAAAAGTACGGGTCAAAAGCAATATTGCTGATGATTCTGGTTACTGCTCTTATTACAAGCGCTCTGAATATTGTGTTTTTTTCAACAGGATTAATGGGGGCAAGCGGCATTGTCTTCATGCTGATACTGCTGAGTTCGTTTACAAATTTTCGTGCTGGAGAAATTCCATTAACATTCGTCCTGATTTTTCTGCTTTTTTTTGTTAAAGAAATTTCAAGCGCTTTTTCAGACGATAACATATCTCAGTGCGCTCATATAATCGGGGGTATCTGCGGCAGTATTTTCGGGTTTTTGTTTACAAAGGAAAGGCATGGATAAGACTTGCTTTTACCAACTAAGCTTCCGGAAAATTTTTATGAAGCAGTTTGTTAATCTTTTTTTAACTGTTTTTTCTGCAACTTTTTTTGCTTCATGTGCAGGAGTAAAGCCTGTGCCTGTAGAAACAAAACCAGCCGGGAAAAATCTGGCAATAGTTTTTACAAACAGCACGATGGGAGCCTTTGAACCAGGCGGATGCGGCTGCAGGTATCAGGGTGGATTCCCCAAAAGAGCACAATTCATAAAAGATATCAGGAAACACTACGCATCACTCATGACGTTTGATACAGGCAATATGCTGTCAGGGAAAGAGGGTCAATCCCGAAGCGAACTCCAGGTAAAAGCCGACTACATGCTTGCTGCCCTCAACCATATGGGAACAGATGCACTGAACGTGGGAGTTTATGACTGTGCACCGGGTATCTCCTTTTTAAAAGAAAAAGAAAGAAAACTTGCTTTCCCCCTTCTCTCTGCAAACATTAAATCTGTCAGCACAGGAAATCCTGTTTTCAGACCTTATGTTATAAAAACTTTAAATGATATAAAGATAGGCTTTTTTGGTCTCAGCGGCTATGGTAATCCTTTAAGCCTGAAGGCAGAAGGCATTTTTATTGCCAGCCCGCTGCAATCTGCACAAAAAACTGTGGCAGCCCTGCAGGAAATGGGGTGTTCTTTTATAATCCTTCTCTCACAGCTCAGTCAGCCAGAGAACAAAAGAATTGCCCGGCAAGTCCCTGGCATTCACTTTATACTTGGAAGCTCTTCAAAAGACCTTCCTGAAAATCCGGGGGTTGAGGGCAGCACTACAATACTTTCTCCTGGCACAGGGGGCAGACATGCGGCAGTTTTGGAGATATTTTTCAAGAACGATTCATCCTTTTTCTACAATGTTAAAAACAGGACAGCTGTTATGAAAAGAATAGAAGAGTTGAAAAAAGAGGAAAGAAATCCTGTAAAACCATCAGAAATTGATGAAGTGGTACTGAAACTGGCTTTATTAGAAGAAAAATTCAGGGCTTTTAACAGGGGAAATTCATACAAATATTCTGTGGTTACCCTTGACAGCAGTATACAGGATGATTCCGGAGTAAATCTGCTTGTGGAGCAGTACAAGGATACCCTGTTAAGAAATAAGCTTTCAACATACATTGACCGGGTAAACGCTGTTGATTTGTCAACACTGTCTGAAGAAAAAAGACTTATGGCAATTCGTCTGATGAATGATATTGCCTGTAACGGGAGGGGAAGCATCGCAGCATACTCTTCAAAGGACCCTTTCTGCAGAAATCTTGCCCGGATAATTGTTGACAGCATTAAAAAGGGCGAAAGCGAGGGGAAGATTAATTACAAAATAATTTACGAGCAGGGGAAGCAGACAAAACAGGGTTTTTTCAAAAAAAAACCCCTTGACAATCATTTATCGCTTCCCTAATATTTTGCTCTTTAATAACAGACATCCTCTTTTTTCTTTTACCAGAAACCCTGAACATCTCCCAAAAACATATGATAGAAGTTAAAAACATAAGTAAAAGCTACGGGACAACAAAGGCGGTTCGGGACATTTCATTCAGGGTGGAAAAGGGTGACGTGCTCGGATTTCTTGGACCAAACGGTGCCGGAAAATCCACCACAATGCGCATCTTAACCTGCTATCTGACGGCTGATTCCGGGACAGCAAGCATTTCAGGTTTTGACATTTTTACCAACCCCCTTGAAGTCAGAAAAAGGATAGGATATCTGCCCGAAAATAACCCCCTTTACATGGAAATGGGGGTTTTGGAACATCTCAAGTTCATTGCCAGGATGAGAAAAATTCCAGGGCAATCCGTAAAGACAAAGATCGAGCAGGTAATGGATATATGCGGCCTTGAAGAAATTATTTCAAAGGACATCAGCGAACTTTCCAAAGGGTTCCGGCAAAGATTAGGGCTTGCCCATGCCCTGATCCATGACCCGGAGGTTCTTATTCTTGATGAGCCGACAATCGGCCTTGATCCGTATCAGATTATAGAGATCAGGAACCTGATAAAATCAATTGGCAGGGAAAAAACAGTAATTCTAAGCTCCCACATTCTGCCGGAGGTTTCTGCAACCTGCGACCGTGTACTTATTATAAACAGGGGGGAAATTGTGGGTAGCGGAACACCCCTGGAACTGGCCTCCATTGCCCAGGGCGGGCAGAAAATCATAGCAGGTATACGCGGCCCTTTTGAAGAAATAATCAGCAAACTGAAAAAAATGGAGAAGCTTTCTGACATAAAACACCTTGGCGAAAACAATGGCATTAACCAGTTTGAACTGTCAAGCAAATCCGCAGCAGACTTGAGCGAGGAGGTCTTTTTCCTGGTAGCCGGAAGCGGATGGAGCTTGACAGAGCTTTTCAGAAAGACCATAAACCTTGAAGAGGTATTTCTTGATCTGACAACAAAAGAGGCACGGGGGAAACCGGGTTGACGAGTT
>JAJRXD010000177.1 GCA_024276465.1 Deltaproteobacteria bacterium
CTGCCAGTTTCTCGACTTCATTAACATTATCTAAAGGTGAGAGAATTTTCATAACTACTCAAACAGGTATTTCAGGTTCAATCACAACTCTGTCAACACTGCTGTTTAAAACCTTTTCAGGGGTCTTTTCATTTAAAAAAAAGACTGTATTACCCTTTCTGAAAAGTGGCAACCCCATGGCAGGATTGTCCAGGTCAAAGGTGTATTTCTGACATTCTCTTTTACAGTCTGTAATCCCCACGTAATCAGTCATGCCTGTGCTGTCGCAACTGGAGCTCAGACAGAAACGTGTTGTTGACACAAAAACAAACGGCATATAGATGGATTTGTGAATTTCTCTGTCTGCATTCTCAAGACTCAACCCCTGAAGCAGGTTGTCAAACTCAACCCTGTATATACCCTGCTGCTTTAAAAACCTCCCGACAGCAGGAACATCAAGGTTAGAGCCTCTGTAAAAATCTCTGGTCTCATCAGGCACCTTATCCAGGATATTCATAATCCTCGGGCCACGTTTGCTTTTATTCAACAGCCTGCCCATAACCGGGACCAGGCTTCCAAACTCTTCCCGTATGAACTGAAAAACTCCCCAGTCATTAAATACAATCTCAGCATCTTTTTTTTTTTCAGCAAGGAATCCTATCAGTTCCTCCAGCCGCTGAAGCCCCTGATTTGTAACATAAGGGGTAACAAAGGTAAAATGCAGGTTCTCTTTCTCTGAAAATAAAAGCACCTCTTCAAGCTGTTCCATGGTGGGAATAAGCCTTTGACAAAATTCCTGCCCGAAATAAAGGCGGGTAAAATCTTTCCTGAAATATTTCAAGTTGCCTGGTTTGCTTATATATAATACCTGTTCCATGATAGCTGTTTTTAAGAGATATTCCGCGTATTTTGAAATTCAGAAGGAGCTGTTATTGCACATTAAAACCGGATAGCCCCTTCTGCAAACCCTGGTCTGTTGTAAAGCTGACTTCTTTAGACAATATATAATGAAACAAAAAACTCTTCAACAAATTCTGAATACAAAAAATTGAAAACAGGGTTTTGGGGAAATTATAATTAAAGGGTTGCGTATGAGAGGACAGGTGCTATGGCCAGCAAGTTTCTTTTTTATAGTAAATCAGGGTTGCCTCTGCGAATAAAAAAAGGCATGATAATAACATTTAATTAAATATTAGAATAAAACCATAAAAATTCAGGTTTAAAATCATTGACACCTGAAAACCTTCTCCATATACTTTTTTCTTCAAAAGAAAATATTTTATCAATTGTATACTGATCACAACGGGAATTTCAGATGCTTTTGAAATGCCGCAGTAACAGCACACATATTTATATGTGACATTATGCACAGTAATAAAAAATCTTTTTGGAAGGTTAGCTTTTTTATAGCTTTCGGTTTTCTTGTCGCCTCAAACATGTTTTGGATCTGTTGTATATTTGACAGGGTTTTTCAACCAAGTCACGATGTTGGTTTTGATTATAAAAAGATAATTCCCTGGGCTAAAAAACATTTTCCTGAGTTTGTCCACAGCTGTTTGTTGTGTGGTGCTTCAAATTGTGGGCATAGCGATAATCCCTGGAGCGAAAAAAAAATAAACGAGCGGATTGCAAAATACCGGATGGCTGAGGTTAACCTTCTCATTACCAACGCTGAAGGCCAATCGATTCCGAACTTAAAAGTGACTGTCAGGCAGGTACGGCACAAATTTCTTTTTGGGTGCAATTTTATCCCGGACACTTCAGACAAAGAAAACGAACATAACCGTCGATTTGCTGAAACATTTAATTATGCAACACTGCCTTTTTTCTGGAGTTTGTATGAGGGGTTCCAGGGCAAGACGGGTTATAAACAGATGCTCAAGATGGCCGGGTGGTGCCAGCAGCAAAACATCACCACAAAAGGCCATCCGCTTGTTTGGCAATTGATGATACCGGACTGGATACCACACGATGATTTGGATGAGGCCATGCGCATGCTGTCCCTGAGGATACACCGTGAAGTAAAATCGTTTGCTGGTCTGATAGATATTTGGGATGTTGTAAATGAGGCTGTCGCTGCACCTGCGACAGACCTGTATAAAAGCAGTGTCGTATCGCAGCTATACAGTGAGATAGGACAGATAAATATGATCCGTAAAGCTTTTGCAACTGCACGTGAGGCTAATCCTTATGGAACGCTTATCATAAATGATTTTGTTGTGAACAGTTCGTACGAAAAGATAATTGAAGATTGTCTTAATGCAGGAATTGAGTTTGACGTGATAGGTATTCAATCACATATGCATAAGGGCATTTGGTCATTAGGTGGAATGTGGGATGTATGTGAACGCTTCAGTCGTTTTAATAAACCTCTGCATTTTACTGAAATGACTGTACTGTCTGGAAAACAAATGTGCTATATTGATGAAGATTGGTTCAAAATTCGTGATGACTGGCATACAACCTGTAAAGGTGAGTATAGTCAGGCAGAGATTGTCAAAAAATATTACAGATTGCTGTTTTCTCATCCTGCGGTTCAGGCCATTACCTGGTGGAGCTTTTCAGACAGTGCCTCGTGGATGGGTGCGCCAGCAGGCCTTTTACGAAAAGATTTTAGCCCAAAACCTTCTTATTATGTCTTAAAAAAACTGATTAAGGAAGATTGGTGGACAGGTCCGCTAAAGCTAAAGACTGACGCCGATGGCCGGGTCTGTTTTAGAGGATTTTTGGGAAATTATGCTGTAAAATATGAAAAAGGAAATGCACGGTTTTTAATTGACCAGCCTGGCCGCTTTGATAGTATTGTTACCATAAAATAATTTTATAATATTTCATTACTGTCCAAAATAGATTAAAAAGACGGTTTTGGACAAGTTAAGTGTTTGTTATTCCAATACGTAGTTAAATATTTCAAAACGAGGTTGTCATTTTTCATTCAATGCTGTCCAACAGCCATAAACGGAAACTGTGGC
>JAJRXD010000178.1 GCA_024276465.1 Deltaproteobacteria bacterium
AAGTCCTTTTAAAAGTATCCGGAACTGTTTTTCTGAAGTTACAAAACTGGAGAACATGAATGTCACCAGGACATACGACAGCAGGGTAAAAACACTCTCTAACCGCCACATATCACCCTTCAAACTGAGTTTGGGAGAGATGGAAAAAATGGTTGAAATAATTGCTGATAAACCATAAGCAACAAGGGGTATTGTTAAAGGCAAATCTTTTATCTTTAACAGCAAAGACGGCTTAACAAAAAAACAACGTATTCCAACTGATATTAAAACAATTACAATAAGTGCATAAATTGAATCAATCTTTGGCTTATACCAGTAGTCAAAGGCCGTTGGATTTATAATAAGGGGGATGAAGGCAAAAAGGAAAAAGAGGCAGATATCTGTTGTTTTCTGGATTGCAAATTCAAAAGATTTTTTATTTTTCATAGATATTTTTCAAAGCCACCCCGGTTTTTGAAGTCTCATAAAAAAAGCAGAGACCACTAATGATCTCTGCTTTTTTATATACATTTTTTAAACATTTATCAAGAGATTAACCACCGTGCGTTTGTCTCAATATACCTGATGGCCTAACCTCAATCTGGGACCCGACCTGAGTTTCCGGAACACCTGTAACCCAGAATACGAAATAATAATCATCACCAGCCACCCCATCGCCATCAACATCCCAGACATCATAGTCCTGAAATGATATTCCCTGGGCTGCCTCTGTATCCTTCAGTGATCCTCCATTACTATTAGCCATTGAAACCAGTGTGGCCCAGTCAGTAACAGCAGTAGCCAAGGGGAAATTATTGCCTGTGGAATCTGCTGCAAACCCGGCGATAGCTGCCCTGATAGATTCTGTGCTTCCCACACCAGCTGCAACGCGGGCCTTATTCCTGTAAGCAATAAAATTTGGAACAGCTATGGCTGCAAGAATTCCGATAATTGCAACAACAATCATAAGCTCGATTAATGTAAAACCTTTTTTGTTTTTAGAAATACTTAGCATAATTAAAATCCTCCAGGTAAAAATTGTTATTTATATACAAAAACTTGAAATACTAAAAAACTTACCTCCTTTCCTGTAATATCCGTATTTTGTTTAATCTGTTTTTTTTGTGTTTGTTGTTTTGTCTGTTAAACAGGGCAAGCACCATGCCAAATTTAGTAGCAACAAAAATGGGTGTAATTTCGTACAGTTAAAAGCAAGATTAAAATTGTGCTCCTTGTTTCACAAACATATAGTAACAATTTTTGTCAGTTAAGTTGAAGTAATTTGTCACTTGAATCTCCGGCTCATAAAATTCTTAATATCAATCATGTTCAATCAGGATAGTTTTTCGGTTGAAACTTTTTAAAGATTAGAAAAAATTACCCCTTTTTGCCTGTTGAAAATCCTCGTTGTAAACAGGACTGGGCATGTATGATAACATACGGACAGGTCGTCTGTATGTTTGTCTGCATCGGTCTGCGGTTAATCATGCTTTTTCATGTTTTCAGGTGATGCTTCGCATATGTAATTGGGAAGATAAATGGTAAAACTGGCACCCTCTTCTTTTTTGCTGTCAACAGAAATCTTTCCCTCATGCTCCTGAATAATTCTATGAACTACAGCCAGCCCCAGGCCTGTGCCATTATCCTTTGTCGTATAAAAGGGATCAAATATTTTGTCAATATCTTCTTTGCTTATACCGCATCCAGTATCATGTATCTGGATCTCTATAAAACAGGCCTGTGTATTGTCCTGCTTTTCATCTTCAATATTTTTTTCGCTGACAGAAGGCTGCAGACCGCCTTCCTTTATCCTGGCATCAATGGATATCTCCCCTGTGTTACTGTTTATGGCCTGTGCTGCGTTGATCATGAGGTTCCAGAGTACCTGCTTGACCTGCTGGTAGTTTGCCTGAACATAAATATCATCCCTGATGTTCTGGTTAATTCTAATAACTTCCCTGCATTCAGGACTGTTTTTGAAAATTTCAATTACCTCATCTACAATATGTTTTAATTTAAACCGCTCTTTTTTCAGTTTGCCAGGCCTGGCAAACTGAGTAAACTCTGATATAAGCTCGCTCAGGTTACTGCTTTCCCTTATTATGATCTCCATCAATCTCTTGTCAGAGTCGTTAAGCTCAAGGCTTTTTTCCAGCACCTGAATAGAACCGCTTATTGAAGCAAGGGGGTTGCGTACTTCATGGGCAATACCAGCAGCAAGGCGTCCTACGGCAGCAAGCCTGTCCATCCTTTGAATATAGCTCTGCATCTCTTTGAAATTTGTAAGATCCTGAAAAGCAATGATTTTCCCAATTTCATTACCACTCTTATCTTTCAAAATCGACAGGGAAAAACCAAGATAAAGAACCTTGCCGCTCTTTTTTATAAAAGTAGTTTCAAACCTGGGATTTGCAAATTTACTGTCTGTTTCTCCAGCATGCTCCGGGAATTTCAGGTTTGGAAAGACATCTTCAATATTCTTCATGTAAACCTGAGAATGGACAAGCCCTGTAATCTGCTGAGCAGCCCGGTTAAAAGTAATAACCCTTGATTCCTGGTCAAGGGTCAGGAGGCCACTGTTAATACTCTGGATAATATTTTCATTGAAAGCTTCAAGGTTTTCTACATCTATCTGTTTCTCCTGAAGCTGAATCCTGGATTTTTTTCCCTGCTCTGCAATAAAACTGCTGAGAAAAGCAACCAGAAAAAATGTTGAAGCATTAACAATCAGAGGAAAATAAAGCGGCTCCCCGGAATAGCTTTTTACAGTAAGATATCCAGTCTGAAAAGGAAAAATAAAATTATAATGCTGGAGAGTAACAAGGGAACAGTAAAATAAACTTGATACTGAAGCAGCAATTATTCCGCCGGAAATGTAGAGAAGAATACTCGCGGAAATAATTGAAATAGTATACATAAATGAAAAAATGCTGTTGATACCTCCTGTAATATATATCAATACAGTAACAAGAAGAAGATCAATAAAAATTTGGATATGGGCAAAGACCTGAAAATTGTTAATAACGGGCATTAAAAAAACATAAATAAAAGTACAAAAGTATACAGTTCCTATAAGCCCATAGTAATAAACAAGGTGTGGGGAAAGGTATGAGTCACTTCTTTGCCACTGGGTGATGGCAGCTACCCCAAGGAAAAAAGAGGCTATAATAACTCTGAAAAACATGAGCCATTGAAGCCGTTTTTTCAGATCTTCAACCAGGAGTGTTTTTTCGTTGCTATTTTTCAAACCTTTTCTCATCCACTTTTAGTTTTTCCAGCCGATATCGCATTGACCTGAACGATATCCCTAAAAGCTTTGCTGCATTGGTAATCGAACCCTTTGACATTTTCAGGGCCTCCTCCATGTATTCTTTTTCATAGCCTGAAAGAATATTATCAAGTGCAATGCCTTCAGAGGGGATAAGGAACTCTGGCTGGCTATTTCTGTCTGCTGTCTGCTGGTCTCCGGCTTTTAAGTTTGAAAGCTCAAGGCTCTCAGGAAGCATTATGCTGGTTGTTGACAGAGCAACCCCCTTTTCAATAATATTCTCCAGTTCCCGCACATTGCCCGGGAACTGGTAGTTTACAAGACAGTCCATGGCAAAAGATGAAATTTCACTGACCTCCTTTTCCATCTCCTGAGAATACTTATCAATAAAATGCTGTGCGATCAGGGGGATATCTTCTTTTCTATCGCGCAATGGCGGTATAAGGATATTGATAACATTGAGCCTGTAATAAAGATCCTCTCTGAATGATCCTTCCATGACCTTTTTTTCAAGACTCTTGTTGGTGGCAGAAATAATGCGGGCATCCACCTTTTTTTCTTCAGTGCCTCCAACAGGAGTAAATGTTTTTTCCTGGACCATCCGCAAAAGCTTTACCTGGAGAGACAGGGGGAGTTCACCAACCTCATCTAAAAAAAGCGTGCCGTGGTTTGCAACTTCAAGAAAACCCTGCTTGTCCTTTGTGGCGCCTGTAAAAGCCCCCTTTTTATAACCAAAAAGCTCACTTTCAAGAAGGGTTTCAGGTATCCCCCCGCAATTGATTATAACAAACGGGTTGTTTTTTCTGGGGCTGTTATAGTGTATTGCACGTGCTACAAGCTCCTTTCCTGTCCCGCTCTCCCCTGTAATCAGCACATTGCTTTTAGAAGAAGCTGCCCGTGGAATAAGTTCAAAAATCCTCTTCATCTGTTTGCTCTGCCCAATCATACTGAAAAACACCGGGCACCCAGACTCTTTATCTTTATGCTCGCTTGAGGGCAGCAAATTTTCCTGCTTCTTCTTCTCAAGTGAATTATCAATCTTTCTCTTTATCTCTTCCACATCAAAAGGTTTGGTAATATAATCGTATGCATCTTCTTTCATGGACTCCTTTGCTGTTTCAAATGATGCAAAAGCTGTGATCATTATAAAGACAGTTTCAGGGTATAGTTCTTTTACCCTGTGGAGCAGGGTCATTCCATCCATTTTCGGCATCTTGATATCTGCTATTACAACATCATAAAACGTTTTATTGCAGCATGACAGAGCCTTTTCACCATTAGAAGCACAGGTAACATCATAGCCCTCCCGCTTAAGGTATATCTCAAGCATCTCTCTGATGCCGGGTTCATCATCAACAACAAGTATCTTTGGCATTGTTCTTTTCCCTGTTTAATTAAACTTTAGTATGAATTACTTCTTTTTTTGAATTGCAGACAGGAACAGATGTATAAATAAATTACGGAATGTTAACACGTAACTTTAAAGCTAAATTTTTCGGGGTGGGAATTAAAAGATAACCTGAAAAGGGCTAAATACTGGAAGTAAAAACAACTTTACCTGAAACAATTGTATATGCGGCTCTGCCCTTTAATCGCCACCCGTGGAAAGGGGAATTGATGCTCCTGGATTTAAACAGATCCCTGTCTACACTAAATTCAGTTTCAGGATCAATAATGGTAATGTCTGCATCAGCACCTGCTGACAGGTGTCCCTTATTAATATTAAGAATCCTGGCGGGATTTACCGTATATTTTGCAATTGCCTGAGAAAAAGTAAGCACTTTTTTGGACACAAGTGAAAGTGTTAAAGGAAGGGATGTTTCAAGCCCTATCATTCCAAATGCTGCTTTGTCAAATTCCACATTCTTTTCAAGAGACGAGTGGGGGGCATGGTCACTTGCAATCACATCAATTGTCCCGTCCCTCAGCCCCTCCTTTACAGCTTCCACGTCATCCTGTGAGCGAAGAGGCGGATTCACTTTGGTTGAAGTATCAAAGCCTGCAACAGCTTTATCAGTTAAGCAGAAATAATGAGGGGCAGTTTCAGCAGTTACTTTGATACCAACGGACTTTGCCTCTCTGACAATTTTTACTGAGCCTGCTGTACTTACATGCGCAATATGGACGGGGTGTCCTGTCCACTCAGCCAAAGCAATGTCCCTTGCAACAATAATATCCTCTGCTGCAGGGGGAATTCCCCTCATTCCGAGATACGTAGAGGTTATACTTTCATTCATGACCCCTTCTTTTGAAAGATAACTGTCCTCGCAATGACAGATAACAGGCATTGAAAAACTTCTGGCATATTCCAGTCCCCTCCTCATTATTTCGGTATTGTTAACTGTCTTGCCATCATCAGAAACCGCAACAGCACCAGATTCTTTCAGTTCTCCCATTTCAGACAACGACTCTCCCTTTAATCCCTTTGTAATAGCTCCAACAGGGAAAACATTTACTATTGCGTCTGTCTCAGCCTTATCCATAATGTATCTGGTTACCGAAGCATTATCGTTTACCGGATTCGTGTTTGCCATACATACAATAGAGCAAAAACCTCCTGATGCAGCTGCCAGGGACCCTGTCCGTATGGTTTCTTTATATTCATGGCCTGGTTCCCGCAAATGTGTATGCATGTCAATAAGCCCTGGAACCACTATGAAATTTTTTGCATCTATTACATCAACTTTTTTGCCTGACGGTTTAATCCGCTTGCTTATCTGCTTGATTTTGTCCTGTTCTATAAGTATATCCAGACAGTCATCAATCCCTGCTGCAGGGTCAATAACCCTTCCGTTTTTAATAACAAGCGCCATATTTACAGGTTAACTCCGATTCTATCTCTTCCGGATTTTAGGCGTAAGCCTTTTATGAAAAGCCCCCTTGCCATTGTTTATAAAACCTATTCAACGCAGGGTAGACATGCAGATCTGCCCCTACTGCTACAACGGTCTTTTAGCTTTGTGCCTCTTGCCCTTATCCAATTCCTTTCGCGCATGTCGAAGATCCCGCTTGCGGGGAATGCGCTCCTACATCTGTTTTGTTTTAATCCTTCAATCCTCTAATCCTTTGCTCCTGTGTGCCTTTTTCTACTTGCCTATGAGCAGATACATTAAGGCCATTCTAATGGCTACGCCATTTGTTACCTGATCCAGTATAATGGTATGTGGAGCGTCCAGAATATCGGGTGACATCTCAACCCCCCTGTTAACCGGCCCGGGATGCATAATAAGCACATCATCCCTTGCCTCTGCCAGCATATCACGGTTTAAACCAAAAAATCTTGAATATTCACGAATAGAAGGAAAAAGGCTTTGGTTTTGTCTTTCCATCTGAATTCTAAGCATCATTATTACATCAACATCCCTGATTGCTTCAATAATGTCATTATAAAAAGAAACTCCAAGCTCCTCAATAAACATGGGTACCATTGTTCTTGGACCG
>JAJRXD010000011.1 GCA_024276465.1 Deltaproteobacteria bacterium
ACCTTTTGATTTACCCGGAAGATCCCGGCCTGCTTCAGCATACAGTCCAAAAGGGTCGTCTTTCCATGATCAACATGCGCTATAATGGCGATATTTCTTAAATCTTCACGTTTCATTTTTATCTCTTTTCTTTTCCGGGTAAATGCGGACAGGCTTTGAAATGTTATTCTTCCTGCCCGGCATCCAGGCTGCCCGCAGCTTCGTCAACTTTCATCTCATTGCCGACCATCAGTTTAATAAGCGCGTCGGCCTGATCAATTGACAAATCGATTTCCCTGATAAATGCATCAAGCTTTTTATCGACCGAAGCAAGTTCACTATTTAATGACTCCAGGGACTGCGCATTCAGTTCATGTCTCGAAAACAGCACAAGATCACTGAATGCGGCAAGCACAGGGCCTGCCTTTTTGTTTGCTACAGACATGGCGTCTATAAACTGCATTGTCTGGTTCATGGCCACCTGCTTCCGCTGCTCGCTGATGCTGCGAAGGTTTGCACTGGTATACTGACCCAGCTGCTCCTCCCATTCCGTAAACAGCGATTCAGCAGCCCGCGTAACATTATCGATACTGTCCTGTATGTCAGCGGCCTTCTCTGATGCCTTTTCATATTCGGATTTAAGCACCTTGTCCTTTTCATCCACCTTTCCCTCAGTGCTGGTCAGGACTGTCCTGAACTTCTCTGCCGCTGACTGAAACCGCGCCTTGACTTCCTCCAGAGAGCTGCCGGCATCTTTAACCTCGGCAACCATGATGTCCCTTTTTTCCGCCCCAAATATTTCCTTGGTCCTGTTCAGGGCGCCCTGCATAGACTGGCATCCGGTCACAAATACAAAAACAAAGAGCATTGCTAATAACACGGCATGACTTTTAATGGCTTCTTTCATATTTAACCCCCAGATAAAATTTGTCTGTTATTACAGATCAGGTCCGGTTTTCATGTTTACAGCCTGAAACCTGAGACCTTATCCTCCTGAAAAAGTCTAATCAAAAAACATGGAAATTGTAAAGTTATTGTCCCGGCGATGGAGTACATACCATATTCAGGCAAGCCGGTATTCAAAAGAAGGCCTTAATTATTTGATTGTGCGGGCACCTTGTTTACGTAGAGGGGGAGCGATGCTTCATGTCTCCCGTCGATGGCCAGATCTATTGAATATTCACCGTAGCCGGGGAATTTAAGGCCCTGCAGGTTCAGTATCATGTTGGCAGCTATTGAAGCAAACTGCGCATGCCTGAAATGAATGTTCACATTTGCCTCAACAGGTTTCATAACTGCTGCGCCGTCTTCATTAACAATACTGATTTTGATCTTGTGTTCACCCTCTTCAATTTTCAGGAATCTAAGTCTCAGGGCAACTGAACAGAAAGGATGTACAGCCGGTATCTGTTTAGACCATATGGCATCAAATGTCCCGAGGATATTCAGCTTCCCCTGGTAGTCGGTTGCAGCATCACAAAGCACAAAAAGTTCAGCCTTCATGGACATCTCCTGTTCCCTGCTGATTATGACATTTATACACGATTATATCGTCTGCCTGACCCAAAGAATTCAGACATTTTTTCAGCTTGATTTATTGGTTGATCTGATATGTCTTACGCCTGGTGAAAGATATTTATTGCAGGTAGCTGCCGTGATGCTAAAGACTCGCATCAATCCTCAGAATCACCGTTGTCAGAAATCTTCCTATCCTGTAATGTATATCTGAGCCTGTTAATAAACCTCAAATAATTACGCGGCCGTTTCATGAGCTCAAGCCCGATACCGTCATAATATCCATTTGATTTTGTTACCCTGTTAACTTTTACCGGAACATTGAGAGTTTCTTCTTTGAGAAGAATTGAGAGATCAAACTGCATGTCCAGGGGGAACCTTATATTCTTTGATTTCAAAAACATCCCGTTTTCAGAAATATTTATGACTGTTCCGAAGTTTTTTTCATCAAGGCAGCTGATTTCAAGATCTGCCGGGACTCTGTCATAAGCTCTTTTTTTCATTTAAAGTCCTACGGTTCGCACAGAGCAGTAATGAATTACTGCGTCTATTGTGAAATAAACAAACAATACATCCTGTCGAGTGTTATGAAAAAATGATGCTGCTTTCACTAGATACAGAAATTATCGTAAGAATGTGACTTAATTGTCCAATTTAAAATACTTATACTAATTATAAAAATTCTTTATATAAAAAGTCCTTACATGTATGTAAATTATTGCTAAATCAAGGTGCACAGCATAATCCAAAGCAGTGTCTGCGTAAAGAATTTCTCTAATTATCCCGTATAGATACATAATATAATGGGCCGCAAATCCCGCATTTAAAATAGATGATGCATTGTCAATTTAGAATTGAGCAGTGGAATATCATATCCTGAACCGAATAAAATTAATAGTGTGGAGTCATGAAGGGAAAAAATAAAAGACATTTTATTCGCTACGAGAGTAAGTCCATGTGTGAGGTAACGCTCGGCTCCAAAACATACAGGGGGATTGTAGTAGATTACTCTGAAGGCATCGGTGTCATTATAGAAAATAGTCCGGACATAATCGAGGGTGCAGAGGCAGATGTCAAGATCCTTGATTATGGGACTGAGTACAGATCACAAATTGTATGGACAGAGAGTCTCGGCTACCATATGCGGATCGGGTTCAGGAACGTCGGAAATTTAAAAGGCAATCTGGAGCATTACAGACTGGCTGATATTCTCGTCGGGATCAACAGAGACAAAAAAAACGGTATTCTCGAGATTACAACCGGCCCGGTAGTCAGAAAGATTTATATAGAAAACGGCAGCAATGTATTTGCCGCATCCAGCTGCAAGGATGACCGCCTCGGGGAATATCTTTTAAAACAGGGGAAAATCAGACTTGAAGAGTTCAATCAGGCCTCACGGATCGTTTTAAAAACCGGGCAGAAACTGGGGGCCGCCCTTGTTGATCTTGGCTGCATCGACAGGGATGATCTCGACCGGTTCATACAGGACCAGATAGAAGCCATAATTTTCAGACTTTTTAATCTTGATGAGGGATTATTTGAATTTAAGGAAACGTCCCTGCCGGCACATGAGCCGGTCACCCTTCAGCTCAGTCTTGCCGATATAATATACAGGGGCATCAAACAGATAAATAATTTTGTGTCAGTACAGAAGATGTGCCCGCCATTACACACAATTTTTAATGTTGCCCGGCATCCGATGCCCATGCTTTCATCCCTCACACTTGAGGATGATGACAAAATAATCCTTTCGCATATAAATGGCGTTCATCCACTGAATACAATCCTGAATCTTTCCCCATGCACCGATTTTGAAACTCTCAAGACAATCGTCACCCTTCTGAGCATGGAGATTATCCATGTCAAGGAAGATGATGAAGCCCCTGCCCATCTGCCGAGTGAAGAGATTTTCCGGGAAAAAAGGGAAGCGGAAGAGAAAGTAAAATCTCCATTGGCACCTGATGCGGCCTGTGAAAGACCGGCGGAAACGTATAATCCGGATGCAGTGCAGGCAACTGCCGGGAAATCAGCTATCCCTGCTGACAGGCCGGCAGGAAAGTGGTTTTATATTATTGTTGTCTGTATTCTTGTCGCATTATCCGGAGTGATCATATATTTATCTTA
>JAJRXD010000179.1 GCA_024276465.1 Deltaproteobacteria bacterium
TCCTGTGCGGATGACCTATCCGCCCAGGAACTTCCATCCCGATAAAACGGGATAAAAACATATGGTTATGGTTGTTATGTCCGCAGGACATTGATGTAAACATACGGACAAGTCGTCCGTGTGTTTGTCCGCGCAAGTCAGCGTCCGTCCGCGGTTAATAATTTGTTTTGTTGTTAACCTTTCAACTTTTTTACGAATGAGCCATTATTTTGGTTGTTCTGGGGGGGGGTGGTAGCCGTCGAGAATTTATTTCGGGGCGAACATAAACCACAGCGCCATTTTTATCTTTTTTATCACTGTAGGAGCGCGTTTACGCGCGATTGTGTATGTTTCTATATTAGTGGTGAATAAATCGCGCGTAAACGCGCTCCTACAAATTACAGCAAGTGTCGCTGTACTAACAACGCAGACTGAAGTCCCGAGACAGAGCCAGGGATCTTCAATCTGCGGCTGCCTCGTATTTGATAATTCAGCAGTTGGTGGCAGTAGTGGCACAGGCAGTTTTAAAATCTATTTTTAAACAGATCAGCAATGTGTTTCCAGTCTGAAAAAACAGCTTTGTAGCTGTTGAAGATAACAACTTTTTTTGGCGGGTTTATCAGGGTAATAAACCCGCCCGGATCCCTTAACATGGTTGTTTTATTCAGGGGCATTTCAGGGTCTGTCCTCAGATACTTCATCCACCGGTATGATATTATTACTTTTCCATCTTCCGGTTCCAGGTCGGTTAATTCAATCCTGTTCAGCTCAGCATTAATTTTGCCATGTCCTTTAATAAAGAAGCTTCCCTTCCTGTTTGTTTCATAGATATAAAACCTGTCAATTTTTTTTCTAAACAGATAGCTGTCTGGTGCTGATTCAAAATAACGCTTTGACGCAGGTGACCAGACTATAATCCATTTGATATTATAAAGGTCCATGTATGGCCATGCCTCGTCAGGGGCATACCTTGCTATGTTTTTCCCGAACAGGGAGCTCCAGAAAAAGGTGGCAAAGGAGTCAGAACTGTCTGCCCAAGGAGAATAGTTGCTGATGTATTCTCTTTGAGTGATTAAAGGAAACAGATATGGGAGGTGGGTTCCGTAGTATTGATGCCCGCTTTCAAAGTCTGAATTTTCAATGAGTATTCTGCCATCAGAGGATGTGTTCTGCCTGATCCATGATGCAAGCTGCTGCATTGGTGCAGGTATGCTGGTTGTCAGGCGAAAGCTCTTTTTCTGGAAAAGATGCTGATAAGGAGTTGCTAACAGTGTGCCTGCAAGATAAAAGATTACAATCAGTGATATGGTTTTAACTTTAGCAGGTTTATCCCTGAGAAACAATTCATAAAGCCTGCAAAAGCCTGTTGCAGCTGGAAATATTAAACACAAATTCATAAATATTACAAAACGAAGTGGCGTAAGGCTGGCAGAAAAATCCCAGTATGAACCGTAATATGAAAGTATGAAAAGGAAATATACTGTAAGAGTAAAAACAGCATATTTCAGACTTTGGTTTCTCTTTTTCCACTCAACAATTCCCAGTATGCCTGTGCCCATCAGAATAAAGTCAACAATGCCTGATTTTTGAAAGGGGATGTTCAGGTATTCATTAAACTTAAAGTTGAAAAAAAAATATGTATTTAACGGCTCTGTCAGCGAAGCAGTTGTATAAATAATGTTTTCACGGGTAAGGCTTGCATAGTCAGCCAGAAAAATCAGACACGGAATTAACCAGATACTGTTGAGTAGAAAAACAAAAACCAATGATGCGAAAACAAGAAAGTGTTTTTTAAGGGAAAGTTTTTTGAAACATGAAATGTAACATACAATAAAAGGTATGAGGAGATGTATTGCTGTAAAGATATGAACCCAGAACCCTGCAGTGAAAAACAGTGCAAACCATATAATATCTGCAGTCTTTCCTTTTTCTGCAAACCTGTAAAAAAAAGAGATTATAAGAAGAGACAGATAGCATGACAGGATATAGGAAACAGTGCCCCAGTAAAGAAAATCCACGCAAACGCTGACCTGTAAAAAAAATGTTCCCAGGACAGAACAGATTGAAGCTTCCTTTCTGGTAAGACCAAAGTTTCCTGAGCTCCAGTATAATAAAAATGGAATGCTCAGAATGGTAAGAATGAGATACAACTTGAATGAAATGCCTGGGGGCAGAAAAGAAAGGAGGTAAACAAACAGGGACCATCCGTAGTTGTCAACAGAAAAGAAAACATTGCATGTACTTCCAGCCCTGACATAGGGATTATACCCGAACATCATATTGTATTTGTCCAGGTAGATACCTTTGTACTGGGAGTCAGCATAGTGAAAGCTGTAATCATCAGTGTAGATGGCATTTTCATCAAACCATTCAGATATGGGCATATAGCACCGGGCAAAGCCTACCTGAAGAAGAAATAAAAAAACCAGAATAATTCTGTGGAAGTTTCTGTTTATATAAACCATGGCAGTGACAGAGATTTTTTGTGTTGGCTGCAGGATATAACTTGTATCCTTACAGACTGTTAACAGCTTTTGTAATACCTGTCAAGAAAGGGGGGTGCTGTTACACTATGCTGCTGTTTGAGAAATCATGTTTTTAAAAAATCGTTCAGATTTGATATTAAAATGCAGGATGTGAGCAGATTTGTGTTAATATTGGTCAATGAACAGAATGACACCATACCTGATTTTTTACAGCATCACTGTTTTCATCTTTTTTGGCATGCATTTCTATGTCTTTAAATGCCTGAACCGGTTTTTTGCTCTTTCAGGACCAAAAACAATGATTCTTGTTTGTGCTGTCCTGTCTTTTGCTTTTCCCGTATGCAGTGTCCTTGAAAGGTTTTATCCCAGTGATTTCAGTATGGTTCTTTATACTGCTGCATCTTTGTGGCTGGGAATGCTGTTTCTGTTTTTGACCACATTTCTCATCTATGAGCCTGTCAGGCTGATTCTCAGGCCTGATTCAAAAACTACCGGAATTGTACTTGTTGCAGTAGTGTTGCTGGTTTCGCTGTATGCTGTGGTAAATGCATTTTTTATTTCAGTAAAAACAGTTGAGGTTGCCCTGCCAAATCTTGCTGTGCCTGTAAAAATGGTTCAGCTGTCTGACATTCATGTGGGAACAATTCACAACACAGGGTATTTGACTCGGATTGTGGATAAAACCAATGCCCTTTATCCTGACATGGTTCTTATAACAGGCGATTTTTTTGATGGTATAGGACCGGTTAGCAGGAAGACGGTTGCGCCACTTCAAAACATGAATGCCAGAACATTTTTTGTTATGGGTAACCATGAGCGCTACGGAGATTCTGACCGGGTTGCAAAGCTTATGGCAGATACAGGTGTTACCATGCTCAGAAATGAGGTTGTTGAATACAAAGGGATACAGATTGTGGGGGCGGACTGTCCTGAAAGGGATAATCTGAAGGACACACCCTACCTCAGAAAAATGCAGATAAAAAAGGAGATTCCGTCTATCCTCATGTTTCACCAGCCAACGGGCATTGAGCATGCAGTTCGTGCTGGTATTAATCTCCAGGTTTCGGGGCACACCCATAATGGCCAGGTTTTTCCTTTTAACCTGCTTGCAAAAATATTTTATCCCTATTTAAACGGCCTCTACCTGATAGATGGTATGTATCTGTATGTTTCTCCAGGCACAGGGACATGGGGCCCGCCCATGAGGCTGGGATCACAAAACGAGATAACACTTTTTAACCTGGTTCCTGTTAAAACAGGATGATTTCAGTAGAAACTGTAAATTTTTTTAAATTGACTTATTTAAGAACCTGGCTTATAAATAACGCTTGCGTCAATCAAATTTATAATTACTGCTTTTGGAGGATAATAAAACCATGTCAATGACAAATTATTTGTTTACATCTGAATCAATTACTGAGGGTCATCCTGATAAAGTAGCAGACAGGATATCAGACTCTGTGCTGGATGCCATAATGGCCCAGGATAAAAAGTGCCGTGTTGCCTGTGAAACACTTGTAACCACAGGGCTTGCCCTTATTGCCGGTGAGATAACTACTGACTGTTATGTGCATTTGCCGGACATTGTACGGGAGTCAATAAAAGACATTGGCTACAATGATTCTTCCATGGGGTTTGACTGGGAAACCTGCTCAGTTATGAGTTCTCTTGACCGTCAGTCACCTGATATTGCAATGGGTGTTGACGAGCGGACAGGGCACGAACAGGGGGCGGGTGATCAGGGCATTATGTTTGGATTTGCCTGCGATGAAACGCCGGAGCTTATGCCCATGCCCATTCAATATGCCCATGGCCTTACCCGGAGACTTGCATATGTCAGAAAAAACGGGATTCTGAATTTTCTGAGGCCGGACGGTAAATCCCAGGTAACTGTAGAGTATCAGGACAAAAAACCTGTCAGGGTTGATACTGTTGTAATAGCATCCCAGCACACCCCTGATGTAAAGGATAAGGATCTGAAGGAGGGTATTATTGAAGAGGTGATTACCAGGGTTATTCCGGAAGGAATGCTTGATGAAAAAACAAAATTTCATATTAACTCAACAGGCAGATTTGTAGTAGGCGGCCCCAGGGGTGATTGCGGTCTGACGGGAAGAAAAATAATATGTGATACCTATGGCGGGCAGGGCAGTCATGGAGGTGGTGCATTTTCAGGAAAGGATCCCTCAAAGGTTGACCGGTCAGCATCCTATATGGCGCGGCATGTTGCAAAAAATATAGTTGCAGCCGGACTTGCAACTCACTGCGAGGTGCAGTTAGCTTATGCAATTGGTGTGGCAAGGCCTGTTTCTGTGATGATAAATACCTTCGGAACAAGCAGAATTGCACCTGACAGGATAGCAGCAATTGTTGTTGATGTTTTTGATTTCAGACCTTCAGAGATTATAAAATATTTAAACCTTCTTCGTCCCATATTTAAACAGACATCTGCTTATGGTCACTTCGGGCGGGAAGAAGAAGACTTTACATGGGAAAAGACTGACAGGGCTGATATGCTCAAAGAAAAGGCAGGGATCTGATTTATCCTGCCTGATTATCAGGATCTGATGTTTTTCAACAAAGGGGCTTGAGCAGAATCTGCTTTAGCCCCTTTGTTTGTTTTATAATTTAATTTAGACCTAAGCCGGGCGATTTTTCAGATAAAGACAGCATGGTGTAACAGCATATCACTCATTCAATGCTGTTACACTATGCTGCTGTTTGTGGCATCATGTTTTTTTGAATCGCTCAATTTAGGTTATAATTTGTTCAGACTCTCAATAATTTATCATGTGCGGAATTTGCGGTAAAATTTATTTTGACAGGTCAAAAAAAGCCGATTTTTCTCTTGTTGGAAAGATGACCCGTGTTTTAAACCACAGGGGGCCTGATGACATGGGAGTCCATGTTGATGGAAATGTCGGTCTTGGCCACCAGCGCCTCAGCATCATTGACCTTTCCTCTGCCGGGCATCAGCCCATGTCCAATGAGGATGATTCAATATGGGTTGTCTTTAACGGTGAAATATACAATTGTGAGGAGCTTCGCAGAGAGCTTGAGGCAAAAGGGCATATCTTCAGATCTCATACAGACACAGAGGTGATTATTCACCTTTATGAGGAGGATGGGGTCAGGTGTGTCAGAAAATTCAGAGGGATGTTTGCCTTTGCCATATGGGATGCAAACAGTCAGATGCTTTTTTTAGCACGGGACAGGGCAGGGCAGAAGCCTCTTGTATATACTGTTGCTGACGGGGCGTTTTTGTTTGCATCTGAAATAAAATCTCTTCTTCAGGACCCTGCAGTTATGCCTGAGGTGAACTGTGAAGCTTTGAATCACTATTTGACATATCAATACGTGCCCGGCCCCATGACCATTTACAAGGGCATACACAAGCTGCCACCCGCCCATACCCTTGTTTTGCGTAATGAAAATATTCGTTTGGACCAATACTGGAATATTTCATATGGAAACAAAATAAAGCTTCCAGGTCTTAATGACTACAAACAGAGATTTTTCGATGTTTTCAGCGAAGCAGTAAAAATTCGTTTGAGAAGCGATGTTCCTCTGGGTGCTTTCCTGAGCGGGGGAATTGATTCCAGCGCAGTAGTTGCTGAAATGAGCCGGCATCTGGATCAGCCGGTTAAGACTTTTTCCATTGGTTTTGAGGATGCTGATTTTAACGAATTGCAATATGCAGGGAAAGTAGCCGGGATTTTTGCTGCAGACCACACGGAATTTGTTGTGAAGCCCGATGCAGTTAAAATCCTTCCTCAAATTGTCTGGCACTATGATGAGCCTTTTGCCGACCCATCAGCCATCCCTACCTATTATGTGTCCAAACTGACCCGTGAGCATGTGACTGTTGCCCTTAACGGTGACGGAGGGGATGAATCATTTGCAGGTTATGAAAGATACGTTGCTGAGCATCTGGCATCATATTATGAAAAAATACCTTTATTTCTCAGAGAAAAAATAGTTAAGAGAGCTGTTAACCTGCTACCCTACAGGGAATACAGGTGGAGCATAAGCCGGAGGCTGAAAAGATTTATTAATGGTGTTTCAGACGAGCCGGCGCGCCGGTATGTACAGTGGCTCTCCTATTTCAACAACGATATGAAAAAAGGGCTCTATACCCAGGCATTTGCCATGGAGGTTGCATCCTGTGATTCTGTTGATATAACATCGGATATGTATGGCAGATCGGATGCAGAAAATGCACTTGAAAAAATACTTTTTACAGATGTCATGCTGTATCTTCCCTATGACCTTCTGGCTAAGGTGGATATAGCCAGCATGGCAAACTCTCTTGAAGCCCGCTCACCTTTCCTTGACCATAAGGTTATGGAATTTGCAGCTTCACTTCCTCCTGAACTCAAGCTGCGTGGCCTGCAGACAAAGTATATCCTGAAAGAGGCATTCAGGTCCCGTCTTCCAGAAGAGATAATCAACCGCAAAAAAATGGGGTTTGGAGTGCCCCTGAACAGATGGTTCCGGCAGGAGCTTAGAACTGCTGCTTATGAAATTCTTCTTTCAAAGCGTACCATGGAAAGAGGATACTTTAACAGGGGTGCTGTAAAACAGCTTCTTGATGAACATGTTTCTTTTCAGGCTGACAACAGCTACAGAATATGGGCGCTTTTATTCCTTGAGCTGTGGCATCGAATGTTTATAGATAAAACAGAGGTTCTGGGGATTTAAAATATAAAGTTGCATGCTGCGCGTTATAAAAAGAACCTAAATCCGTTCAATGCTGTTTCACTAATCCCGACACAGCGGGATTAGTGAAATAATGTTTTTTTGAATCGTTCAATTCAGGAAGAATTAAAATATGAATCGCTATAAATTGATTGACCACACGGCAGATATAGAGCTGTGCATTTTTGGCAATTGCCTTTCCGATCTTTTTCAGAACGCTGGCTACGCACTGTTTGATGTTATTACAGATATTGCTGATGTCAGCCACAGGAAGAAGCGCAGGTTTAAGCTTGAGAGGGACCCTGTGGAGGAACTTCTGGTGGAATGGATGAACAGTCTGCTGTATATTTTTGATACAGAACAGCTTCTTTTCAGCAGTTTCAATGTTATAAGTATTGGCAATAATGAACTCATTGCAGAGGCTCATGGTGAATTTTACAATGAAAGCCTTCATATCATCAAAACAGGAATTAAAGCAGTTACCTATCATAACCTTAAAATTTCCGGACAAAACAGGGTCCTGGAGGCTTGTGTGGTTCTGGATATATAATATTTTAGTACTTTGAAATGAGCGAAAAAAAATTTTTAAAACTGGAAAAAATAGACAACAACAGGTGGCGTATACCAAGGCATGAAAAAATGAATACTGATGGTGTTGTCTATGCCTGTGCCTCCATGCTGCCCGGGATACAAAAGGACCAGAGCATTGAGCAGGTTGCAAATGTTGCATCTCTTCCTGGAATTGTGGGTAATTCCATGGCAATGCCTGATGTTCACGAAGGGTATGGATTTCCCATAGGAGGAGTGGCTGCGTTTGATATGCAGGAGGGGATTGTTTCTCCAGGTGGTGTGGGGTATGACATTAACTGCGGGGTGAGAATCTACAGAACCGGCCTGCAGGCCTCTGAAATTTCCGGGAAGGTTCAGGCTCTTGTGGACGGGCTTTTTAAAAATATCCCATCCGGTATCGGGTCAAAAAGAAAAGACCTGAAGCTGAGCAGTAAAAATCTCAAAGATGTCCTCAAAAAGGGGGCAGCCTGGGCAGTTGCACACGGGTTTGGAAGCGAGAAAGATCTTGATTACATTGAAGACCATGGCTGTATTGCAGGAGCTGACCCTGTTATGGTTTCTGACAGGGCCTCTGAGCGTGGCCGGCCGCAGCTTGGCACACTTGGGTCCGGAAACCATTTTGTTGAGATTGCCACGGTGGATGAGGTATATGATGAAGACATTGCCGGAACCCTGGGGCTTTATAAAGGTTTTATAACAATTACTATTCATACAGGCTCACGAGGTCTTGGTTATCAGGTTTGTGATGACTTTATAAAGCGCATGCTCAAATCAGCACAGAAGTATGGTATTTATCTGCCTGACAGACAGCTCTGCTGTGCCCCGGCCAGCTCAAGGGAGGGAAGAGATTATTTATCAGCAATGGCATGTGCAGCAAATTATGCCTTTGCCAACAGGCAGATCATCGGGCACTGGGTAAGGGAGACATTTGAGAAAGTACTTGCTTCAGGCCCCCGGGAGACTAAGATCGAACTTGTCTATGATGTGTGTCACAATATTGCGAAGATTGAAACACACTCAGTAAAAGGTGAAAAAAAAGATCTTTGTGTTCACAGAAAAGGTGCCACAAGAGCATTCCCTCCTGGCCACGCTCAGGTTCCTGATGATTATAAAAAAATCGGGCAGCCTGTTTTGATTCCTGGTGATATGGGAAGATATTCCTATGTGCTTGTAGGAACGCAAAAGGCAATGCAGGAAACCTTTGGAAGCACGTGCCATGGTGCGGGAAGGGCCATGAGCCGCAATCAGGCAAAAAAGGTTTCCTGCGGAAGGTCAATACTTGAGGAGCTGCAGAAAAAGGGCATCCATGTTCGTGCTGCCGGAAAGTCAACGCTGGTTGAGGAGATGCCTGATGCGTATAAAGATGTAAACATGGTGGTGGGTGTTGTTGCTGCGGCAGGAATTGGCAGGAAGGTTGCCAGGCTGAGGCCAATGGGGGTTATCAAAGGATAAAACAATATTGATGAAGCTGGCAAAATTGAAAAAACAGGAATGAGGGCATGAAAAAGAAAGTTATAGTTGTAATGCCAGCCTATAATGCGGCAGAAACAATAGAAAAAACATACAGGGACATTCCCCGGGGATCTGTTGACGACATAATTCTTGTTGATGATAACAGTACTGACGATACTGTAAGGATTTCTGAATCTTTAGGGATTCATACTATTGTTCACAAAGAAAACAGGGGATATGGATCAAATCAGAAGACATGCTATGCTGAGGCTATGAAAAGGGGGGCTGATTTTGTAATAATGATACATCCTGATTATCAGTATGACAGCAGGCTTGTCCCGTATATAATAGGCTTTTTAGAGCAGGGGATTTGTGACATTGTTTTAGGCTCCCGCATCAGAACAAGAAACGAAACAATTAAGTGCGGCATGCCGCTTTATAAATATATTTTTAACAGAATTCTTACCATCACGGAAAACATGGTGCTTGGCCAGAATGTCTCGGATTTTCATACAGGCTACAGGGCATACACACGGGAGGTTCTTGAAACAATCCCGTTTATGCAAAACTCAGACAACTTTGTTTTTGATACTGAAGTTCTGGTCCAGTCCGTATATTTTGGTTTCAGGATAGGTTGTGTTCCTGTGCCGGTTAGATACTTTTCTGAGGCGTCATCAATAGACTTTAAAAACAGTCTGGTTTATGGTATCAAAACCCTTGGGGCTCTTCTGAAATATGTAAACCAGAAGGCGGGTATTAAGAGATACCCTTTGTTTGACAAGGCAGAGAATGAATAAGTTTTGTAACTATACAGATGTTCAGGCTGAAGTATATCATAACAATTCAGGCACCTTAGGTTGAAGTGATCTAACAGTCTTCAACCTTCAGTCTATCTGCCTGAGTAGTTACCAGTTTTTATCTTTTGTTTACCCCTCCTTTGGAACATAAACAAACTGTGGTCTGACCCTGAATCCTGTTAATGGCATAAAAGTATCAGGGTTTTCATAATGTATTTCAGAAGTTTTTTCATAATGGCTTATAATTGTTTTCTCAACGGGATTTTCCGTGTCCGGGCTGATTGCCCAGTCATGGATGATTGCAGAAAACTGCCTTTTTGATATCTTATCCAGAAGCCTGCCGGGGAGTTTGTCCTTAAACCCGATGAAAACATCATCAACAGGCATTCTATGTGCATACATTTTCTTTCCAGCCATAACAGGATAGTATGAATGAAAAGGCATATACACATCTCCCCTGAAAGAGGAAACTGTTTCAATTAATTGCTTTCCTGCCTTATAGTCCCCGGGTCCTGGAATGTGATTCAGAGGGTTATATTTCAGCATTATAAACTGGAACAGGATGGAAACATATAAAAAAAAGACAATGATGGAATTCCCTGTGAATTCCTTAATCAGGTATCCTGCGATTATGCAAAAGAATATTATTGCGACTGACACTGCAGGGATAATTCCGTTAATATGTCCCCCAAACTTGCATCTCATGGTTATGCTGGCAAGCAAAGCTGCCATGAAAGCAAGTGCTGGGAATAAAACAGAGCCATTTTTTTCTGGTGATTTTATCTGATGCAGAAACCATGCGATAATCAGAGATAAAATAAAGGGAATATTGCCAAGCAGGTCATCTGCAAAAAAATAATAGAGCTTTTTTATGCTCCCATAGTTCTGCTGTGCGAAATGAGTATAATAGCTGTATATTTGCCCGAGGACAGGATTGTTTGCTGTCTCAGTATACCCATAATGTTTCATTGGCACGGTAAAACTGTAAAACCAGTACCACCCATCTGTCAGCCAGTTTAATAACAAGTTTCCGCCAACAACGAAAAGGAAACTAATTGTAATAAAAATCATGAACCTGCTTTTTTTGATATGCCACAGATAGAAAGAGCAGAGGATGATAAAAAACAGAGCCGGCTGTTTTGTAAAATACGCCAGAGAAAGAATCAGGGCGGCAACAGCCACACCGGAAGTTGAGCAGGAATAATATCTCAGGATATATAATCCGGATAAAGTGAAAGCCAGAAAAAGCGAATCAACCCGTGCTACATCATACCAGAAGTCGCTCAGCCCGTAGCAGGCAAAGAACATTGAAACGCCAACAAATGCCATGAGCCTGTTTCCTGTTTCCCTGCTGATGAATTTGAAGATTACAGAACCGGATATAAATGATGAGAGAACCGAAACAATCCGTGCAACCTGGAAACCTGGTCCGAATATTTTTGCCATATTGCCGGTAATCCAGTAATATACGGGGGGATACAGAAACGGAACAAACTCCTGATTCGGTGCAGTGTAAAGAGGCTTGCTGTTAACAATCCTGATCATGGCAGATACAAAATAGCCTTCAAGCCACTCAAGTTCAAAGGGATAGAACAGCCTCTTTGAAACCATAAAAAGGTAACAGAGGATATAGTACAGGCCCAGTAAAACAATTATTGCCTTTAGTACAATGCCTGCTGTTGATATTAACTTTCTTTCAGCCATTGGGGGTAATTTAACGATTTTTTAATTCTCAACAATTTTTCAGATGTTAACAAAATCCACTGATATAACAAGATAAATCTAAACAATAAGACGATTATTCCGACTGAAAGTTTTACCTGGAGTGAGAAGCGTAAAGAGAGTGATATGCTGTTACACTCACTGTCTTTATATGAAAAAGAGCCCGGCTCAATTTTCAGGAAAGGATATTTATCTTATATCCAGTGTACCAGCAAGAGATATTGCCATACTGGTTTATGTTTTTTATTTGGCATTGAAGCTTTTGGCTTTGAGGGCAGGTAGAGCACCTGAAATCTCCCAACGTGTGCCCCACCATATTCTGTTGTGACTTTCTTGTTGACACACAGGAGATTTTCCTCCCGTACTTGCCCTGTCAAAAGGCACGTTCTTATCAAATATTAAACTCTGCAATTCAGATGATTATTAGGAAGAGAAGAGAAATCATCCAAAAAGCAGGACTGCTTATTTTCAGTACTATTCTGTCACTTGTGGTGGTTGAGCTCTACCTGCGGGTGACGACTGTGCGTCCTGAGATGAAAGTGGGAACAACGCGAACGCCAAAGGCCCGGCTGTACGGGTGGGCCCCGGTTCCGGACTCGATGAACACTTTTTTGAATCCGGATACCGGAGAGAAGAGGAAAGTTCGTATTAACTCTCAGGGCTGGAAAGACGTTGACCACACCTTTGATAAACCTGATGGAATTGTTAGAATTCTTTTTCTTGGTGATTCATTTACTTTTGGGATGGTCCCCCTTGAGGACCTCTATACCAGGCGTGTTGAGCAGAAGCTTACCGAGAGAGGTGTAACTGGAGTTGAGGTTATCTCAATGGGAGTAGGATCGTGGGGAACTGATCAAGAGCTTGAGGCCCTGCGGATCGAGGGTGTTAAATATGATCCGGATGTGGTTATTTACCAGTTCACGGAAAATGATCTGTGGAATAATATGCAGCCGCAGAAAGGCATACCCCTTAAAAGAAGGATCTTCCTCAACAAGCCCTTTCGTTATGAACTGCGGGAAGGAAAGTTGGCTCGAATTGATCGGCGATCGGACATAATCCCTGAGCCCCATGCCTGTGATCGGTGGTTCAGGGATTTCCTTCTGAAGAGCTATGTTGTTTATTATCTGAATCTGATCAGGACCAGCGTTCTGAGTGGTTCAGCCCAGATGAGAGAGATGCAACATGCAATCAATCCAAACGGTTCATACAAACCGGATGACGGAAGTCCCCATCATGAGAAGAGGTGGGCATTGCTTGAGGCACTGATTCTCGAAATGAGATCTGTGGCGTCTAAAGCTGGTGCGAAACTGGTCGTATTTTCTGATTCGGGTGACGAAGGCCTGAGAATCTGGAATCTTAACAAAGGCCGTATTCAGAACGACGGAACTACTGACTATGTTATGTGGAAGGGAGAGAAGTACAGGGTGGACACTAAACGTCCCATGAAGGAACTCACCAGGTTGTGTCAACGGCATTTAATTCCTCTGATCAATCCTGTCAGAACCTACGAGAGATACAGGAATGACCCCCATACGAATGCCAGGGGAAACGACATGATGGCAGAAGACATTGTTGATTTTCTTCTGTCCTGGGATTACTTTCAAAGACTGCTCACATCAAGGTATAAGCCGGTGCCAGACATGACAGATGCAGAATAGTATGCAGGGCAAGGTACCCGGACCCGGGGAAGGCCCTGCCGCGTTTCGCCAAGGGTTCCCCCCCCTTAGCTGCGAACCCTACTGCAAAATCCGGATTAATAAATACACTTTTTCCGGCACAGATGTTTACTTTAAATAAAATATCATATATATATATTTTCTAAGGAATAATCAAGCGTACTCAGATTTTTTATGTCTAACCCAAGATATCAAAGGAGTGCATCATGACAACAACTACAGTATCGAACTTTAAACTGAAGGGCAGGGAAATACTTTCTTCTTATGCATCATTTACCCTTGAAGGTGAAATTACAGCCCGGGTGCGACGCGGATTGCAGACTTATACCATTACTGAGCGTAACGGGATTGCCAAGGGGACTTCTGATGGCGAAGCAGAGGCTATTTACATAGCAAATGATAAGGCCATCAAATCCATTGAAAAAAATATTGTACCCCTTCTTCCAAAAAAAGTTGTTATAAACAAGCCGGGGGATATCCTGGACGCATGTGCTGAATTTGATCTAAAGCTTGTAAAAGGGGCTGGCCACAACAAGAAGGTTTGGGGAGGTAATGCCTGCCTGGCAGCTTCCACGGTTTTCTTTCAGACTCTGCTGAAGGCATCCGGATACAGGGCCTGGCAGCTTCATCGGCCCAGGGGAGGACTCAAGACCTTCTATATGCCCAATATTGCCTTCAATATGGTCTGCGGCGGAGAGCATGTGCCAGGCACCAGGCAGGACATCCAGGAGATGTTTTTTATTGCGATGAACGAGAAATCGGTTAAGGGTGTGTTTGAGACAGGTGTAAAATTTTTTAAGCAGTTTGAGAAAAATCTTGTGCGGGACAAGCTGCCAACTGGTACTGCCAAGGAGCGTGGCTTTGTATTCCCTGTTAAGGACAACTTCGAGGGCATCAAACGCATCAGGGAGTGTGCCCGGCAGATCGGGCTTAAGCCTTCTGATTATGCAATCGGAACCGATAATGCTTTTTCTGAAATTCAGAAAGGGCCAAAGCTTCGCAAGTCCGGCAAATATGATATGCGATTTTCAGGTATGGGCATCAAAACCCGTGAGCAACTGATTGAGTTTAACGCCAAAGTAGTAAAGAGCGCACCAAACTTTGTGACCATGGAAGACCCTGGCTCTGAGGCAGACGTGGAAGCCCACAAGCTTATGAATGCTCTGTACGGTGACCGGGTTCAGGTAGTAGTCGATGACGCTGCAGTTACGCAGATGCGATTTATCATTCCCTTCCTGGCAGCGCCGGAGCCTGAGAACAGGGCCGGCAACTCCATCCTGATCAAACTGAACCAGGCCGGCACTTTTACTGAAACCTGCCTGGCAGCCGAAATAACCCTTGGGCTTGCTGATCTGTCCAGGGTTGAACAGTTTCTGTTCGCCCGTAATGACATTAAGAATGTTTTGAAACAGTTGAAGGAGCTTGGTGTGGGCAGCCTGAAGGAGGCCATCAACAATATCAGCAGGGGAGGCTTTTCAGCATTTTTCTCCCATCGCTCCACGGAAGGTACATCGGAATTTCTTCCTTACATGCCACTCATGTACGGTGCTGTATCGCGCAAGATCTGGTTCAAAGCAGGTGCTCCCAATGGTGAGCGCAACCTTCAGAACTACAACCCTCTCATAAGGGCCGAAGAAGAGATGCGGGGCAGTAAGATCAAAACCGTAGTTGCAGGGTTCGAGGGACTTCCCGATAACGTAAAGATTCCAGCGATACAATAGTTTATTGTTTGCAAAACCCCGTGTGCTCTGCACGGGGATGCAAAAGGAACCTGACCACAGGTGTGACCCTGTGTTTCTGAGGCCTGCGGCCTGAGAAACACAGTAAGATTTCATTTGTGAAATGTAAAAACTGCCATAATAGAAGTTTTTGTCTGTTTCAAGACTGTCTGGTTGAATCCCATTAAACTGTTTTTAGACAAGGATAATGTGAATACTAAAACTAACAACATTTGCTTTGGCACAGGGTTTTTCCTTCTTTCAGTTTCTGTTCTTCTTCTGGAACTGGCACAGGCCAGGGTATTTTCCGTTATGCTCTGGCACCATCTTTCCTACATGGTGATAACAATAGCCCTTCTTGGCTTTGGGTGTGCAGGGACCCTTGTTTGTGTCTGCTGGCGCAGGGTTTCCAGAAATCCTCAAAAAACAATAATGCTCTGCTGCTGCCTTTTTTCTCTTCTAACCATAATCAGCCTGGCCATTGTGACGCGTCTTCCCATGGGTACCCTGCAGTTCAGTCTTTTCAACCTGTCAATTATTTTTCTTTACTATCTTCTCTTCTTCCTGCCTTATCTTGCTGCAGGATGTGCAGTGTCCCTGGTGCTGTCCACAGCTGTTAAGCGTGTAAACATCCTTTACTGTATTAACATGATCGGGTCAGGGGCAGGTTGTCTTCTCATGATTGTTCTTATTTCTCCTCTTGGAGGAGAGGCTACAATTATGGCAAGCGCCCTGCTTTCATCTTTTGCCGCTCTGCTCTTTGCAGTCAGGGAGACTTGGAAAACAAGGTCTTTTTTGATTATCTGTTCAATTATCCTTACAGGGCTTACCTGTTTTGCCCCCCGGATTTTCCCTGTCAACCCAGCTCCGTTCAAGGCCCTTTCTGTTTATCTTAACAATAAGCAGCAGTTTCCGGGTTTTAAGGTGGAATTTTCAAAGTGGAACCCCATATCCCGAATTGATGTGGTTTCAGCGGACAGTACAACAGGGCAGACACATGTTCTGGAGTTACACAGCAGGAACAAGAACCTTCTGGTTGATGGGGATGCCTATACAGCCATAGAGAACCACCCTAATGTGAATTATTCTGTTGAGGGCAGGCCTGCATTTCATATGTACACAATACCATATCTGATAAAGAAAAACCCTGAAGTTCTGATTGTCGGGCTGGGAGGTGGAAATGATGTTTTTGCTGCTCAGCTCATGGGCGCAGCAAAGATAACAGGATGTGAAATAAACAGGATTACAACTGATCTTATTAAAAACAGGTATTCAGGTTTTGTAGGGGATATTTATAAAAAGGAAAACACCAGAATCTATACTGCTGAAGGAAGGAGTTTTATCAGGAGATCAGAGGATAAATATGACCTTATTCAGATGACTGCTGTTGACACGTGGGCAGGGCTTTCTTCAGGTGCTTATGTGCTGTCTGAAAACTATCTGTATACAGTGGATGCTTTTTCCGATTATCTTGATCATCTAAAGGATGATGGGATGCTGTGTATAATAAGGCTGCTGTTTTCCCCTCCCCGCGAGGTTCTTCGTCTTGTGAGCACTGCAGCCCAGGCTTTGCAGCAGAAAGGAATCTCTGATCCTGCAGACCATATTGCTGTTGTTTCAGTTGTCGGCGGAGGACTGGCAGCAGTTCTTGTTAAAAAGTCTCCTTTTTCAGAACAGGAGATAGATACACTGGTGCATGACAGGTACTATGATTCCGGAGCAATGGTTGTTTTTGCGCATGGAAGAAGTGTTGAAGACCTGAACCCACAGCTTGAAAGAGAAGCGCTTTCCGGTCTTAAAGAGCAGGCCCGCCCTTTTTATGATCTTTTGCGTTTATGGTCAGAAGGCAGCAGACAGAGTTTTTACAAATCCTATCTTTTTGATGTCAAACCTGTTACTGACAACAGCCCGTTTTTCTTTGAATTCTACAGGTGGAAGAATTTTTTTCGTGATATTGGAGGATCAGGCTTTGGTGGATGGGGTGGTGATACTACCCGTCCTGTTGCACTGCTTATTTTAGGGGCATCAACTCTGCAGGCTGTGCTGCTTTCTCTGCTTTTTATTCTTGGCCCGCTTGTACTGTTTAAAAGGCGAAAGGTTGTATTCAGTGGAAAAATGAACTTTATTTCATATTTTTTATGCCTTGGCCTTGGCTATATGATTCTTGAAATAGTTCTCATGCAAAAGTTTGTACTTTTTATGGGACACCCCATCTATTCCATCTCAGTTGTGCTTTCCTCTTTTCTTATTTTCTCGGGCCTTGGAAGCCTTGCTGCCGGAAGTTTGAAGTGGGATGAAAAAAAGACAGTGTTTATATCCATTGCGGTTATCCTTGTTTACGGCACAGGGCTTGTTTTTGGATTGCAGAAAATTATTACTGTATTTCTTGGCTGCGAGCTTTTTGTCAGAGCTGCTATAGCCTGTTTTTTACTGTTTCCACTGGCTTTCTGCATGGGAATGCCCTTTCCGTCAGGATTAAAGGCCGGGGCCAGAGTTAGTGCTGAGCTTGTTCCATGGGCAATAGGCATAAATGCATGCGCATCTGTTACCGCATCAATTCTTATTATAGTAATGGCCATGGGCATGGGTTTTAATGCGGCAATGGTGGCCGGGCTTGCTGTTTATGCTGTGGGGCTTCTTTGTTTTAAATTTATAAAATTTCCAGAAGCAAATTGTGGCAGAGTCTGAGCTTAACCACGGAATTTGCAGTAAGCTTCTGCTATCGAAATCCGGGTTAAATTATCCACCTAAGTACAGAATCAATTATTGTAATCAGGAAAGCTGCAATTAAAGTAGATCCAAAGCTGTCTATTTCAAAATCTTCTATCAGTTTATCTGTAATTAACAGCAAAATGGCATTTATAACAAATTTAAACAGGCCAAATGTAATAATGATGAAAGGCAGGGTCAGGAAAAAAAGAAGCCAGCCAGCCAGGAAATTTATTACACTGTAAACAAGGGCAACAACTATTGCGGTCCAGAAGTTTTTAATGTGAATGGACGGCATTATTTTAGCAACAATAAAGATTGCCAGGCTTAATAATGATATGTTTAAAATAATTGACATGATTGAAAAATAAAATAAAAAAACATATTGATTAAACAGAAGACGGAAGGAGATCCTCACCGCCTGTTTAATGTTTTAGCATAGAGCCTGCTCCCTGTTCTTTTCCTATGTCCAGCAGATCAGCATTTTATAAGTTTTTTGCGGCAACGTGAATAACATCCGGTAAAGATGCTATCGCCCCTACAATATCGCCTGAAATTTCATTTTCAGTGAATATGTTGGTATATGCACTGTTTTTTCCTGAAAACTCCCTGTTTTCCAGCTGGCCAACATTAATGTTCTGTTTTTTCAGGATATCCAGAATACTGGAAAGAACACCCACCTTGTCGAAATGCCTGATGGAAAGAGAGGGTATTAGCTGAACATTTTTCTCAAGGTTAACACAATTGCTTATTATTCCTTTTTCAAAATCAGAAATCAAATTAACAACTGTTTTTGCGATGGCCAGCTGAGCCTGTTCAGTAGAAGCCCCTATATGATGAGTTCCATACACATTGGGATGCTGCGATAACGGGGTTGAGATATTATCTTTTCCCTTAGTCGGCTCATTATTAAAAACATCCAGGCCAGCCCTGATATTTTTCTCATCCATTGCTGCTATCAGGGCTTCATCATCAACAATATCTCCCCGGGAAGTGTTGATAATTATTGAATCAGGCTGCAGTTGAGATAAAAACTTTTTATTGATAAGTCCCCTGGTTGCCTGTGTTGAAGGAACATGGAAAGAGATTACATCACATTTTTGAGCAAGTTCGTTAAGGCCGCTGCAAAATGTAACCTTTAATTTTTCCAACTCTTTAAGGGTTTCTTCTGTTCGTCCTGATTTTTCAATGACAAAGATATTCATCCCGAAGGCATGAGCTCTTTTTGCAAAAGCCATCCCGATTTTTCCAAGCCCTACAATTCCTGCGTTTCGGCCAAAGATGCCCCGGGTCTTTGAAAATCTCTTTTTGTCCCAGGTTCCGCTGCGCATTTCAATAACATTATCAGGAATATTTCTGTCAATGGAAAGTAAAAGTCCAAAGGCAAGCTCTGCAACTGCCAGCGCATTTTTCCCTGGTGTGTTGCAGACAAATATCCCTTTTGCTGCTGCTGCGTTTACGTTAATTGTATTTGTGCCTGCACCGGCTCTGATGACTAAACCGAGGTTTTTTGCAGCATTAAAAGTATTCTCTGTTACTTTTGTGCTTCTTACGACTAAAACCTCATTATCCTCAACAGCAGCGGGTAAATCTTCAGCACTTAAACCGGGATTGCTGGTAACCCTGTGGCCAAGCTCTTCTAACTGTTTTAAAAAATGTTCCGGAAATTTGTCAGCAAATAACAATTTCATTTCTGTTTTCTCCTTTTGCAAAAAATCCGGCAGGTTTTTTTGTGATGCAGTCCTGCTTTTAACGGGACCGCAAATTATGATATTTATAAATACATATATGGGGGGATGATTGTCAAGAAATTAGATTTGCAATTCATTGCAGCGTATATTTTTTGACAAACAGAGACATATATATTATAATACTTTTTTCAACTACCATAATTTAATATCTAAATTGGAGGGTTAAATGTCTGTTGGAAATACACCGCTGGTTGAAGTTGATGGAATTTACGCAAAATTAGAGTGCACTAATCCCACAGGAAGCATAAAGGACAGGATTGCAAAGTACATTCTGGATGAAAGTGAAAAAAAAGAGCTTCTCAGATCAGGGATGACCATAGTGGAGGCAACAAGCGGTAACACAGGCATTGCACTGAGTTATTATGCTGCCCAGAAAGGATATAAAGTTGTTATTGTCATGCCTGAAAACATGACAGAGGAACGAAAGCAGATAATCAGGGATCTGGGAGCTGAACTTGTTTTGTGCTCCGCAGGTGATTTTTTGGAAGCAGCAACAATACGGGACAAAATGACAGAAGATCCGCAGAATTTCAATCCGGACCAGTTCTCAAACCCGTTGAATGTGGAATGCCATTACAAGACAACCGGCCAGGAGATTTTAAAGCAGATCAAACAGTTCACACCCCTGGCCATTGATGCTTTTGTTGTTGGCGTTGGGACCTGAGGCACATTAATAGGTGTGGCAAAAGCCCTGAAAGAAGTCAACCCCGATGTTTTTATTGCAGCTGTTGAGCCCTCTGAGTCAGCTGTTATGAGCGGAGGAGAACCAGGGACACATGGGATATTCGGTATTGGGGATGGTTTTATTCCAGCTATTGCCAGTGATGGCAAGGGTGGAATACATGAAGTGATTGATGAGGTTGTTTGTATTCCCAGTGCTGATGCCAAAGATGCTGCCCAGTATATAGAGGAAGAATACGGCTACTGTGTCGGCATATCATCAGGAGCCCACTTTCTTGCAGCAAAAAAACTGCAGAACAGATTTAAGACTGTTGTTACTGTTTTTTCAGACGGGTTTTCAAAGTATGCTTCTCACGGACTGAAACATTGCAAAACCGGTGAGTGCAAGCATGAGGATATTGAGAAAAACATCTTTGAGCTTCATAAAACCATAAAAGCCAACCAGGCTTGAGAATCGTTCAATAAATTACTGCGTAAACGGAATTCTGGGCAAATTCTGGGGACACAATACTTAACTCAAATCTGTTTCAGGGGATAATTTTTCTGCATTCAATATAAAAGCGTTTTTCATCTGCCTCGCCCATTGAAAAAGTTTTTCTTGGCAGAGCTCCGTCAAGAACAACAGTTTTGAACAGATCCTGCTTGGACATTGCCGGAAGACAAAATCCGATATTGCCCGGCTTTGAGCCCAGGCAGACCGTAACATCTTCTCCATGTATGTAGTCAATTTTTGATTCAGGTCTGTCTTTCAGGTATTCATCAAGAAACAGCTGCAGGGTGCCAGCCTCAATGTTAAGAGCAGGATTTCTAACAGTTATTATGCCGGTCCTGTTTTCTGTAACAAAAGAGATAAGATGATCGCTGTCCTGTTTTGGAAGGTTAAGCTTTTTCTGCAGGCCATCACCTGTTTCAAAGATGCTGTAAGAAAATTCAGAACCCTGAGCTTTGTAAAATATTGCCATCTGTTGAAACATCTGCTCTGCATTTACGTTAAATATAACCCTGTGAATCGGTTCAAACTGCAAACCTTCATCATGCACATTTACAAGCTCTACCAGGGCAAAACGTGCAGGATGATTCATTACAGCCTGCCTGTCAGCAGCTTTCTCCTTAATGTTCTCCCAGAGTGCTTTTGCTGTGGCAAGAGAGTGGTTGCCGTCACCCATTGCATATAAGAGGACACCCCTGTCAGATGTTCCGTGCTTTTTGTTGAAAGTTTCCTGGTCCGCAAGTTTTGATAGACGGGCTGCTATGCCGGCTATTATCTCTTCCCTGTCAATCATGCAGGCTTTTATATGGCCGCTGTTCATCATCAGATCAAAATCATACAGTATTTCAAGATCCATTTTAAACAAAGGCTCTATGACAGTTTGTTCAGGATCATCAATTAAGACCATTATGTGCGGAAGCTCTATGGACGAATTTTCCCGTATTTTCATCCTTGGGGGCAGCCTGTCAAGAATAGTTCCCTCAGTTGCCCGGATAAGTGTCTGTGAACCAGTGTTGTAATCATATTTTTCAAGATCAAGGGCAACTATCAGGCCCTTCCTTGACTCAGCATGTGAGGTTTTGCGGTCAACAAGAATAAAACCGGGCTTCAGGGTTACAAGGACACCATCCTGAAGATATTTCCTCATGTTTTCGTGTATGGATTGAATGATCTGCGCCCTGTTGTCTGCTTCAAGATAGACCTCAGGATAAATCAGGTTCAGTGTTGAAGGAGATTCCCCTGCAATCTCTTTAACCTTCTCCCAGTATTCAGGTTGGGATGTGTACTGGTCACAGGCAATCACAGCCCATTTTGCAAGATCAACACCTTTGCCAGGAAACAGAACAGTTGGAACTTCCAATCCTATATTATTAAATCTCATTTTTTTATCCGTTTTTATCAGCAAACTCTTTCATAAAATCTGCTAAAGCTTTTACTCCTTCAGGGGGCATTGCATTATATATTGATGCACGACAGCCACCCACACTCCTGTGGCCCTTTAGTCCGATCATTCCTTCTGAGGCAGCCTGCTCAATAAAGTTTTTATCCAAATCCTCACTGGGTAAAGTAAAAACTACATTCATTGTAGATCTGCAGTTCTCAGAAACAGGGCATTTGTAAAAGCCACTGCTTTGTTCAATAGCTCCATAAATTACAGATGTTTTCTCTGCAGTTCTCTGTTCAATGCCCTGCATGCCACCACCCTGCTTTACCCATTTTAACACCAGGTTAATGCAGTAAATGGGAAATACCGGTGGGGTGTTGTAGAGGGAATTCCCGTCAGCATGGGTCTTGTAGCTTAAATAAGCTGTCAGGTTTTTTGAAGCGGTTTCCAGTAGATCCTCGCGTATTATTGCCAGGGCAACACCTGCAGGGCCAAGATTTTTCTGGGCGCCGGCGTAAATCATTCCAAATTTTTCCATGGGCAGGGCCCTGCTCAAAATATCGCTGGACATGTCTGCAATCAGGGGAACATTGCCTGCATCAGGCCACTCTTTCCACTGGACACCCTGGATGGTCTCATTGGAAGTGAGGTGCAGGTAAGCTGCATCAGGGTCAATTTCCAGGCTGGATGCAGGGGGCAGGGTGGTATATTTGCCTTCAGCTCCGTCAAATATAACATTAACATTTCCGATTTTTTCTGAATCAGCATATGCTTTTTTTGCCCATGAGCCGGTAAGGGTGAAGTCACAGCTTTTGCCTGAGTTTAAAAAGTTTAATGGAATCATGGAAAACTGCAGAGTAGCTCCACCGCCAAGGAGCAGAACTTTATAGTTGGACGGTAAATCAAGAAGCTCTTTTATCAGGCTGATTGTCTCATTGTGTATCTGATCATATTCTTTGCTGCGGTGGCTTGCTTCAATAAGAGAAAGCCCCATACCGTGATAATCAACCATTTCTTCCTGTACCTGCTTAAGAACAGGCAGGGGAAGTGTTGAGGGTCCTGCGTTGAAATTATACTTTCTGCTCATATTTTTTCTCCCATGCTAATGCTTTAATTATGTCAATAAGTCCTTTGCAAATATAAAAATCAACAAACCAATAATACAGAAGAATGTCACAAAAGTCAAAAAGCAGGCAGCAAATTAAAAGACTAAAGGTGCAAGGCACAAAAAAACAAAGCAAAGACACCTGGTTGGTTTAAGCCGACTTAATTTTGAAAAGAATAAAGCCCCTGTTTTTAAAAACAATTTTTCCCAGCCCTGTCATGTCTTTCATCAATCTGTCGGATATCCTGAAATCATGGTAATAATTGCGTATCCTGTTTGCAGGGGCATCTTTCATTCTGCTGCGATTAAGCAGAACGTGTGTTGCAGAATATTTTGCAATGATATTTTTGCGGTCCTGTGTTGCTGTTTTTACGTCATAAAACTCTAAAACATCCTGAGTTCGGATGTTATTGTCCCGGACCATGGGGCTGTTATGATACAGCGCAACTATTTTTGCTCCTGTAAAGGCGGGAATCAGCCATGATGTGAGAGGGTCAGAAAGCACAATATCACCCGTGTTCAGGAAGTTTCGGACCTGGTTATAGTTGTCAAGAGGATTTTCATACCCGGACACAGCTGGCAGGGGTGTAAAATTGATCTGGCAGCCTGCCTGCTCAAAGCCAAGCTTTGCTGTCTGGTAAAATATACTGATGCACAGAACAGCTGTAAAAAAAAGAACAGGGACTGACTTTGCATCCAGTGTGAAAACAGATTTTTTTATTGCTGCAAAGCTCAGTACCCCAAGTGTGCGCAAATACCAGGCCAGAGCAAGATGAAGGAAAAACATGATGAAAAATATATATCTGTCCAGAAGAAAAATATCCATCTGTCTGCCGAAAAAGTAAATACCGGAACAGGCAATAAAACCTGACACAATAAAGAGGTGCTTTCTTTTTTTCAGAAGCAGAAGCAAAACAGGAATCCCTAAAAAAGCAGGGCCGATCCTGTATGCATTATTTATGTCGTAGAGATACATTTTAAAGTCATACCAGGCTGTTGTTGTGCTTTTAGCAACTGCTTCAAGAAAGGGATAATATGGCCACAGCAAAGCCAGCAGGCCTGTGACTGCAAAACCTGCAAACAAAAGAGCAGATTGTTTCATTCTGCATTTGCCTTCTGTCAGCACCAGGAGAAACGAACACAAAAGAAAGAAGGAGCCTGTTAAAGGGTGAGTTAAAAATATAACTGCTGAACAAAAGAGATAGTACAGATAATATTTTTTCTTTTCCAAACGAAGAAACAGGAGCAGAAAATAGAGGCCTGAAAAGCTTAGGCTGAAAGACACGAGAGAGGGATAAAATGCAGTGTAGGCAAAGAAACGAAGGCAGTATTCATTGCTGTAGCCAAAAGGCTTTCCCCAGAGAAACAGCAGACAGACAAGCACGTAAAGGGGCATTGTTCTGTCCCTGAAATATTCCATTGACCACAGGTACAGACCAGCTAAAAACAGAATAAATGAGCAGAAAGAAGCGATTTTTACTACTGTAAAAAGACTCAAAGGGGTAAATTTTGTTATTGCTGCAAGCAGAAAAATATAAGGGGTATACCTGAGTGTTGGCCTGCTGTCTTCAATCAGAGGATTTCCCGGTGACAGGAGCTTTAAAGACATCTCTCTGATGCTGGCAACATGCTCGCGATAATCATAAAGCTCTACCAGAGGCCCCTGCCTGCCAGTGAAAGTGACAGCTGTGAATATCAGAAAGAGCGCTAAACCTGTCAAAAAATAGTTTTTTTCAACCTGTAATTTGCTCATAAAAATATTTTGTGATATTTACGGGCTCGGGCTGTTTGCACAAATTCATCTCTGCTTTGGCTGAAACCTTTCAGGAACAAAATTCCGTCCTGATTTTTTAAGCTTTTTTTCAGTAAAGTACAGTACCCTGTCCCATCCTCTTTTCAGTTCCTCTGGCCTGACAGTGCCAAAATAACATTTAAGAAAATAAAAACGGTGGGTTTTTGAAACAATGGCTCTGTTTAAAAAAGAGCAGTTCAGGCGTGCCATGTCTTTGCACCTGTCCCTGAACTGAAGACTGTCTTTGACACGCGTTGCATCGAGGTCAACAAAAAAGACTTTTTCCTCCCCGTTTTTCTGCTCCTGTATTAAAATATTTTTTGCTTTCAGGTCCCCATGAAACACTCCCTGGTCATGCATTTTCCTGACACAACAGGCAAGTATACGGATAAGGGATGCCTTCCGGTTCTGTGAAAGATGTTTAAAACAGGAGGAAACATATGAGTCAAGGGTGGTTGTGTTTGCCATGCTTTTTGATACAAAATAGCTTTTAAAAAACACTCCGAATCTTCGCTGTTCAAGGAACATAAGTGGTTCAGGGGTTGGGATATCCCGCTCTGCCATGCTGTTTGCCGCGTCCCAGGCTTTTTTTGCCCTTGAACAGCGAAAACAGTTTTTCAGAACAGACAAAATTCCCTTGACGTTAAAGCGCTTGAGGAAAATTTCGATGGCTGAATCATCTGATTTAAAGCAAAGCGAAGCCGCAGTCCCGGAATTTTTTATAATGACAGCATGCTTGTTTGAAAACAGCCTGTCCGGTTCTGCCATGAGCTGGATAAGACTACCAGAGCCCTGTTTCTTTTTTGCAAAGCCCCGGAGGTCCTTTGCCCTGATCCTTGTGAGATTTTCGCTTTTTGAAGACATTTTCCGGTTAATGAACTATTCCATAAGTTCAACATCTGTTCAGGGAATCATTGGTCATCTGCTGAATCTGTCAAGGACCAGTGTCACAGCATTTATTACGTCCTGAACGTCTTCATCGGTCAGCCGGGCTGAAAGAGGCAAGGATATTGTGCGGTCTGATACGTAAAGGGCGTTTGGGAAAGCATCCTTTTTGTAAGCATAGGCTTCCCGGTAGTATGGATGAAGATGCAGGGAGATGAAGTGTATGCCTGTTCCAATGTTTTCTTCATGCAAAGCCTGCTGGATACGGTCACGGCCAACCCTTATGTCCCGGAGTTTTAAAAGGAGTGTATAAAGATGGCGGGCGTGTTTTGTGTTTTGTTCTCCGGGAGGAGGAATCTGAACAGGCATGTTTTTAAAAGCTGCATCATATCTGTTCCATATTTCCTCCCTTCGCTTATGGTATTTTTTAATCTTCCGCAGCTGATGAATGCCCATTGCTGCCTGGATATCCATCATGTTGTATTTGAATCCAGGGAAAACAACCTGATAGTGTTTAAATCCATCATCTGAATACCTCTTCCAGGCACCTCTGCTCATGCCGTGAAGCCCGTAAGTCTCAACCTTTTCCGCATATTCATCATTATCCGTGGTGATCATACCCCCTTCACCAGTAACAAGGTTTTTTGTTACATAAAAGCTGAAGACCGTAATATCCCCTATTGTACCTATTTTTCTTCCCTTGTACTCAGCCTCAACAGCATGGGCAGCATCCTCTATTACAGTAAGGCCATACCTTGCCGCTGTTTCCATTATCAGGTCCATGCTGCACGGCCTGCCGCAAAGATGAACCGGTATAACAGCTTTGGTTTTCGGAGTTATTTTCTCTTCTATGAGCTGGGGGTCAATATTCATTGAAGGAAGTTCAATATCCACAAACACAGGTTTTGCTCCAGCATGGATTATGGCATTGGCGGTTGCTGCAAAGGTCATGGGGGTCGTAAGCACTTCATCTCCGGGCCCAAGCCCTGCAGCCAGCATGGAAAGATGCAGCCCTGCTGTGCACGAGTTCAGGGCAAGTGCATGTTTTGAACCGATAAACTGCCTGAACATATCCTGAAATTTGCCAACCCTGGGACCTGTTGATATCCATCCTGAGCGCAGGCAGTCTGCAACCTCCTGTATTTCATCTTCTTCAATTTTCGGACTTCCAAATATTAAAAAGCTGTCTCTCATTATTCATAAAGCCTTTACAGATTGTTTCTTGCCTCGTTTTCTCACGAGGGCGAAAGTTTTTCGCCCACTGTCTTGCCTTCGTGGTTAATACATTCTTTTTTGTGGCTGTGTGCCTTTGTCCCTCTGTGCCTGATCTCTTTTTCTGTTGTGTTTTAGCATTTTTTCAGTTTTTTTCAAAACTTTTAATGCAAAGCACTTTTCAGTTGCAGTAAGCCTGTCAGTCCCAAGATAGATTTTAAGAAAGCGCAGCCTGTCTGTACGGCTGACAATTCCCTGCGGGGCAGAATAGTTCAGGGCTGCTATGTCCTTAACTTTCCAGCGTACAGGCACCTGTTTCCTTATGTCAACTCTGTGAAGGTCAACAATAAACACCTCTGCACTGGCGTCAATAAGCAGGTGACACAGGTAAAGATCGCGATGGTTAAATCCGCAGGCATGCATTTTTTTCACCATAAGGGCAGCTGCTTTAATAATTTTAATTTTTACATCTGCAGAAAGCTGTGAATGTTCTGAAAGATAATTGTCAAGCCGTGTACATCCCTCAAGAGCCTTTGAAATCAGAAAAGACTCTGTCTTTAAAAACCCGCAGCCCGTGATTCCTGCTGCAACAGGCAGCATGGTGGGAATGCCTGCCCTGTGAAATTCAGTAATGTTTCTGAATTCGTCAAAAGCTGTTTTCGGTAATGTTAATTTGAGCAGCTGCAAAACAGTGCCGGATAAGGGCATAGGATAATGGCGCTTAAGGTATGCCTTAAAAACCCCGTTAGCACTGTTCAGGGAAAGCCTTACGGTTTTACGCTCAGGCACTGCATGTTTTATGACCTCCCCATTGTTTAATGACATCACATGGTTGAAATCAAGAAGCCTGTTCAGCCTGACGATATTTTTAAACTCTTCATTGAAAACAATATTTTTTGAAGCATACTTAATATGAAGCTGAGTGGCGCTCATTATGAAACACCTTTTCCCCTGAGAATTTCCTCGTAAACTTTGACGGTTTTTTCTATGTTTTTTTCAACAGAAAAGTTCCTGGCGCATTGGGCTGATTCCCTGCTCATGGCTTGTAAACCGGATTGATTGTTTTTCAGCAAAAAGGATATTCCGGACACCATTTTTCCAACTTCCAGTGCAGACTCAACAACAATACCTGATTTTTCATTTTCAATTATCTCTGATGCTCCGTTAAACACTGTAGTAACAACAGGCAGACCGCATGCCATTGCTTCAAGACACACATTTGAAAACGGATCATAGAGTGCGGGATGGATTAACATATCTGATGCATGATACAGCTCTTCAACTGTTTTTATGTTTCCAGAAAAGATGATGCTGTCTGAAAATCTTTCTTTTTCTGCTATTTTCAAAAACGGGGCAGGATTTCCACGGCCAGCAGCAACAAGTTTAATCTTATATCCCTTCTCTTTAAGAGCCATTGCAGTTTTGATTGTAAACTGTAACCCTTTTCGTTTGAAATTATGGCCGACAAAAAGAAGTACAATATCTTCCTTTTTTATGCCCATTTTTTTTCTTACCCTTGTCCTGGACACATCTTTCATCTCATTATTAAATCGTTTCAGGTCAACCCCGTTATAAATGAGGCTGATTTTTTCTTCAGGAACATTGTAGTAAGAGAGGAGCTGATTTTTACACATGATGGAATTTGCAATGATATGGCGGTAATTATCTTGTTTGAAAATGTGCTTCTCTATTGCAAGTATTACCCGGTGTCTCGGGCTGAGTAGTTTGAAAACTCTTTTCCAGGGAACGGGCGTCTGAATTTGCAGCCAGTGCAGATGCAGCCCGTCTCCCATGCGATACACATCCTGCGGGAACACCTGTGATAGACCCTGAACAATGTCAAAATCATGGTTTTGAAGGAGCCTTCTGACATTTCGCTGAAAGGAAAGGTTTTTCAGGGCAGATGGTGATTTTATGAAGGGGACTTTATGGATGGTTATGTCCGGGTGCTGCTGCCTGTCAAATTTTCCTGCAAAAACATGGACTTTGTGCCCAAGGCCTGCAAGCCCGCGGGCAAGGCTGACAGCATAACGCTCAGCGCCTCCCTGTGCATCAATGAAATCCTTTCTTATAAGGGCAATTTTCATTTGTAAAGACCAACTGTGTCAGGGTGCCCACTTATATTGTCCCCTTGAGTTCAGGCAGTGAAATTATTGTACTTTGATAGTTCTTGAATATGTCCAAGTGTTTTCACCTTGCTGATATGTTTCTTATCATTGGTTATAAAAACCGCATTATTCAAAATTGCCAAAGCATGATATAAACAATCCGTCAAGTTCAGGGTGACCACTTTTCGGATTTCCTGTTCTTGCGATTTCAATAGCTTTCATGCGAGCTTTGCTGTTTGGGACAATAATATGCAGGATCTCTTGTTTGGCCAGTTTCTCAATATAGCGCAAATGCCATCGAACCTCTTCAAGGTTGTCTAAATTACCGCAAAGCACCTCTGTGATTTCATCCAGAAAAAGGCTTGGGACGAGAATTTGAATTTGTTTCAACATAGCGTCTTTAAGAAGTTGTTTAGAGTTGTTTTTCAGAGACCTATCGTAGATATATTCCAAAAAGACATTAGCATCTATGACGTAACGATTATTTGCCATATTTCACGCTTGCCCGGATTCTTTTTTGCTTACGCATGGATCTTAAAATAGTTACAGGGTCTTTATCTATTGCGATGGCAGGTAAACTGTTCAATTCTTTCAGCAATGCTCTTTGGCGGGAAGAGACCTGAGGATGTTGAGTGCCTTGATAATTTGTATCCTCAAGCGGGATGATCTTAGCTAAAGGTTTACCCTTCCTCTCAATAGTTATAATGTCTCCTTTATGAAAGACTTCATCCAATAATGTGCCGAATTGTCTACGAGCTGAAGTTACGTCAATTGTTTTTTCCATAATGCGCCTCTTTTTAAAAACCATATTAACTATATGAGTCATTATAGTTATGAATTAAAACATGTCAATCCTTTTGTAAAGAGGATAAAAGTGAGCAAGCAAAAGGAAAAGAATTAAATTCATTTCGATTAATCTGAAATCTAAACTTTTCAGGAAATCGTTCAATATTTCTTTTTACTGCTCTATTTAATTGTTTTGTCTCAACTCCATAAAGTTCTGCCAAATCGCTATCCAGCATTACTTGCAGACCACGAATAGTATAAATCCTATTCTGAATTTTTTGATCATCTGAAACAATCATTCCATTACTCATAGCCCAAACCCAATTTTCACTTATTTCTCAACCCCACATTATCAGGGCACCCGCAGAGATGCCACCATATAAGATGTGCATACACAAAGGTTTTCTCCCTGTACCTTTTTTTGGTTCCAAGGGTAAGGCACAGCCCGGCAATTGTCAGCAGAAGGTTGATAATAAGCTTAATAAAACGAAATAAGCGGAGTGTAACATAAGATGCTGCTGATCTGTTTTTTTTAAAAAACAGATAGAGGGATCTGTAATACTCTATCCAGGCAAGGGAAGGCCTGAGCTTTTTGCTCTGACCCTGCAGGTGTACTAACTCTGCCACTGGGTGATGGAATATCTTCCAGCCTGCTTTTCTCATCCTGAGGCACCAGTCTGTCTCCTCGAGAAAAAAAAAGTAGTCTTCGTCAAAAAGTCCCACATCCTTTATTGCCTCTGACCGAACAACAATACATGCTCCTATCAGTGAATCAACTTCAAAAGGTTGTGAAGCTTTTGAGGTTTTACCTGCAAACCTGTTCGGAAGAAACAGCCGCAGGATGCTTTTGTTGAAAAGCTCTGTTAGAAGTGATGGGAAATTGTCATAGCTGTTCTGGATTTTTCCGTCGCCTGACTTCATGCAGGGGCCGGCCATTGCAGCAGACGGATTTTTTTCAAGAAAGGAGACAATGCTCCTTATTGTATTTTCCATGAGAACAGTATCACTGTTAAGTAAAACAATATACTTTCCCCCTGCTCTGCGCAGGGCCTGGTTATTGGCCCGGGCAAAACCTGAATTTTCACTGTTTTCAATTAAATTTATTTCCCCCCCGAAGCGTTTTTTTACCTTTTCTGCACTTCCATCCTCAGATCCGTTGTCAATCACGTAAATTTCATACTGGTATCCGGTCACTGTGCTGTGTATCGAGTCAAGGCACTCCAGCAGAAGCCCGCATGTGTTCCAGTTAACAATAATAAAGGAGAGGGTAACTTCAGTTTTTAATAATTTATCAGTCTTAGTTGATTCCATGATTAATTTATACCTAAGCTGAGCGGTTTTTCAGATAAAGACAGTTAGTGTAACAGCATATCACTCATTCTCAGCAGACATCCATGTCTGCTTCCGAGGTAAGCATTACACTTCACCATCCAGGTGAAACTTATGTAATGCGTAAATCCGTTCAATGCTATTACACTATGCTGCTGTTTGTGGCATCATGTTTTTTTAGAATCGCTCAATTTAGGTTATATTATCTTTCTGACATCAAGTAAAATACTTATTAGCAATCATATTGATATTTAAGCATATTCCTGATACAAATGTTGATGGCTTCGTAAAAAGTCCAACTTCAGCGTTGCGCTGTATCCTTCGTCATTGCGACGTACAGTAAGTACGACTCATTCCTCAGGATTTGCGCGCCTTAAATTTGAAGCTTTTTACTTTGCCATCGTTTTTTTGACTTTTTACGGGATTATCAAATGGGCAGAAAGCAATTTGCTTTTTCAAAGGGCAGGGTTGAAAATGATAATAACATGGCAATGCAGCGCATGTTCGGGATAATGTAAATGTCTGAAACAACAAAAAGAATTTTAATAATCAGGCTCAGTGCAATTGGAGATGTGCTGCGGGTACTTCCTGCATTGCAGGTGCTCAGGAAAAGTTACCCCGGATCATACATTGCCTGGGTGGTAGAGGAGGCAGCAAAGGATATTCTTGAGGCACATCCTGATATTGATGAAGTGTTTGTCTTTCCTAAGAAATCCCTTCTGAAAAAGCTGAAATCACGAAAAAACACTGCAGAGGGCATAAAAGAATTTTTTTCATTCGTTAAAGGTATAAGAAAAAAACATTTTGACATTGCAATTGATTTTCACGGGCTGTTTAAAAGCGGGATTATAAGTTATTTCAGTGGTGCCAGGGAGCGTGTGGGGTTTACAAGGGCTTTTACCAAAGAACTGAACTTCCTTTTCAACAACCGCAGGTTTCCGCTTGATGTAAACAAAATGAGCCGTGTTGACCGTAATCTCATGATGTTGAAAAAACTGGGGCTTGATATTAACCACAGGGCCCCTGTAATACCCGTTTCCAAAGAAAACAGTGAAAATATCCAGAAGTTTTTCAGGCAAAATCAGATTGACCAAAGGCGTCCTGTAATTGCAATTCATCCTGGAACCAGTCAAACAACGCCGTACAAGCGCTGGGAGCCTTACCGTTATGCAGTGGTTGCAGACCAGATTATAGAAGATAATGCTGCTCAGATAATTTATACCTGGGCAGACCGGGAAATAGAAACTGTTAAAGAAATTACAAGCCTTATGAAACACCGTGCTGTTGTAGCACCAGAAACAGACAGTCTCTGCCAGCTTGCAGAGATTTTTCGAAACTGCGACCTGTACCTTGGAGGAGATACCGGTCCAATGCATCTGGCAGCTTTTACAGGAATTCCTGTGGTGGCAATTTTCGGGCCTACTGACCATGTGATAAATGAACCCTATGCTTTTACACCGCATATAATAATAAGAAAGGAAACCAGATGCAGCCCGTGCAGAAAAAAAGATTGCTCCAAAAGAGACTGTATGAAGGGGGTAACGGAGGAGAATGTTATCCGGGCTGTAAACATCATGCTTGATTCCTTTAAACATAAAAAAGAAGAGATCAGCAGATCGCAATAATTTTAATGCTTTTTTAGGAATGCTCAATCAAACTAATTGACATGCCCGTCCAACCCAGGTTTCAGTATACAGGAAAAATTTTAATTGTCAGCGCCAGCTGGCTGGGAGATGCAATAATTACTATTCCAACTATCTATGGAATACGAAGCATTTTCCCCAAAGCCCACATAGCTGTACTTGTAAAACAGGCAATTGCTGATATTTTCCGTGGCGTGCCTGTAATAGACGAGATTATTCCATACCATAAAAAAAGCGGGGTTGAAAAAATTTCTGCACTGGTCAGCACATCCCAAACCATTAAAAAAAAGGCCTTTGATCTTGCAGTTTTATTTCCCCGTTCTGTCAGGACGGCCCTTATCTGTTTTTTAGCCCGTATCCCTTCAAGGATCGGGTTTGTTTCCAGCATAAGAGGAATGTTTCTTACAGAGGGGTTGCAAACGGACAGGGATATCTGTTCAGTTCATCAGGTGCATTACTATAAGAAACTTCTGACCATATTGGGGGAAGCTCAATTCCCCGAACTGCCGTTGCTTATTGTTCCGGATGATGATAAAAAATGGGCCCGGGAGTTTCTTCGATCTGAAAGCAAAAGCAGATCTTCTTTTACTGTGGGTTTTAATCCCGGATCAACATATGGTGAGGCAAAGCAGTGGCTTCCTGAAAGGTTTGCTGAACTGGCCGGAAGGCTGCATTTGAAACATGACTGTGAAATTATTTTATTCGGAGATTCAGCAACAGGCAGCCTGGCAAAAAAGATCAATTCCGGGCTGGACAACAGGGCAGTTGACGCTACAGGCAAAACCAGTGTCCTTCAACTGTCTGCACTTCTTGAGTGCTGCGATGTTCTGGTGACCAATGATACCGGCCCCATGCATGCAGGATGTGCTGTTGGAACTCCTGTTGTTGCAGTGTTTGGTTCCACCAATCCGGTTACAACATCACCGCTTGGCCCTGATTCTCTAATTATAAGGAACAAAATGCCGTGCAGCCCCTGCCATAAAAGGAAGTGCCCTGAAGTTCAGCACAGATGCATGCTTGAAGTTTCAGTGGATGATGTGGAAAATGCTGTTCTGAAACAGCTTGAAATAAATTCAGGTAAGAGATGCAGGATAGAGAGAAATTGAGTTTTTTATGAGCGAAAATATCAGGATTTCTGCCGTAATTGTTACCTTTAATGAAGAGAAAAACATCCGGGAATGCCTTGAAAGCATTAAGTGGGTGGATGAAATTATTGTTGTTGATTCTTTCAGCAGGGACAGAACAGCAGAAATATGCAGGCAGTATACTGAAAAAGTTATTCAGAAAAAATGGCCGGGCCATGTCAAACAAAAACAGTTTGCTCTTGAACTTGCAAGGGGTGACTGGATTTTGTCTCTTGATGCCGACGAACGGTTGTCAAAGGAAGCTGCAAAGGAGATAAAAACCAGGGTGTTAAACGGATCACCTTCTTGTGACGGCTTTATCTTTCCGCGGCAGTCACATTATCTTGGCCGGTGGATAAGTCACGGAGGGTGGTATCCTGACAGTAAGCTCAGGCTTGTCAGGAGGGGAAAGGCTGTATGGAGTGGAAATGATCCACACGATAAACTCATTTTGAACGGAACAGCAGGGCATATAGGGGGGAAAATACTTCATTATGTTTACAGCGACATATCGCAGCAGCTTAAAACTGTCGACTCATTTTCCGGGATCTCTGCAGAACAATGGAAAAAAGAGGGCAAAAAATGTAATCTTTTTTTGCTCCTTTTCAGGCCCCCTGTTCGTTTTCTTGAAATGTATCTGTGGAAGAGGGGTTTTATGGACGGTATGCCGGGATTTATCATAGCAGTTGTATCTGCTTATTATGTTTTTCTGAAATATGCCAAGTTGTGGGAATTAGAGAAAATAAAGTCAAAAAGCAGCTGATATGTTTAAAAAATTGTACAATAGCGGTATTACCTGGACAGTGAGGAAAAGTGTAGACACTTCTATCCTTGACAATCTTTTTTCCAGGCTGGAATCCCATGAAATGTATCCTGAGCTTGCACTGGTGAAAGATAATAATGTTCGTTCCGCCTTTTTTTTCACTACAGGCTGTGCAGCTCACCATGAAGTTTTCGTAAAGCGTTATAAATGCAGAGGAATTAAAGATATCCTGAAGCATATGTTTGTTCCTTCAAAAGCAGTCTCTGAATGGCGCAATCTGAAAAAATTTTATGACAGACAACTCCCCTGTCCTGAACCTCTTGCCTTTTCAGAAAAAAAGACCCTTGGGATTCTCAGGGACAGCTGTCTTATAACAGAGGTTGTCTTATCTGCGGTTCCTCTTAATGAATATGTAAAAAACATGCCTGTTGGCCTTCAAAAAAAAAAAGTCTGACAAAGTCACTTGCTGCTCTTATACGGGTGCTGCATGAAAACAGAGTTTTTTTCCGGGACCTGCATGCTGGAAACATACTGGTAAAGCCCACAGGCAGTTCCTCTCCGGATCTTTATTTTATTGACCTTCACAGAGCCCTTGTCCTTCCATGGCTGTTAACATGGATGAAGGTTAAGGATCTTGCCCAGTTGTGTAATTCTTTGACTGCTTCAAAAACTGACAAGATTAGATTTCTTAAGGAATACTGCAAAGAGGAGCGGTTAGTGAATAATTCTTTCCGCATATTGCAGGAAAAGATATATTCCAAAAGCCTGAAATTAGAGCTGAGGCGCATAAAAAGCAGAAGCAAACGATGCTTCAAGAACAGTTCTGTTTTTGAGAAACAGATAACCAGGACAGAAGCATATTATGGAAGGAAGGATTTTGGGAGGCAGAAAGCTGACAGCCTTGTTTTAAAAAGTATCGAAGACAGCAATTCAACCATTAAAAGATCATCAAAATCTGTTATAACTGCTCACAAAACAGAGGACGGGTCGCTGGTATGTGTTAAGAGATACAAATTCCGTGGAACTGCTTATTCACTGAAAAACCTGTTCAGAAAATCACGGGCCATGAAAAGCTGGATTGCAGCCAATGGCCTTATTGTAAGGGGAGTAAACACACCGCTTCCCCAGGCAATGGTTGAAAAAAAAAGGGGTTTGCTTTGTATCGAAAGTTATTATATAAGCCAGTGGCTGCCGGAAGCTGCTGAACTGAATGACTGTATAAAAAACATGCTGAAATCCCCGCAGGAAAAAGAAATTTTCATAAGGGCTTTTGCCCGGGTTATCAGACAATTTCATTTGAAAAAAATTTTTCATGCTGATTTAAAGTCCAACAATATCCTGGTAACAGCTGACGGAAATAACAGGTGGAGCTTTTACTTTGTGGACCTTGACAGGGTATCTTTTAATAAAGAACTTACTTTTTATCAGAGGGCCAATAATCTTGCTCAGATAAATGCATCGATTTCAAAGCTCATGACGGTTAAGGACCGTTTAAAATTTTTTCGTTTATATGCTGAAGGAACATACTTGTTTTGTGAAAGAAAAAAGTATTATGAAAAAATACTTGAAATCAGCAGAACAAAAATAACTGAACCATATGGAATAAGCTTTAGTTAAATTGATCTGTTTTTAAACAATATCAAACTCTCATTGTTTTCGGTTATAAAGATTCATGAAAATACTTCATATATTCAGCAACTGGAAATGGACAGGACCAGCTGAGCATGCTCTCAACCTGACATTGTCACTTAAAAAATCAGGCCATTCTGTCAGCTTTGCCTGCGCTTTACCTCCTGATGGAGTAACACAGTCTATTGTATCATATGCCGAAAAAGCCGGCATTACCCCGGTGACTCAGTTTAACCTTAATAAACATTTCAATATCTCAGACAACCTGAGGGACACTAAAGCTCTAAGGGGGTTTATTAATGACGGAAAATTTGATCTTATACACACCCATCTTCCTAACGATCATTTTCTTGCCGGCATGTCTGTTCGAACAGGCTTTTGCAAAACACCAGTAATCAGAACATGCTATGACGGAGAAGGACTGCAGGGAGGATTCAGAACGCGCCTTCTGCTTTCTCTCATGACAGATGGGCTTATTGTGATTTCAGAGCTTGCAAAAAACCGGGTAATTCAGCAGTTTTCCTTCCCACTGGGAAAAATATGGAAGGTTGACATTCCTGTTGATCTCAAACGGTTTGATCCTGGAAGTATTAAAAATAACAGGGATAAATACGGTTTATCGGAAAAGACTGTGGTTGGAGGTATTGTTGCAAGGGTTCAAAAGCACCGACGTTTTGAGGAATTGCTGAAAGCATTACAGATAGTTTTTAATGAGTTTTCGGGTCTTAAGTTCATGATTATCGGCAGAGGCACCCATATTGAGGAGATAGCAATTAAGCCGTCTCAGAAAATGGGGATAAGGACCAACCTGATCTTTACAGGATATAAAAAAGAGGACTTTCCGGAAACTCTTGCCTGTCTGAATTTCAAGATTTTTTTAGTTCCAGGCAGTGATGGTTCCTGCAGGGCAGTAAGGGAAGCAATGGCAATGGGAATCCCCACCATTGCAGCAGACAGGGGGATGCTGAGTGAGATTATAGAACATGAAAAAGAAGGCTTGATAATTGATGATACACCTGAAAACATGGCTAAAGCAATTCTGTTCCTCATTGAACATCCGGACCTGCGGCAGAAAATGGGAATCAATGCCTATCAAAAATCCCGCAAACAATTTGACCTGGATTTGCAGACAAAAAAATTGAGGATATTTATGAATCAGTGCTGAGCAGAAAACAGGCAAAAAGGAGATGATTTACAGGAGAAACATAACGACAAAGTAAAAGGCCGTCTACTGCGTTGCGTTTCATCCTTCCTGATATTAATCAGGACAGCGTACGAACAAGCACGCCTCATTCCCCCTGGATTCCCGCGCCCTGTATCCGAAGCTTTTTACTTTGCCGCCTGTTTTCTGGCTTCATTAAATTTGTGCATTCCTTATTCTTGACATAAAAATACCATTGTCATATACCTTTTTTAAAGGTTTTAGCAGAATTACCAAATATTAGGAGGTATCCTGATGGAAGATCCCTGCAGGAACATGAGCTTTCTTATTATTGATGAGAATGACAGGATTAGAAAAACCACCAGAAATGTTTTAGAGCGGATAGGGTATGAAAACATATTGGAGGCCAATAATGGTGAAATTGCCCTTGAAAAGCTTAACTCCAGCAAAGTGGATATGATTTTATGTGAAGCAGTTATGTCTGACATGTCTGGAGTGGAGGTCCTGCGTGCAGTCAGGGACAATGATGAACATCAGAATATTGCATTTCTCATGGTCTCTGCAGATAAAGACCATGCTACAGTAGCCGAGGCAGGAGAAGGTGACGTTGATGGCTTTGTGATTAAGCCCTTCACTGCCCAGTTAATTCAGGAAAAAATCAAGGAGATCATGGAGTCAAGACATACCCCTTCGCCTGTCAAGATTCATCTTGACCTGGGCCTGGTTTATTTGAAAAGTCGCCAGTACGAGCAGGCTTTATCCGAATTCCGTAAAGCCCTTGATATAAATCAAAACAGTCCAAGGGTGCTGCTGGCTATTGGCAGGGTAAAAGAGCAAAAGGGAGATCTGGAAGAAGCAGAGAAGCTGTATCTTCAGGCGGTTAAGCTTTCACCCCAGTTTCTTAAAGCCCACGATGCATTAGCTGGTTTATATGAAGTGCGGAATGACTTGAAGTCTGTTGCCGAGCACCTGAAGCTGGCTGCTGCCATAAGCCCCAGAAATGCAGATCGTCAAATCAAACTTGGACAGGCTCTTATAAAAACCGACCAGAAACATGAGGCCCGGGAAGTATTAAATATGGTCATGAAAATAGCCAAGGACAGCTACGCAAAGGTTGCCCGGCAGGTGGGAGATGCTTTCCTGGAGGCAGGCATGATGGCAGAGGCCCAGGATGTACTCATGGAAGGGCTTTCCTTTTATCCTAAAGACCTTCATCTGTACAACCGTTTAGGGATAGCCTATCGCAAGCAGAAGAAATTCAGGGAAGCGATGAAAAATTATGAACAGGCCATTGAAATTGATCCGGAAAACGAAAACCTTTTTTACAATCTGGGCAGGGCCAGTTACGAAGCCGGAGACTGGGACAAGTCAGCAGAGGCCATGAACAGGGCCCTTCAGCTCTATCCTGATTTTGAAGAGGCCAGGACTTTTTTAAAGCAGGTTCTTAAACTGTAAGCTGTCAAGCTGTTTCTTCCCTTAAACATAAAATCCTTCTTAAGAATTTTACTCATTTTTTTTCTCATTAGTCCGAAAAACAATCCATTGTTACTGACCTGCAGAAACAGGGTTCAGCACAGACTGAGCGTTTTACATAAAAATATACAATAACGTATTGCAGCACAATTGAAAGCTGTTGTCTTGTTGTGAAATTCAACTTAAACAGTCTGTATTATGCCATATAGTCTTTATGTGCAAAGAGAATACAACTTTTTTGAATTCAGGCTTTTTCCATACTAACTTAACTCCTGCAGGTAAGAAATTTTCAGCAGATTACAATATTTTTAACAAAGCGGCAGGTCACACTGGGATGGAGAATTTATGTACATACTTATTCTTGAGAACAACTTAACAATAAAATCCCTTCTTAAGAAGTATCTGGAGAAAAAAGGGCACAAAGTTATTTTTGTTTCCAGCGCGCAGGAAGCTCTTAGTGTACTCCGGACAAATGATAAGATACAGGTTGTTATTACGAACTGGCTCCTGTCCGGGATGGGTGGCCCAAAATTTTGTACTGAAATCAGGGAAAAATTTGTTGAACGTTATATCTATATTATTATCCTTACCTCAATGGATAAAAAGGACGACCACATCTCAGGATTTAAGGCAGGGGCTGATGATTACATTGTTAAACCTTTCAATAATGAGGAATTAGTTGCCAAAATTCATGTTGCGGAGCGCATAATAAACCTTGAGAGCAAGCTGATGAAAAATAATGATAATATGAGAAAAAAGCTTACGGAGCTGACAATTATTAATCATATTGCCAGCGAGCTTGCCAGCTCAAAAAAATTAAATTTAATTTTAAGAAATGTTTTGCAAAGCACACTGGATTTGCTGCCCCTGGAGATAGACTGTGGTTCCATTCTGCTGATTAATGAAGAAGGTGATAAACTGGTGTTGAAAGGCACAATCGGCCTGACTGAAAGTCTGAAGGAGGATATGGAAATAGAATTTAATTCAGATATTGCAGGCAGGGCAATTGCGACAAAAGAATCGATTGTGGTTGAGGACACAGAAAAATATAATATGCCGCTGAGTAATGTGTTGAGGAATGAGGGCATCAAGAATTTTGTCAGCATCCCGATAGTTGCCAAGGGCAAAATACACGGCGCTATCAATGTGGGTAGTCACGTTCAGCATTGCTACAACACTGAAGAGATAGACCTGCTTACTTTAACAGCAAACCAGCTTGGGCTGGCTATTGATAATGTTAAATTATTTGAGGAAACAAGAAAAGCCCTTGAAGATCTCAGAAAAACTCAATCCCAGCTATTACAGAGTGAGAAAATGGCCTCCATCGGTCAGCTTGCAGCAGGTGTGGCCCATGAGATTAACAATCCAACCGGGTTTGTCCACTCGAACCTTGGCAGCCTGAAGAAATATGTGAACAGAATTCTGGATCTGATACACAGCTATGAAGAGGGGCTTAACTCTCTTAAAGGTGACAGCAGCAAAGACATAGCTGCATTCTGTGAGGGGATGGAACAACTGAAAAAGAAGCTGAAAATTGATTTCATACTGGATGATCTTAAAAATCTTATAGATGAGTCCCTGAACGGTACAGAGAGGATAAAAAAGATAGTGGCTGACCTCAAGAACTTTTCCCGGGTGGACCAGGAAGAAATGAAGCCTGCTGATATCAATGAGGGGCTTGAAAGCACGTTAAATGTTGTATGGAACGAGCTTAAGTACAAGTGTACGGTTGAAAAAAAGTTTGGGGATTTACCGCAGACCTGCTGCAACATGGGACAGCTTAACCAGGTGTTTATGAACCTTCTCGTTAATGCAGCACAGTCAATTGAAAAAAGGGGAACCATTACAATTTCCACTTCTTTTGAAAATGGGTCCGGTGGTACACAGGCTTCTAAAACCAATCATGGGCATATTAGAATTATGATACATGATACAGGCAGTGGTATTCCAGGGGAAAAGCTTGACAGAATATTTGAACCGTTTTACACGACAAAGGAAGTCGGGAAAGGTACGGGTCTTGGCCTCAGCATTGCCTATGATATCATCAGTAAGCACCATGGGGAAATTAAAGTGGAAAGCAAAGTCGGCCAGGGGACAACATTTAACATCATATTGCCTTTAATGACAAAAGATAATTAAAAGTCATCTGTTTTCCATTTCCTGATGGAGAAAAAAATGGAAGAGATAAAAATTTTATGCGTTGATGACGAAAGTAATGTTCTGCGCACACTGGAGAGGCTCTTTTTTGAGGAGGAATACAGCATTATAACCGCTGGTTCAGGGGCTGAGGGGCTTAAAAGGCTGGAACAGGAACAGTTCCAGATTATAATTTCAGATTACCGAATGCCGGAGATGAACGGTGTTGATTTTTTCCGGGAAGTGCGCAGGAAATGGCCGGAAACCGTCAGGATTGTTCTATCGGGCTATGCGGACGTGGCTTCAATAGTTTCTGCAATCAATGAAGGAGAAATTTATAAATTTATCCCCAAGCCCTGGAATGATGATGAGCTGATAGTAACGGTTGCAAATGCTGTTGAAAAGTACAATCTTGAACAGGAGAATAAAAAGCTTACAGTACTGCTCATTGACAAAAACAGGGAGTTAGAGGAGTTTAATGAAAAACTTGAAAGCCTTGTGATAGAAAAGACAACTGACTTGAGATTGCAGAATACGGTATTGGAATTATCACAAAAAATCCTGGATGTCCTTCCAATAGGAATTGCAGGGGTGGATAATGAGGGAACAATTGTGCAGATAAATGATTTTGCACAAAAGGTATTAAAGAGCGCAAACAGTACATTGTTAGGAGAACAGGCAGAGTCAGTTTTTACCTGTGAAACAATGAGCCTTATTAACAAAGTAAAAATGAAAGATAAATTGATCGGCAGCGCCGAAGGGTATGATTTTTCAGGAAGTGTTGTATGTGTGCCGCTTTATGATGGCAGGGATCAGAAAGGTTGTATCATTATATTTGACCCGGAGCAGGATTAGTGATCTCCCCGGCGCTGTGCGCAGAGGTATTATCCCAGGAGTTTATATGGAAATTGACAACACTCAGCAGACAGTACTACTGGTCGATGATGAGGAAAACATTCTCCGTTCCCTCAAACGACTGCTTATTGAGGATGACTATAACATACTGACTGCATCTTCCGGACAGCAGGGGCTTGAACTGCTTGATTCCAACAGAGTATCCCTTATTATATCTGATCAGAGGATGCCGGAGATGACAGGCTCGGAGTTTCTTGCCAGAGCGCGTGAGAATGTCCCTGAAGCTGTGCGCATCATGCTGACCGGGTATTCAGACATAAACGCAACAATGGAGGCTATAAATAAGGGAGAGGTATACAAGTACATAACAAAGCCGTGGAATGATGAGGAAATGAGGCTTACAGTCCGGGAGGCCATAGAGCGCTACTTCCTGACTGAGGAAAACAAAAGACTCGCCAGGGAGCTTAAGGAATGGAACGTAAAGCTTGAGCAGCGGGTAAAAGAGCAGACAATTGATATTGAGAAGCGCAATAAGGCACTGCTTGTTTTCAATTACAGATTAAAGAGAAACTTCAACAGCTGTCTGGAGGCATTTGCAAGCCTGATAGAGCTTCGGAATACGAGTTTCAGCAATCATTCGAAAAATGTGGCTGAAGTGTCGATACGGATTGCAAAGGCACTCTCACTTGGGAAAAAAGAGGTTGAAACAATCGGTGCAGCAGCACATTTGCATGATATTGGCAAAATCGGGATATCTGACAGTATTCTTCAAAAGGAAAGCAAGGGACTGACATCTGAGGAAAAAAAAGAGGTCGAACAGCATCCTGTCAGGGGGCAGGCAGCTGTGGGACAAATTGAGGAGCTGCAGGAGGCGGGCGAACTTATCAGGCATCACCACGAGTGGTATAACGGAAACGGCTATCCTGACCATCTAAGTTCTGATATGATACCTCTTGGAGCGCGAATTATTGGTGTTGCAGATGCTGTAGACAGGCTGGCAAACCCGGGACAGGGTGGGGGAAGATATGATTTTAAGGGAGCCATCTCAATTGTAAAAGCCAGCCGCAACACAAAATATGATCCGAAAATTGTAGATATTGCGGAAAAAATAGTTGAGGAACTTGAAAATTCGGTCTATCGGGACATTGGTTCTGAAGACGATGGGTTTATGCCGGGCGATCTTGTCCCGGGTATGATTTTGTCACGTGACGTAAGGAGTGGTACAGGGGTCCTTATTCTTCCGAGCGGCTCAGAGCTTACTTTTGAAAAAATAGAACACCTTAAACGTCTGTATAAAATGGATCCGTCGAACAACCGTATATATGTCTCTAAAAAAGATAAGAATATTTAAACAGGGAATTCATATTATGGAAAGAGAATGTGTGCTTTTAGTGGATGATGAGCCTAATGTACTTCAATCTCTTAAACGAGACATGATAGATGAAGATTATGCTGTTGTTACTGCAGAAAGCGCTGAAGACGGCCTTAACCTGCTTTTGCAACAGCCTGTACAGCTTATTATAGCCGATGAAAGCATGCCCGGCATGAGTGGAACAGAGTTCCTGTCAATAGTAAGGCAGCAATATCCTTACATTATACGTATTATCCTGACAGGAAAGGCAAGCCTTGAATCTGCCATGAAGGCTGTTAATGAAGGAGAAATATACAGGTTTTTCACAAAACCATGGGACAATATTGAGTTTAAGCTTGCCATCAGGCTGGGACTTGAAAAATATTGCCTTGAAGAGGAAAAGCGCATATTGTTAGGCACTGTTAAAGTACAGACCGAAGAGCTGTCTCATCTTGAGAAGCAGTTTCCGGGAATTACAGACATAAAAACGGATGAAAGCGGAGCTGTAGTCCTGCCTGAACTCAGTGAGGAGGAAGTTGCATCAATAATGAATTTCTGCAGGAAAGAGTATCACAAAGATTGTAAAGATTGATTTGTAACTTTAACCATAACTTTTTTATTGATTATCCATCAGACTGGTACATTTCAGGACTATTAATACAATCCATTACCTCTAATGACGCTAAATTGACTAACGGAGGTTATCCATGAAGGAAATCAATCTTGACAGTTCAGCGGAAGGCAGGGTGCTGGAAAAAGATATCCCCGGCAGATCAGGGCAGGTTCTCGCTGTTGCCGGAATACAACTCACTGGCGATATTATAAAATCATTGCTCAGCAAAGGTATTTCGAGGGTATTTGTAAGATCTTGCGAAGATGTCAGCGCTCGGGAAACACTCAGTGAGTCAGAAATAGACGAAATCAGAGAAGAGTGCCGGAAGAAGCTGGAACAAAAGTTTTTCAAACCACCTTCAGGAACAATGATGAAAGCGCTGTTTGAAGCGGTCCTTAAGGATATGGTCGAAAGGCAGATGTGATGGATGAGAAAAACATCAAAAATCTGATAAAAAAAACAGGAGGGATCCCTTCTCTTCCCGAGATTATTCAAAAAGTAAACAGGACAGTTTCAGATGATAATGCCACTGCTGATCAGCTTGGAAAAATAATTGAGAAAGACCAGGCTTTAACATCGAAAGTTCTTCGTCTTGCAAACTCAAGCTATTACGGGCTTTCCCGGCATGTTGACAGTATTTCACGGGCCATAACAATTCTGGGTTTTAACAGCGTAAGCAGTATGGCCCTTGCTGTTTCAGTGGGCGGCATGTTTGCAGGGAAGGGACGGGAAGGATCCATAGCCTTAACAGACCTGTGGGAGCATTCGCTGGCATGCGGCATAGGGGCAAAGGCTGTTATGGATAATGTGCAGAACAGCAGCACTGACAAGGCTTTTTTAGGAGGTATCCTTCATGATGTTGGGAAGGTCTTAATAAACATGAAATTTCAACAGGAACAGAAGGCTGTAATCTCCAGTGTGTGCGGTGGGGGGATAAAGCTTCTTGACGCTGAGAGGCAGATCCTTGGTTTTACCCATGCAGAAATAGGGGCAATTATGGGAGAACTCTGGAACTTTCCGAAAGATATTGTAGAGACTGTTCGATATCACCATCGTCCTCTGAGTGCCAGGATATCCCGGGATACGGTCTGTGCAGTGCATATGGGAAATGAAATCGTCAAGGCCATGGGGCTTGGTAAAAGCACAGAGCCGCATGTTCTGCCGGTCATGGAAGAAGAATGGAAATGCCTGGAAATAAAGCAGGCCGAACTTCCGAAAATTATTTCAGCTATTCATGATGAGTTTAACAGGGCAGAAGAATTTATGTCTTTATGAAACAATATTACCGGGTTTACACCTTGTTATCTCTGCATTTCGGGTGGTGAGAACTTCATCTTTTTATTCTTAATGAAAAACCGATCAGTATGATGAAGCCGTAAAAAGTGAAAATTCGATGGCAAAGTAAAAAGCTTCAAATTCAAGGCGCGCAAATCCTCCAGGATGAGGCGTACTTACTGTATCCCGATTAATATCGGGAAAGGATGCCGCGCAACGCCGAAGTTGGACTTTTTACGA
>JAJRXD010000180.1 GCA_024276465.1 Deltaproteobacteria bacterium
CTGACTTTCGTGGTGTGACGGGCGGTGTGTACAAGGCCCGAGAACGTATTCACCGCGACATGCTGATTCGCGATTACTAGCGATTCCAACTTCATGAAGTCGAGTTGCAGACTTCAATCCGAACTGGGACCGGATTTTTGGGATTTGCTTACTCTTGCGAGTTCGCTGCCCTCTGTTCCGGCCATTGTAGTACGTGTGTAGCCCTGGGCATAAGGGCCATGAGGACTTGACGTCATCCCCACCTTCCTCCGGCTTAACACCGGCAGTTCCATTAGAGTGCCCAACTTAATGATGGCAACTAATGATAAGGGTTGCGCTCGTTGCGGGACTTAACCCAACATCTCACGACACGAGCTGACGACAGCCATGCAGCACCTGTCACCGGTCCAGCCGAACTGACTCCCATGTTTCCAAGGGATATGACCGGGATGTCAAGCCCAGGTAAGGTTTTGCGCGTTGCGTCGAATTAAACCACATACTCCACCGCTTGTGCGGGCCCCCGTCAATTCCTTTGAGTTTTAACCTTGCGGTCGTAATCCCCAGGCGGTACACTTAATGCGTTAGCTGCGGCACTGAAAGTTTAATTACTCCCAACACCTAGTGTACATCGTTTACGGCGTGGACTACCAGGGTATCTAATCCTGTTTGCTACCCACGCTTTCGCGTCTCAGCGTCAGTATCGACCCAGAGAGCCGCCTTCGCCACTGGTGTTCTTCCCAATATCTATGAATTTCACCTCTACACTGGGAATTCCACTCTCCTCTGTCGTACTCAAGAAATGTGGTTTCAGATGCACTTCCTTAGTTAAGCCAAGGGCTTTCACATCTGACCTACACTTCCGCCTACACGCGCTTTACGCCCAGTAATTCCGAATAACGCTTGCACCCTCCGTATTACCGCGGCTGCTGGCACGGAGTTAGCCGGTGCTTCCTCTGACGGTACAGTCATCAAGCAGTTATATTCTCCCTGCTCTTATTCTTCACGTCTGACAGAGCTTTACGACCCGAAAGCCTTCATCACTCACACGGCGTCGCTGCGTCAGGGTTTCCCCCATTGCGCAATATTCCCCACTGCTGCCTCCCGTAGGAGTCTGGACCGTATCTCAGTTCCAGTGTGGCTGACCGCCCTCTCAGGCCAGCTAACCATCATAGCCTTGGTAGGCCATTACCCTACCAACAAGCTAATGGTACGCGGGCTCATCTACAAGCAACAGCTTGAATCAGAGGCCATCTTTTCTCACTGCTCCATAAGAAGCTGTAAGCTTATCAGGTATTAGCACCGCTTTCGCTGTGTTATCCCTGACTTGAAGGCAGATTACCCACGCGTTACTCACCCGTGCGCCACTTTACTTGCTCTGGCAAGCCAGAGCTTTCTCGTTCGACTTGCATGTGTTAAGCACGCCGCCAGCGTTCATTCTGAGCCAGGATCAAACTCTTCAGTTTAATCTTGGTACCGCAAATTACTTAAACTCAATTAACAATTAACCTTCCCTATTTATTTTTCAAAGAACATGTAAATTTGTCCGCTGTGGACATCAAGAGAATATAACAACCTCTTATTTACTTGTCAACTATTTTTTTCATATTTTTTCGATTTTAGCAAAATAAATCTTAAAATAAAATATTGCATGGCAAGAGTGTTGCTGACAGACTCAAAAAACCGCACCAAACCAGCATGTTAGGCAATTTGCAAGCAGCAACAGCAGCATACTGCAAAACCCCGGATCAAGTCATTTCAGCAATATTTTGTGGTATCTTTTTTTACCCGCCCTGAGAAGGATAAGCCCGTCTCTCAAATAACTTTCGTCAATATTTTCATTAAAACCCTTTATCCTTCTACCATTAATATAGGCTCCGCCCTCCTGTATCAAGCGTCTTGCCTCACTGCGGGTAGAACACAGTTTTGTTACCTCAAAAAGCTCAAAAGCTGCTATTCCATCCTGAAGCCTTTTTCTTTCAATGTCTGTTACAGGTAAAGAATCAAGGTTCTGAGCATCACCATAAAAAACACTTCTTGAGCTTTTTCGTGCTTTTTCCGCCTCATTTTTCCCATGAGTAATCCCCGTGGCTTCAAATGCCAGACATTCTTTTGCTTTTTGTATGCTGTTTTTCCCAGCCTTTCCAATTTCAGCTATCTCGTCCATTGACATAAACGTAAAAAAGGCTAAAAACTTTTCCACATCTCTATCATCCGTATTTATCCAGTACTGATAAAACTCATATGGGCTGGTTTTTTCAGCATCAAGCCATACAGCACCTTTCTCGGTTTTGCCCATTTTCGCGCCACTTGCAGTAGTTATTAAAGGAAAAGTCAGTCCATAGGCTGTAACCCCTGCCTTCTTCCTTACAAGATCAGTTCCAGCTAAAATGTTTCCCCACTGGTCATTACCCCCCATTTGAAGGACACATTGAAAATTCCTGTAAAGGTGCAAAAAGTCGTAAGCCTGGAGCAGCATATAGTTGAATTCAACAAAATTGAGACCTGTCTCAAGTCTGATTTTATAGGATTCTGCTGCAATCATTCTGTTAACGCTGAAATGCTTCCCAATATCCCTTAGAAATTCTATGTATTTTATCGATAAAAGCCATTCAGCATTATTTAGAACAAGTGCTTTGTTTTCCCCTGAAAAATCAATATATTTTGAAAATTGCCTTTTTACTTTTTCAGCATTATTAGAAATTTCATCTTCAGGAAGAATTTTCCGCATCTCGTTTTTCCCACTGGGATCACCTATTAAAGCAGTGCCTCCCCCCAGGAGAACAATCGGTCTGTGTCCTGCTCTCTGCATATGTGCCAGAGCCATGATCGGCAACAGATGACCAACGTGAAGGCTGGATGCAGTTGGGTCAAATCCTGTATAGCAGGTTATCTTCCCATCCAGTACCTGCAACAAAGCCTGCTCATCTGTTGCCTGCTCAACAAAGCCTCTTCCCTGCAGAATATTATAAGCATTTGTCTTCATCAGTACATCATCTATTTTGCGTATTCAATCGCTCTTGTTTCGCGAATTACCGTAACTTTTATCTGGCCTGGATATGTCAGGGATTCTTCAATTTTTTTTGCTACGTCCCTGGATAAAACAACAGAATAATCATCAGAAACATCCTTGCTTTCCACCATAACCCTTACCTCCCTGCCTGCCTGAACTGCAAAGGATTTGTTAACTCCATGAAAGGAATTTGCAATTTCCTCAAGATCTTTAAGATGTTTTACATAAGAAACAAGCATCTCCCTGCGTGCTCCCGGACGTGCTGCAGAAAGCGCATCAGAGGATTGAACTAAAACCGCCAGAACTGTCTGGGCTTTAACATCATCATGATGAGCAGCTATGGCGTGGATAATCTCCTCTGATTCTCCATATTTTTTTGCCGAGTCTGCACCGATTAATGCGTGTGAGCCTTCAACTTCATGATCAATTGCTTTGCCAATGTCATGGAGCAGACCTGCCCTCTTGGCAGATTTCACGTTGATACCCAGTTCTGAGGCCATTATTCCACATAAATAAGACACCTCAAGTGAGTGCTGCAGAACATTCTGGTCATAGCTTGTCCTGTATTTCAATCTTCCAAGCAATCGTACTATTTCAGGGTTGATTTTTTGTATGCCAACATCAAAAGTAGCCTGCTCCCCTGCTTCCCTGACTGTCAATTCCATCTCCTGTTTTACCTTTTCAACAATATCCTCTATCCTTGCAGGATGTATTCGCCCGTCAGTAATTAATCGTTCAAGTGATATTCTTGCAATCTCCCTTCTGATTGGGTCAAAGGAAGAAATCAGAATTGTTTCAGGGGTATCATCAATGATAAGGTCAACACCTGTTAACTGCTCAATTGCCCTGATATTTCTTCCTTCCCTGCCAATAATTCTACCCTTCATTTCATCACCCGGAAGACTCACCACCGAAACTGTTTTTTCAGATACAAAGTCTGCACTGTACCTTTGAATGGCCATTGCAATAATATTGCGCGCAATTTTATCAGAATTCTCTTTTGTTTCTTCTTCAATTCTGCGAATAGTTCTTGCGGATTCATGTTTTGCCTCATTTTCAAGTCTTTGACTTAAAAGCCTTTTTGCTTCTTCAGAAGTCATGCCGGAAATCTTCTCCAGTAACTTTTTCTGTTCTTCAAGCGCAGAAGCATATTTGCTTTCCATCTCTTTCACTCTCTTTTCCTGACCAGCAATGGATTTTTCGCGCTTGGAAATAAGAATCTCTTTCTGGTCTACCAGATTGACTTTCTTTTCAAGATTTTCTTCCCTGTGGCTCAACCGTTTCTCAAGTTTCTGAAGCTCATATTTTTTACTTCTGGTTTCCTTTTCAAACTCAGCTTTAGTACGATAAAGATCTTCTTTTGCCTGCAGTCTTGCCTCTTTCTTAATCGTTTCAGACTCTTTTTTTGCCTCTGCTAAAATCTTTGCTGAGGCTTCCTCTGCTGAGGATATTTTAGTTTCCACCAGTTTTTTTCTTACAAAAAACCCGGCAACTATACCTGCTGATAAACACAAAAAAGCCACTATTAATAATAATATTGGGTCCAAAAGAGTCTCCTCCTTTATCTGTAAATGTTTACAGTTAATCAGTCAGGAAAACATGATGCAGGGGGGTTGAAGGATGAAAATCGGTAGACTTAAAGCTTTGAAAAGGCAATCTGTATTGTCAACAGGCTAATTTACAAAATTTTTATTGATTTTGTTATTAGCTTGATAATACAAGCTTTGTCAAAGGAAAATTATTAAACTGAAACATAATAAGAAAAATAATAAAACCAAAAAGGTTAAAAAGCCTCTTCATCCAAACAAAAACAATTAATATCTAATCCCTCAAATTTAAAAACATATTACCCTGACTGTATTATTTTAATTAGAAAAATCCCCTGCATTTTAAAATTATACAACACCTGAAATTAAAAGACCAGTTTAAATACATGTGTCAATTATATTTATTAAACGGGTAGAATTATTTTCTACAGTTTTCAATAAGTTCTCTATTTCATCCTCCTTTTTCAAGCAATCAGCCACTAAATTTAATGCAACAAGCACCATCAGGTTAGATGAATCAACAGGACCGCCTGCCTTCTCAACCTCTTCTATCCTTTCATTTATATACTTTTCAACACGATTGATATATCCCTTATCGTGATTACCCTTTAAAAAAAACTTTTTCCCCTTTACTTCTATCTGAACGGAATCTCCCATATCTTGCACCGCTTATAATAAATCCAGGGAATCAATTTTTTCAGTAATACTATCCAGTTTCTGTTTTATTAAACTTCTTTCTTTCAATACTTTTTCCAGCCTCTTTTTAATCTGCTGGGTTTCTCTATCCCTTTTTAACATTTGAGTCTCGATTCTCTGCTTATCTCTTTTTACTATATCATACTGTTCAATGACAATCTCGATTTTTTTAGAAAGAGCTTCAAAATTCTTCAGTTTCACCTTCTCTCACCATACAAATAGATAGAAATGTTATGCCTGAATATTAACCTCTTATTTATACAGCTATTTTACGAAGTTAGTCATTTAAAAGTCAAGTAATTTCTTATAATATCAGATTGGCGCTATTTTAAACCCAACCAGTTTTCTGAATGAATTTTTCTCACCTTTTCAATTGTGCTTTCAATGTTGCTGTCTGAAACCCTGTCTTCTTCCCGGCTCTCCATGTCGGAACTAATATCTGTTTCTTCATCTGACAAGCCACGGAGTGTGCATTTAACAGACTCTGCAATCCCTTCAACATGATAACCCCCTTCAAGAGATAATAAAAGTCTTCCGTCACACTGCTTTTCAGCTAAATGTTTAAGAAATTTTGTCATTAAAAAAAATCCTTCAGGAGTTACATTCATTGTTCCGAGGGGGTCATGCTGGTAAGTGTCATATCCTGCTGAAACGAGGATAAACTGCGGATTATATTCTTCTGCAACAGGCTGTAAAATTTCTCTTAAAATTCTGAGAAAATCTCCATCTCCCTGTCCACCGGACAGAGGCACATTAACAGTATAACCCTTACCGTCTTTTTCACCTGTTTCTTCAAACCTACCTGTTCCTGGAAAATATGGAAACTGGTGTGTTGAAAAATAGAGAACTTCCGGGCTGTTATAAAATGAGTTCTGGGTTCCATTGCCGTGGTGAATATCCCAGTCCACAATAAGAATTCTCTTCAGCCCATGGTTCTCGATCAGATACCTGGCTCCAATTGCAATATTATTGAAAAGGCAAAACCCCATTGCCCTTGACATCTCCGCATGATGACCTGGGGGGCGAATTATGGCAAATCCATTATTGGCGCTTTTGTCAAGAATCTTATCAATTCCGGTCATAACAGCACCCGCAGCAAGTATTGATGCCTGCCATGAACCTTCAGAAGTGTTAGTGTCAGGATCTAAGTTAATAAAATGTTTTCCTGCTGTGTTTTCAATTTTTTCAATATATTCCATGGAATGGTTTAAGGATATCTCTTCCTTTGTGGCCACTCTGGGTTTTATTTCACTGAATTTACCCCTGATGTCATCGTCTTTTAATTTCTCATAAATTGCTTCAAGACGTTTAGGGCTTTCCGGATGTCCACTCCTTGTAATATGGTTTAAGCATCTCTCATCCTTTAAAACTAATGTTTTACTCATTTTTCTCCCCTTATAAAAGGTAGTGCGTTATGTCAAAACAAACCAGAACACAGAGTGCCTTTCTGAGAGTTCTGTGGTTTCATGTTTTTTCCCTTTCCTTTCATACAACATCTTGAGCCTTCCTGTTTCTTTTTTCTCTATTAAATCTGCTATATATTCATCCAAACCATAAATCTTATGGTAGACCTAAATGGCGCTTTTGTTTTATAGCGTAGGCTATCAAAAATCAGCAATTTAATCAACACAAAAGAGAAATAGATTGTTATTAATTGTATGCAAAATATACTTAATCCATCTTCAAGGAGCAGCAACAATGCAAGGTAAAAAAATATATTTAAGCAGTACAGTATTGCTACTTTGTTTAGTCAGTATTGTGATAATAATTAGCACTTGTATAATACCTTACGGTGTAACGATTGATAAGTCCTAATAACGGTACCATATATGAAAAATATGGGAACACTGGGGGTGTTGAAAAAGTCCTTTTATTGGGGCTGTTTAAAAATATCCGGATGTAAGGCGCACGAAATCATGTGGAATGAGGCGTACTTGTTCGCACGTCGCAAAGACGAATGATAAGTGCAATCCCGAAACAATCGGGACAGATGGGGGTTTTTCAACAGCCCCAATGTCCCTCTTTAATTAAAACCCTAAAGCCTCTTCGCGTGCCTTATCAGTCAAACACCTTATCCCATAATTTCTCAATAAACAGTTTCCAAGGCAGTATCTGAATGTTGTTTATTTTTCGCGGGCGGTCTTCAAGGCAGACAACAACATAGTGTCTTAAAAGGTGCTCCTCCTGTAAAGCCAGTAATCCTTTCAGATCACGATTGCCAATATTTGTTTTTGCTTTTACCTCAATAGCGGAAGTTTCATTGAGGATAAAATCTGTTTCAAAATTTGACTTTGAGCGCCAGTAGTGAAGGGAACCATGTGATACGTAATCAATATATGACTTTAGCTCATGAAAAATATATGTCTCAAAGGCCTCTCCCATTTCCGGTGATTTTTCTTTCAGTTGTGAACGATGCTGCAAATGCCTGACAACACCGACATCAAAAAAATAAAACTTTGATGTCAAAACAGGTTTACGTTTTTTTGTTTTTTTCCATGCAGGAACTTCTTCTGCAATGAGGGTATCCTGCAGTATTTTAAAATATTCCTGAACCGTACTTTTGGGAACCTGCGCATCGCTTGAGATTTGGGTATAATTGATAATATTTCCGTTACACAGAGCAGCAACTTCAAGAAAGCGGCTGAAAGCTGGAATATTGCGAGTTAAACCTTCCGAGGCAATTTCCTCACGTAGATAATTTCCAGTGTAAGCCTTGAGATCTTCTTCCGGAAAATCGGAAAAATATATTGAAGGAATAAGACCGTAATTTAAAACTCTCAGTAAATCAATAGTAGTATTTAACTCCTTGTAAATAAAGGGGTGCAGCGTTTGTGACCGTGCCCTGCCACCCAGGAGATTTACCCCGCCTCTGCGAAGTTTGCGGGCACTTGAACCTGTAAGTAAAAATTTAATGTTCAGCTTTTCAATCAGCAAATGGACCTCATCCAGCAAAATCGGAAGCTTTTGAATTTCGTCAATAATTACAATTTTATCATCCCTTGTAAGCTCTTCTCTCAGTCGGGAAGGTCTTTGGTTGAGTGTCAGGTAGATATTGCTGTCAAGCAAACTGTAGACCTTGCTGTTTTTAAATGAATGTTCTACAAGAGAAGTCTTTCCTGTCTGCCGTGGTCCAAACAGAAAATATGACTTGTTTTTTACAAGAGCACCGATATCCAGGATTCTGGGTACATATTGCATATTGTGCCTCAATTTGACATGTTAGTTGTCAAATATCATGACATATGACTACTGTTTTGTCAAATATATTTTTTTCTGGCACACAGACATAAATTCACATGGTTTCTTATAAGACAATATGACAGCAGATACAGAAAATGAAAAATATCGAGAGTATTGGCAAAAGTCAATAGAAGACCTGACCCCCTTTTCCTGATTTACATGAAAAGGGATCCCCGGGATTAGGCTTAACAATTTTGTTTTCCCAGTGCAATTATCATTCATGTCACTAATAATTTGACATTGTAACAGAAAAATTATAAATAAGAGGATTGAGAATTAACTCGCATCCCTTTTTATCAGGATTAAGCTGCCATGTTAGGATTGGGTATTCAGGAGATAATAATAATACTTGTTGTAGCCCTGGTCGTTATTGGACCCAAAAAGCTGCCGGAACTTGCCAGGGGGCTTGGCAGGGCAATGCGTGAATTCAGGCGTGCAACTGATGATATTAAACAAAACTTTGATATTGATTCAACTGATTTGAACCCCCTGTCCAGCGTCAATTCAATTGAACCTCCAAAAACAGAAGAAAAAAAAGAAACTGAAAAAAACAACAGGGGTAAAACAATAGAAAGCGACAAATTGAAATCAAATGGAGGATGAAAAGCTTCCACTCACTTCTCACCTTGAAGAACTGAGAAAATGCCTTATTGTCTGTTCAGTTGCAGTCGGAATAGGTTTTGTAGTATCATACGCCTTTTCAGATAAAATATTTTACTTTCTTTCACGTCCGCTGAATAATCTTCTTCCTGCAGAAAGCTCTTTTATCTTCACAAATGTCACAGAAGGTTTTTTTACATACCTTAAACTTGCACTCTTTTCCGGAATTTTTTTTGCGAGCCCTGTTATCCTTCATCAGATATGGTCTTTTGTGGCCCCGGGCCTTTATAATAATGAAAAAAAATATGCTGTTCCTTTTGTCATCTGTTCCACACTGTTTTTTATGTGTGGAACAATGTTTGGGTACTTTGTCGTTTTCCCAATTGCCTTTAAGTTTTTTATCGGCTACAACTCGCCATCCATCAAAATGCTTCCGTCACTTAAAGAATATTTGTCTTTCAGCTGTAAATTTCTTTTAGCCTTTGGGATAGTTTTTGAAATGCCTGTTTTCATTCTTTTCCTTTCAAAGCTCGGCATTATAACTGAAAAACAGCTCCGTTCAAACAGGAAGATAATGATAATTGCTGTTTTTGTTGTTGCCGCAGTCCTCACACCACCTGATGTGGTCAGTCAGATTCTTATGGCGATTCCTCTTATAATACTTTATGAGATAAGTATTATAGTTGCAAAAATATTTGGCAAAAAAAGTACTGAAGAAAACTCCCAACCCGAACAAGCCGAGACCAAATAGTGGTTGACCGAAAACTGCAAAAACCTTTCATTTAGAGGAGCCCCGATAAATCGGGAACAAATCTTCCGGTCTGGCAGGAGATTTATAGCTGAATTTATCCCAACCATGTTCAGCCGGGATTCGAAATGACAAAAAGAGGACTTTCCGGTCACACACTAATTCTCATTCTTTTTGTCATAAAGCTTTTTATTAAACTTCAAAAACAGCGGATAATGCTCTGCATTACTGTTCTCTTCCAGCGACCTTAAAGCCCTCCTGTCTTCCCTGGATATTTTTTCAGGCAACTCAACTCTCAAACGGACTATTAAATCACCTCGCTTCCTGGTAAATTGTGAGCGTATTCCCTTTCCACGAAGTTTTATCTCTTTGCCTGTCTGAACCCCGGCTGGTATTTTTATTCTCTTTTTGCCTTCAAGAGTGGGAATTTCCAGATCAGATCCAAGGATGGCTTTAAAAAAAGGTATGGGGACATCACATACAATGTTCAAATCCTGCTTATAAAAAAACGGGTGTTTCGTAACATTCACTACTATAAAAAGACTTCCTGCCTTGCCTCCGTTGCGGCCCGGCATCCCCATTCCCTTTATCTGCAGCCTTGTGCCGGTTTCAACACCCGGAGGGATACTTACTGGTATTGAACGACGGGATTGAATGTTTCCTGAACCATTACATTTATTACAGTATCCAGTCATTAAGGCACCCGATCCATTACACACGCGACACAATCGGGGAAGGCCTCTCCTGATTTCAGTTTTGCCCCTTCCCTTGCAGGCTGAACAGACAACTGCTTTTGCACCAGCCTTTAAGCCTGTACCATCACACTGGTGACATTTAATCTGACAGGGAATCCTGATTTCAGTTTCAACTCCCAGTGCAGCTTCATGAAAAGTCAGCCTCATGTTATGCCTTAAATTTTTACCATCATGGCTTTTCTGTCTGCTGCTTTGCTGCTTGTTGAAAAATCCTCTTAAAAAATCCCCTAAAATTTCATCTGGCGGGATAAAAAAATCATCACTAATTGACTCATGGCTGTTTGCCTGTTCATGCTCAACAGCAGAAACAATCCTGTCATACTCATCTCTTTTCTCACGGTCTTTTAAAATTTCATATGCTTCAATTATAAGCTTAAACCTCTCCTCTGATGATTCATCATCAGGGTTCCTGTCAGGATGATATTTCATGGCATGACTCCTGTAAGCTTTTTTCACATCAGCCATGCCTGCATTTCTGTCCAGGCCTAAAATTTTATAATAATCAATTTTCATCGTTGTGGATCATCACTCTTTTTACGAAGTTGTCAGCATTACAGACGGATAATAACACATATGCAAACGGCAGGCTCTTTTGTACGTTTGCTGATATAAATTCTGTGCCTCTGCCCTGAAACTTTTCTTTGCAGGCTTTTTTTCGTCCAAAAAGCGCAACAGCTTTACAAGAAACAAAACATCTGCTGTTTTACGGTTAAGAGGATTGCCCCTCCCAACTATTTTAATACTTGAGATACCCATTTCCCTGAACTCATATAAAGCACATGCTCCGCACGGGTAATCATCAACATGCACATTTTCCCAAATGTTCTGCCTTGCTGTCATGCTTGATTCTTTTCTGTTTTGCATCTCTTCTTCCTCCTGTGAATTGCAGTAAGCAGTTGTGTGAAAGGGGAGCATACAGGCATTTCGAAACATGGGGAAAATTTCCCTTCCAGCAAGACCATGCTGAAAGGTGCAAAATCCATCAACATTAATGCATCTTGAATTCATTATAAAAACAGTTGTATCAACCCGGGGCATTTTTGAAACAATTTCCCGGATCTCTTCAATGGTCAGGTGTCTTGGAAACGTTATCTTTTCAACCCCTAACTCTTTAAAAAATTTAACCGACCGCCAGTTGAAAACCGTACTGCCGGTGCTGACATGAATCGGGGCCTTGTATTTTTTCTCCCGTAAATACACCATCAACCCATAATCCGCTACAATAAAAGCATCAACACCTGCTGTTAAGGCTTCTTCCACATATCTCATCAGAAAAGAATATTGACCATTAATATAGTAATGTTCATTAAGCGTAAAAAACACCTTGATATCCAGACTGTGGGCTGTTTTTACTGCTTCCGCCAACTCACTGAATTTCCTGAAATGTCCCTTCCCGGCAGGCCTTCTGTTTATGGAAATAACAGGATACCTGTCATGCCACTCCTGCTCAAGCAGCCCGCAATAAAATTCTCCTGCACCAGCTTCTGCCAGTTTCTCGACTTCATTAACATTATCTAAAGGTGAGAGAATTTTCATAACTACTCAAACAGGTATTTCAGGTTCAATCACAACTCTGTCAACACTGCTGTTTAAAACCTTTTCAGGGGTCTTTTCATTTAAAAAAA
>JAJRXD010000181.1 GCA_024276465.1 Deltaproteobacteria bacterium
AAATTACATCCTCAAGGGAAGCAAAGTTACAGGAGATATTAACGTAAGCTGTGACCTGGTATTGAGTGGAGATGTGGAAGGCAATATAACTGCGAAGGATAATTCGAGTGTTGTGATCAAGGGTTCCTGTAAGGGGAATATTGAGTCCGGGAGGGGCGATATTGACATCAGGGGAGATAATAAAAGTATTTTCAGAAAATAAAATCAATGTAATGCTTATTGGATCATATTGCCTGCCGGTCATCAGGGAAAACCTTGAATTTAATCTTCCCACAATCAAGACTCAGGATATAGACTTTCTCGTAGCAACTCCTTATAAAGGGAAAAAGATTGATATCGAAACCCTCCTTAAGCCTCTCGGTTTTTCTATGGGATTTAATCCTGACGGCTCAATATATTTTAGTAACGGGCAGTATAAAGTGGCGTTTCTCACTCCGGAAAAAGGAAGGGGAACGGACAGGGCAGTTACTGTTGATAGTTTGAAAATCAAAGTGACTTCATTAAGATTCCTTCAGATGCTTTATGATCAGCAGATGATAATAAAAAAAGAAGGATATTCATATCGCATACCAAGTCCCTGGGTGTTGGCATGCCACAAGATACTGATCTCGGGGAGAAGACAGTCAACCGGCAAAAAGGAGAAGGATATATTACAGGCCAATGCCCTGTTGAGAGAAATATTTAAAAAAAATGATTTCACCCGGAAATTGTCCTCTTACATAAAAACGCTCCCGCCTAAATGGAGAAAGGTTATTAAAGACCATATTGCGGAGCAATTCCCGAAATAACTGCCTCAATGAGGGAGGAACCGGGCTTAATGTGATATTACATCAAATAAATATAAAGAAGCAAAATATAAAAACATTTCCGGTTCAGTGGTTTTTCTGTTAAAATTAGATTATGCCTGAAATGAAAAGTTTGATGGTTTCGATGGTTAATTTTTTCAGAATATACATGTTAAACATGACAACTCGTTTATTAAAGAAAGTACATTATTTTATTATACTGATGCTTGTTTCGGGTTGTGTGACAGCACCTCCCATGACACATGAATACCGGTCCAATGATAATTTTCCCATACCCTTTAATGAAGCCTGGGAGTTAAGCAACAATTTTCTGACAGAGAATGTTTCTGCTATTGATACTGCTGACAGGAAGTCCGGGTACATAAAAACAGAAGAGTTCAATGTGCCGTATGAAGGCTTCCAGTATCAATCAGAATATGCCGACTGCGGAACACTGGGCGGTCTCTATGTTTACCATAAGATCATCGGGTATTATGAGATCTTTATTTATGAATCGGAAACAAACTTAACTGTAGTGAGCGCTATTCCTCATTACCGTGCATCACTATGGTTAGGGAAAAGCTTCAAGGGGTGGGTCCCTTGCCGGTCCAGGGGATATATTGAACAGTTACTCATGGATGATTTAGGGGCAAAAATGCAAAAATCCGATCCAGCAGTCCCGCAGCCGGAAAATGCTTTGGATAAAGAAAAAGATAATAATGAAACAGGAATCGCTGAACCGGAGATAAATCTAACGTCAGACACAGAACTAAATAATTTAATGATTAAACATGAAACCGCCTTGCAGGAGATTAAGAAACTCAATAATGAAATCATAGAATTAAAGAGAAAAGTAAATCCCGGGAACAATAATAAAAATCCAGGGGAAGCAGAATTGTCAGATACGGAATCTCCACTTTAACTGACAAATTGCCTCAAATATTAACCGGCAAGACAAGGGGGATGACCCCTGCATTCCGCACATCATGAAAAAATACCATCTTAAATCATCAGCTCACTTTGCGCCGTCTATTGACTATGCATCACATCTGAACCCGGAGCAGCTTGCTGCGGTGACATCGGAAGACGGGGCCGCGCTGGTCATTGCAGGCGCCGGCTCCGGAAAGACAAGGGTCGTCACCTACCGGGTTGCCTATCTCATCGAAAAAGGCGTGGACCCTTCACGGATCATGCTCCTTACCTTTACCAACAAGGCTGCACGGGAGATGCTGCAGAGGGTGGAGCTTCTTATAAAAGGTGAATCAAGGAGGGTATGGGGCGGGACATTTCATCATATCGGTAATATAATCCTGCGAAAATACGGGGGCGCCATAGACCTGGACCCCGGATTTACCATACTGGACAGGGAGGACTCCAAAGACCTGATCGAGTCCTGTGTGGCAGAGATGAAGCTGAGAACGGACAAGATGTTCCCCAAGGGGAATGTCCTCATTAATATCATCAGCCATGCCGTGGGCACGGAGCGGACGGTTAAAGAAGAAATAGAGGAGAACTATCCACACCTGCTGATCTACTC
>JAJRXD010000012.1 GCA_024276465.1 Deltaproteobacteria bacterium
ACGCCTCCAGATTCCAAGAAAACAGGCTCATCTTTGGTAGTTATGAGCATGATTGCAATTTTCAGACCGTGACCTACAGCACCCCTGCTGAGGGACTTCTTGAGATATTTGTCAGATATCAGTTTGGAGAAATCAGTTACATATTCAAAGTCCTCTTCAGTCAATGTCCCTGAATTTGTTACTATCAACTTACCACTCTCAGTAGAGAAACAAATATTAATTTTACCCCCGTTTTGTTCTGCGGCATCACAGGCATTATCCAGGACTTCTTTCACGGCGAGTGTTTCAGATGTAAATCCTACAGGAACTATTTTTTGAATTTCGTCCCTCTTCGTATACTGGCTCCAGATTGGTCTCTTTGATTTTAAACCATTACGATTTGCCATTTTTTTTACCTCCTTTTTCTTGATATTGGCATATTATGATTTTGCTGCCTATACCTTTTCTGCTATCTATGCGTAGACCTGAAAACTATATACTGTTCTGCTTGAACTTTCCGGATAACAACAATCTCTCACCTCCTTGATTTTTTTTACCCTTTTTTCATCCTATCCTATTAAAACATGGAGGTCAAAAAATTTTTGAAAACTTAAAAAATGCTGAAAAATTGGAGGGTTGTGAATTTTTTATCCAATAATCCAGTTCTGGTATAAGAACTCTTCAAGTGAACACAACATATTGTATGCATCAATATGAAGCATGCAATATATTGAGTGAGAGGAGTGTTGAAGTGGCAAAAAAGATTGAAAAACTGAAAAATCGAAACAAGTTTCAGCAATAACTTTTTGAGCACTTTTTTGAACCTGCTTCATTGTGACCATTATTGGAAGATTACTCAGAAAAAATGTTTGGGACACTGTATTAGAATAATAAACATTTCATCAGGAGGTTATTAATGATAGTAAACATCTGGGATGGCAATGTAAGGTATTTGTTTACGATACGCTCAAGTTTCCCTGATCCTGACAGGGTATACAGAAAGACAAAAAGGATAAGGGATGTGGCAAGAGAGAGGATATCAGACGAAAGGTCAGAGGCACTGAAACAGGAGGCTCGGAAGCTGATAACGGCACTTAAGGAATGACATGGACTGTGATGGAAAAGGCATCGGTGGTTTTACGCTGTGCCACACCATAGAAAGGGGAAAGAAGTAAAGGAAAAGTTATGATTATGATAATGGCACAAAGAGGGTATGAGTACTTTTCTCTTCTGCTCAAGTTCTTTCGGGTGGCAAATCCGGGGATGCGAGAGTTTGTGATAGGGAGATGCTTCCCGTACTGTAGTACCAGACAACAACGCGTAATAGTAATGCAAATCAAGAAATACATCTGTGCTCGCAGGACAGAGCGTTACCTGGTTAATGCTGTCTGAGACTGATACAAAGGACTGGATAAGGAGGATAAAAAGGACAAAAAAAGTAAAAGATCCGATTTTTCATGGGCACATAACTTACGGAAAAATCATTCTTTTCTATGGAATAGGCTTTCATGTGTTTTAGCGGCATCCGTAATGCTTGATGGAGAAAATCATAAAACTGCGATCATTGAGTTGACCCGTAAATGTTCCAATGGTGCTGAGCCGCAACATGCAATATCTCCAATATCCGTACTGGAGTATGTTATATTCGACCATTTCAAGAGCAAGGACCGTGAATCAAGCATTCTGGATATACTGGGAATGAATCTTCCCAGGTATGCTATTGAAACTTTTACCCTGATATAACAGCTAAAAAATGTGATTGAGGCTTTTACACAGAAGCATCTATCAGATTCTTAATAATTCGCCAAAAACCCATACATGGAAGGTCAACAACTACAGGTGTGATTTTACTATTACAAGCCGCTATCAGGATACGGGCAAGGTTTCTGCCGGGTGTGGCCGCAGGTGATGTATAGCTTTTCCCTGGTACGGTCATCAATGAAGACTGACCGCTCACAGTGAAGCGGGTTTTTCAGACTGCATTTTCTGGTATCCCTGAGGGGTGGAATAACATCCTGTAATTTTCTGCCCCTTTCTTCCTTTTTGCTGTCTCCCTTCTTTAAGGAAGTGATGTGTTGATCATAGTCAGCCCATGGCCCCCCACAGATGGATCTGTGCTCAGGCATCAACATACATATTCCATTTCTATAGCAACTATCACACGAAGCATTCATGTATCCATCATAATCGGTCGAAATGCCAGCGTTATGGCAGTTGTTTCATGAAACTCACAGTTTCAGAAAATATAT
>JAJRXD010000013.1 GCA_024276465.1 Deltaproteobacteria bacterium
ACACCAACCGTCATATCGCTTAATTTTCCGGCCCTGATCCTGCTGTCATTAAGATCAAGGCTGGAATATCTGCAGGCAATTTCCCACCCGCCCCAGTCTCTGGTTCTAAAGTTATAGTTTTTCCTGGGGCTAACCCTGCTGAAAGTTCCTTTTGAGGTGCTGTACCTCCGGTGCTCACCTGTTAAAAAATAGCTGGCCTGGATGTAAAAACCATCATAAGTTGGGTCAGGATACCCATCTGTACCCTCTACATCAGCCCTCATATACTCTGCCTGCACTGACACTGGGCCGTAAATCATGGCAGCCTCCAGCCCTAAAAGACCCACCCTGTTGACCGTAATATCCCCAGTGTCAATAAAGTTGGGTGCAAGGTGTGCTTCTGGTTTTGATTTGTAGCGAACCGTGTCCCTGGGGTCCCGGAAGCTGTAGGCAGCCCCCAGATGCAGCAGCTTTGTTCCCTTGCCTTCATACCATGGCAGCGCTGTTATGCGGCCTGTAACATTATGTCCACCCTCTGATGTGCCCCTGCCCTGGCTGTTGGTGTTCCGGAAAACTCCGACAGCCCAGGTCATGCGCTTGCGAAAGGCAGTTGAAGAAAGCATTATGCCTGTGTTTCTGCCCGGCCAGAACACTACAGGAAGTCCTCTTTCAAGAAAGGTGAAATACTTACTGCTGTCCTGTCCCTCCAGACTGAAAGGTTCCTTGAAATGACCCATCTTCAGGTATCCTACGGGAAGATCTCTGATCCCAATGTATGCGTCTTTCAGGTGGGATGACCCATCGGCAAAATCAAACTGCAGTTTGTAATCAATGTTACCATAGATTACTCCGCTCATGTAAAAACGAACACGCCTGAATTCTGTCCCATCCTTAAGATCTCCAACCTCATCTTTCATATCACTGTCCTGCCTCATCCAGGCCCAGTCATTCATGATTCTTCCGCCAATCTTGAGTTTGAACTCACCGGAGCGGTTCTCAAAACGAAGGCCGTTCTTCCAGTATGCCCGTAAATCCAGCGGGCTTTCTTTCAGGCGTGGATCTTCAGCAAGAATTTTGCTGACAATTGTTTTTACCTGATTCTCATCAACTGCTGACCGGACTTTATCTGCAGATTTAAGAGTCTTGCCTGAAAAATGCTGCTTCAAAAACTGGATTGTCTGCTGCTGATCCCTTATCTGCTCCTGCTGATGTTTCAGCTGTTTTTGCTGCTCCTGCATTCTTCTTTCCATATCGTTGAACTTCTCAAGCAGCTCTTCATCTGTCAGACAATATGCCTTCCCAGACAGGCTCAGTATTGTAAAAACAGTTAGACCCAGCAGCAGCAGCACTGCTTTTCTTATGCTTGATTGTCTCTGCATATACTTGTTTCCTCCGGCTTGTAAATGGTTTTGTTATTACTCTTCAGCTTCTTGCCTTTTTGAAACTGCAAACTTTATGGTGAATGGAACCGGCTTTTCAACTTCACCAACTATCTTCTCAATCTTTACCACCAGGCAGTAAATACCAAAAATGGAGTTTATGGAAACAGTTGATGATAAATCACTGCCGGGAATTGCTCCTCCTGCAAATATCGATGCAAACCCCTCATCAACGCTGACTCCTGCTCCCATCAGAGAGTATACTACCCTTCCGGTAAACTCCTTTGTCGGAGCGCCAGAAACCGTTATTCTCAGATCCCCTGCCGGCTCATCAATACCAACACAAGAAACAACAAAATAATGACCATATGACAGGTTCCCGTAATCAAAAACATCATGAAGGTAAAATTCCCTTGTGGCACTTTCCCCGGCCACTACACTGACAAAGTCCTGTGCAAAGGCTGACCCGGCTGTAAATGAAAACAGAACTGACAAAATTATTACAACATGGGCTAATGCAGTTTTTTCTCTTTTCATGCGTCTCTTCTCCTTTTTTATTAATAGATCATCTTGTTCATTTGACAGCCATTGGTATAAAGAGCGGCCTCCCAAACTTCTTCTTCCCGAACTGCCTTATGATCCCCTGCCCTTCAACCCGGATTTTACAGTAGGATCGTAGCAAGGGGCAAAAGCCCCATAGCGAAACGCCTAATTGGAAATTCCGGGTTTAAATGTCCGTTTAATCAATTTAACAGGATTGCTTTCTCTGTTCAGTGAGAAAACCGCGAGTGTAAGCTGGCTGAAAGACCTTCTCATCTGCAGGAAACACACGCTCACCCATGTCAGGCAGAAAAAATCATATGGATTACAAAAACCATGCTGAATAGAAATTTGTCAAATTGATAATATCAATATTGTCAATACTGTTAATTGAAATTATCAATAATTAAGTTGTGTACAAACAAAAGATCATGGAGTCGGAAGCATGAACGGATTGTTATTTCTGTTTGGACAGAAACCCAAGGAAAGCTTTACATAGTGGTGACGGTGTTCTTTTTTTATCCTGAACAATATAAAACGTGCGGATAAATTGCATGTTTTTAATGCCTGTTTTTTTTAATATTTTAAGCCGAAGTTCTTCTTCAACAGCCAGTTCTGAAATAATGGATATTCCTGCATTTGCCTTAACAGCCTGTTTCACTGCTGTGGTGCTTCCTACTTCGGCAACAATGTTGAGCTTTTCCGGCAAAACGCCAGCAAGTTGGAACATCCTTTCCATACTGATACGTGTCCCTGACCCTCGCTCCCGCATAATGAATGGTTCGTCAAGCAGTTCCTTAACCTCAATGGAGGCTTTATTCCACCATCGGTGGCCAGGAGGCACAATTACAATCAATTCTTCCTGAGTATAACGCGAAAATTTAAGTTTTGAGTTCTTTAATTTTGCACCTACGATTCCCAACTCTATCCTGTGGCTAAGAAGATCATCTGTGATTGTTTCTGTGTCCCCGATTTTCAAAGCAATCTTTATTTCAGGATAGAGGTTTTTAAAATGACCAATAATAGCTGGAAGAATGTATTCTCCGGGAATTGTACTGGCGCCAATAACAATATAACCGCTTTTTTTTCCTTTTAAAAGCTCAAGTGCCTGGAGAGCCTCCTCTGTCATACAGGTGATCTGCTTTGCATACCTGTAAAGAACATCACCTGCCTGGGTGAGACGTACTTCTTTGCCCATCCTGTCAAACAGGGTTAAGCCAAGATAGTTTTCAAGAGCTGCCATATGCTGGCTAACTGTTGGCTGGGTCAGATACGTTGCCCTGGCTGCAAGGGAAAAGCTCTTAAGCTCTGCAAGTTTTAGAAATATTTTCAGCCTGTGTATATCCAGCATATTAAAATGTTTGTATTGTCTTTAATTGATTTTTTGTGTTGCTGTTTCAATATAATGTGAAATTGATTTTCAGGCAAGAATAATGTAATCTGAACTGGTATTACTGTCAGTGCAAGTAAAGCTTGTTTTAAGAAAAACAACCTGCTGTAAAACAGCATAAACCATACCTGGACTATTCCATGGACAACTATACCTGTAAACAATTCGGCAGCTTTAAAATTCTGATAAAAAACAGCCTTTTACCGGCCTGTTCGGATGAGCAGTGGAAGGATCTGTGCCATAGATTTTTCAGTGATAAAAACAGGGATGAAATCCAGAAAGAGGGCGAATACAAAACAATTTTCAAGACAACTATAAATAAAATGCCCTGCATTATAAAAAAATACAGGAACAATGGTTTTATCAGAAAAACAAAATCCCCCTTCTTCCCCTCAAAGGCAATGAATGAATTTCATGCTGCTGTCAATATCCACAACAGGGGCATACCCACAGCTTCTCCGCTGTTCATTGCTGAAGAAAAAAAATGGGGATTTGTCAGCCAGAGCCTTGTTGCACTGCCCTTTCTTTCAGGAACGAAGGAATTGAAAGATATTTTTTTTAACATGAAATGTTTTTCTTTTCCTGCAAAAAGGAAAATTCTGGAAAGCTTTGGTAGTCTTACCGGAAAAATATTTCAGCAGGGAATTTTTCAGTATGACTACTCTCTGAACAATTTTCTGATTCGCAAAGAGCAGGAAAAACATCAGATATATTTTATTGATTTTGAAAGAGTTAAAATAAAAACAGCAATTCCTGAATCGGAAAAGCTTTTCCTGCTTGCAAAGCTTAACCGTATAGGAAGGGAATTAAGTCTTGCTGAGCGCATGCGTTTTTTGCGAGCTTATCTGAAAGCAGATTCAAAGCCTGTACAAAACGTTAAAGCACTTGCCAAAAAGCTACAGAAAAAGACAGCCGAAATACTGAAAAAAGATCTGAAGCGGGGAAGGCTGACCAGTATTTATACGCACGGCAACTATGAAAGAATAAAGATAGGGCAGTATAATGGCCTCTGCAAAAAAGGCTATGACGCTGAGGATATAATCAGGCAGGCAAAAAATATCCCTGATGGCCCATACCCTGCTAACATATCTTTAAAATTTGAGGAATCAGAGACTGTGTTAAAAGCAGTGCAATTTAAAAAGCATGATGCGGAAAAAGTATGGTCAATCATCAGCACGCTCATTATTGCAGGGCTCCCGATGGAACTGCCGCATGTGCTTGTTCAGAATGACTGCCGCGGGTTTATAATAGCAGGACCTCAGACTTTTGAAAAGTTAAGGCTTTTAACCTGTTCACAAACACCTGTGCTTCAGTTCATTACAGATAATTTTTCGGATGCTTTTGAAAAACTGAAAGTTTTTATTAAAAATATGTGAACCCGTTTTCTTTGCAGATGTGACAGACAGTCTTTTTCCAATTCTCCTTTAGTGCAAGCTCTCTTCTGGCTGAAATATAGGCCTCACCATTCCAGATTTTTTTAAAGCCTTCTTTAAAGGCATTTCCAAAGGAGTATTTTTCTTCATAAACTGAGCAGCAGGGGAGCACAGTCCCGTCCCAGTTTATAACTGTCTCTTTCCATGGAAGAGAGCAGAAGTTCTTTTTCTGCTTTGCTTCTTTTTTATCCAGGTCAAATGCGCAGTATTTCGGGTCCTCAGGTATCCATTCGCGGTCACGATCAATTGCCTTTTCTGCAGACTCAAAAATTTCTTTTCCCATATCTGTGCGCATCTTGTTAATCCGTATTTCCACACCCATGTTCCGGGCTGTCCCGGAAGCTTTCTCAACTTCATGTTCATTATGGCGGAACACATGAAAAAGCCAGATAATCCGTGTGTTGCACTGATGGAGCTTTTTTTTTTCTTCTGTGAGGATTTTTATATTCTCCAGGACTGTGCTGAAATTTCCTCCGATATGATACTTTTTATAAGTCATATCGCTTGCCCCGTCACAGGAGACAAAAATTTTCTGCAGGCCAGCTTCAAGCAGATCACGGGCTGTCTGCCTCGTAAGAATATTCAGATTTGTGCTGATCGTAACTCCTGTTCCCCTTTCACGGGCATATTTAATCATGGGAATAAGGTGCTTGTTAAGAAGGGGCTCACCCCAATTGTAAAGACGAACAAGAACCAGGTCTTTTGCAAGTTCATCAATGATTTTCTTGTAGTTTTCAAAGGACATAAACCCTCTGGAAACCCCTTTGTCCTTTCTTCCGGTCGGACAAAGGGGACACTGAAGGTTGCAGATATTACCGGTTTCAATCGATATTCTGGTTGGAAGACAGTAGAGTTTTGAACTTTTCAGGTAAAGCTGAACAGCACCCATAATAATATTATACAGTTTTTTCACGCTGAGAACCCTTAGTTCCTCCTGAATTTTTCCCATGATAGATGCTTTTTTTGCCATATAAAGTGGTCCTTTAACCCGGAATTTGCAGTAGAACCTTAATTTTTTATCTGACAACAAACAATTTTGCAAGAAATTATTAACATCTTTCTTGACACTTTTACTTAAAAATTCTATTATTTACAGTCTGGTTAGTGCGTTAAGCAGCAATCAGCGAGAGTGGCGGAATGGCAGACGCACTGGGTTTAGGACCCAGCGGGTAACCGTGGGGGTTCAAATCCCCCCTCTCGCATTGAGGAAAAAGAGGAATAAATGAAAGTAGACATTGCAAGTGTTAATGGCGCAGAAAAAAGGGTTACTGTCTCTCTGCCTTCTGAATTGGTAGACCGTAAAATTGACAGTGTATATCTGGATTTAAGAAAAAATGTCAGGCTAAAGGGGTTTCGCCCCGGCAAAGCACCTGTTTCCATTCTTGAAAGATATTTCAAGTCCCAGGTTGAGGAAGATGTTATCTCAGGCCTTGTTAAAGATACTTATCCAAAGGCATTGGAAGAGGTAAATGCTTCTCCTGTTTCTCAGCCAAAGATTGAAAACAGTGTGCTTGAAAGGGGAAAAGATTTTTCCTACACAGCAGTCTTTGAGATAAAACCTGAAATTGCTGTTAAGGATTACACAGGCATAGACCTTAACAGGGACATTGCAAATGAGGCAACTGATGCAGATGTTGAAAAGGAAATTGCAGCTTTGCAAAACAATTTTGCAACAATGAAAGATGTGGAGGATCGTGCCTGTAAAAAAGGAGATTATGTTGTAATTGATTTTGACGGAACAGTTGATGGCAAGCCATATACTGGAAACAGCCAGAAAAACTTCTTCCTGGAAATCGCCGGGGATTCATTCCTGCCTGGATTTGAGGAGCATATAACCGGGCTTGAAAAGGGCATGGAGAAGACCTTTGCACTTGCCATCCCTGAAGATTTCCCGAACAGGGAGCTGGCTGGAAAAACAATAAAATTTAATGTTCTGCTGAAGGGAATAAAAGAAAAAATTCTGCCGGAGGTGGATGATGAATTTGCAAAGGACCTTGGCAATTACACTGGTCTTGAAGATTTAAAGGTTAAGATAAAAGAATCAATTGCCGAAAGAAAAATACGGGATTCAGAAGCCAAAATCAAGGAGCAGATTTTTGATGTTTTGATAGATAAAAACCCTTTTGATGTTCCAAAATCAATGATAGAAACACAAGTCCGGAATATGATTATGAACACCCAGCAGATGCTTGAAGCCAGGGGACTGAAACTTGAGGACATGGGCCAGTCCCAGGAACAGCTTTTTGAGCAATACAGAAAGCCTGCAGAACGTCAGGTGCGCTCAGCACTTCTTCTTGAGGCAATTGCAGAAGCTGAGGGCATTACAACCCAAGAGGATGATCTGGAAAAAAAATACAGGGAACTTGCTGAACAGATGCATCAGGATGTAAACTCAGTCAAAGCAAAAATTACCAGAGAGATGTTACAGCCGCAAATACTTGAACAGAAGGCAATTGAACTGATTATTTCACAGGCACATATAACCGAAATTTAACATATATTTTCCATAATTTATTCCGGTTGCCCAAACCATATGTGAAGGCAAATGGAATTGGTCTGAAAAAGGAGCTTCCATTGTATACCTCACCAAAAACTGCTCAAAATCCGTACAATTCAATCCACACAACCCCTTCAATGCAGCTTATCCCCATGGTTGTTGAACAGACAAACAGGGGGGAGAGGGCATATGACATTTATTCCCGTCTTCTAAAAGACAGAATAATTTTCCTTGGCGGAGCTATTGATGATCATCTTTCAAACATTATCATAGCTCAAATGCTGTTTCTTGAATCAGAAGATCCGGAAAAAGATATCAACTTATATATAAATTCCCCTGGGGGTCATGTTACTGCCGGAATGGCTGTTTATGACACAATGCAGTATGTTAAGTGCCCGGTATCAACGCTCTGTTTCGGACAGGCTGCCAGCATGGGAGCACTGCTTTTGGCTGCAGGGGCAGAAGGCAAAAGATTTGCCCTCCCCCAGTCCAGGATACTTCTTCACCAGCCTATGGGAGGGTTTCATGGCCAGGCAACAGATATAGATATTCATGCAAAAGAAATAATCCGCATGAGGGAGGAGCTGGAAAAAATCCTGGTACACCACACAAAACAGACACAGGACAAGATTCACGAAGATACAGAGCGGGATTTTTTTATGAGCGGTGAAGAAGCAAGGCAGTATGGAGTAATCGATAAAGTCATCAGAAAAAGAGAATAAATCTCAGAAAAAGAAAGTACAAAAATGGCTAATAAAAAAAGTTCGGGTAAGCACAGTCAGCTCTTCTGTTCTTTTTGCGGGAAAAGTCAGGAGGAGGTAAAAAAGCTTGTAGCTGGTCCATCTGTTTATATTTGTGATGAGTGCATTGAACTGTGCAATGATATTATCGCTGAAGAACAGGAGAGAGAAGTTCTGGCTGGGCGACATACATCTGTACCAAAGCCGCATGAAATTAAAAAATTTCTTGATCAGTATGTTATTGGCCAGAACAAGGCAAAAAAAATTCTTTCTGTAGCAGTATACAACCATTACAAAAGGATTGATTACAGAAAAGGAAAAGAAGGGGTTGAACTGCACAAAAGCAATATTCTCCTTGTCGGGCCGACAGGAACAGGAAAAACACTTATGGCTCAGACACTTGCACGTTTTTTACATGTCCCTTTTACCATAGCTGATGCCACATCTTTGACCGAAGCAGGTTATGTAGGCGAGGACGTTGAAAATATAATTTTGAGTCTTCTCCAATCCGCAGACTATAATATTGAGAAAGCCTCCAGCGGCATAGTATATATAGATGAAATAGATAAAATTTCCCGGAAGTCTGACACTCCTTCCATTACACGGGATGTCTCTGGCGAAGGGGTTCAGCAGGCTTTACTGAAAATAATTGAAGGGACCGTTGCAAATGTGCCTCCTAAAGGTGGGCGCAAGCACCCTCAGCAGGATTTTCTGCAGGTTGACACATCAAACATTCTTTTTATATGCGGTGGTGCTTTTAATGGTCTTGACACTATAATTGAACAACGAACAGGAAAAAAAACAATTGGTTTCGGTACTGAAATCAAAAAAAACAAAGGGGAAAAAATAGGTGATATTCTGGCCGGGCTTCAGCCAGAGGATTTAATCAGATATGGTCTTATCCCGGAATTCGTAGGCAGGTTCCCTGTAAATGCTCCGATGGATGACCTTGATAAAGATGCACTTGTTGAAATTCTGACAAAACCCAAAAACGCTCTTATAAAACAATACCAGAAACTTTTTGAATTCGAGAATGCCAAATTGCGGATCACACCGGAAACATTAGAGGCTGTTTCGGAAATGGCCATAAAAAGAAAATCCGGTGCACGCGGACTGAGAGCAATACTTGAGGATATAATGCTTGACATAATGTATGATCTTCCATCCCGCAACAATATTGAGGAATGTATAATAAACGAGGAAGTGCTTACTAAAAGAGGAAAACCTATTTTCGTCTACAGCAAAAAAAAGGAATCAGCATAGGTGATTTTCAACTCGCAAAAAAACAGTCCTTCTGTTTTTGTAACGATGCCTCTCAGGGATATTGTTGTATTTCCTCACATGATTGTGCCCCTGTTTGTTGGACGACAAAAGTCTATCAGTGCAGTAAAAAAAGCTATTGACAGGGGGAAAAATATTTTTTTATGCACTCAGAAAGATGCATCTATTGATGACCCTCAGGAAAAAAACATTTATTCCGTTGGGACCCTTTCAACTATCTTACAGATGCTAAAGCTTCCTGACGGAAGCATTAAGGTATTAGTGGAAGGGAAGAAAAGATGCGAAATAAAAAAACTCCGGTTGGAAGAAGAATATTTTTCAGCGTCTGTTGAAGAGATTGAAGATTTATTCAAAGAGACATATGAGATAAATGTATTTAAAAAAATAATTGTTTCATCTTTTGAAGACTACGTTAAGCTTAACAAACGCATTTCACGGGAAATGTGCTCATCAGTGTCTTCCATTGACTGCCCGGCCAAACTTGCCGACATACTTGCCCCCCAATTAAATATCAAACTTGAAGAAAAGCAGCAACTTCTGGAAACTGCAGATGTCAGGGAACGCCTTGAGAGAATCTACGGCATTATGCAGTCAGATATTGAGATGCTTCGAGTTGAAAAGAGGATTAAAACCCGTGTCAAAAAACAGATGGAGAAAACCCAGAAAGATTACTACCTTACAGAACAGATGCGGGCAATCCAGAAGGAGATTGGAGGGAAAGACGAAAAATCAAGTGAAATAGATGAGCTTGAAGAAAAACTTAAGGCAAAAGGCCTTTCCGATGAAGCCAGGTCAAAAGTTGACAAAGAGATTAAGAAACTGAAGATAATGCCGCCCATGTCTGCAGAGGTTAATGTAGTCAGGAATTATGTTGACTGGATGCTCTCACTGCCATGGGGCGAAAAATCTGAAGCAAAAATGGATTTAAAAGAGGCTGAAAAGATCCTTAACGAAGATCACTTCGGTCTCAAGGAACCTAAGGAAAGGATACTTGAATACCTGGCAGTTCAAAGCCTGGTACAAAAAATTAAAGGCCCGATTCTCTGTTTTGTCGGACCTCCCGGAGTTGGCAAAACCTCTCTTGCAAAATCTATTGCCAGAGCTGCCGGACGAAAATTTGTTCGCCTGTCACTTGGCGGTGTAAGAGACGAGGCAGAGATCAGAGGCCACAGGCGGACATATATAGGAGCTCTTCCCGGAAAAATTATGCAACGCCTAAAAAAAGCCGGCACAGATAATCCTGTTTTTCTGCTGGATGAGGTTGATAAGATGAGCATGGATTTTCGCGGCGACCCGTCTGCTGCCCTGCTTGAAGTCCTTGACCCCGAACAAAATAACAGCTTTAACGATCACTATATAGATGTAGATTATGATCTGTCTCAGGTAATGTTTATTACCACGGCAAACACACTTCAGGGTATTCCACCTGCTTTACAGGACAGAATGGAAACCATTCGCATCCCCGGGTACATGGAAAGCGAAAAACTTGCCATTGCCAATGATTATCTACTGTCAAAACAGATAGAGGCCAACGGACTGAACCCTGAAAATATCGAGTTTTCCGATATTTCTATTTTAAAAATCATCAGGCGCTATACAAGAGAGGCAGGGGTAAGGAATCTTGAAAGGGAAATTGCTTCCATCTGCAGGAAGGTTGCAACAGAGGTGGTAAAACATGGCAGGGGGACCAGGGTAAAAATTGACAAGCATGCTGTGGAAAAGTATCTTGGAGTTCCAAAGTTCCGTTATGGAAAAGCCGAAGAAAAGAATAAAACAGGGATAACAACAGGACTGGCATGGACCGAGGCAGGAGGGGAACTTCTGGTAATCGAGGTTGCAACCATGTCAGGGAAAGGTGAGCTCACAATTACCGGAAAGCTTGGTGATGTCATGAAGGAATCAGCCAGAGCAGCAATGAGCTACGTAAGGGCACGGGCTCACCTGCTGGGGCTGGAAAAGGATTTTTACCATAAAATAGATATTCACATTCATGTGCCTGAAGGAGCCATTCCAAAGGATGGGCCTTCAGCTGGTATTGCAATTGCGACATCTATTGTGTCTGCACTTACAAAAACCCCGGTAAACAAAGATGTTGCCATGACAGGTGAAATTACGCTGAGAGGCAGGATTCTGCCCATTGGCGGACTTAAGGAAAAGATTTTTGCAGCCCATAGAGGTATTATATCAACCGTTATTATTCCTAAAGAGAATGAAAAGGACATGAAGGAAATTCCGGATAAAATTTTAAAAAAAGTTAAGATAATTATGGCTGATCATATGGATTAAGTGCTGAAATTAGCACTTGTGTCTGAAGATCCTGAAAATTTTCTTAAACCAAAAGAGCAGGAAGTTACAACCTTCTTTTCTGAAAATGCTCCAGCAGAGGAACTGCCTGTTCATACTACACAATAACTCTATGGGGGAATATTTTTCAGTCTGGAAAAAATTGTAATTTAATCGGCCTTTTACTGTTTGACATAATGCAAAAATTATTATATTATGGTTAATTCAAATTAATCACTGAGCTTGGGCGGTTAGCTCAGTTGGGAGAGCATCGGCCTTACAAGCCGAGGGTCACTGGTTCGAGCCCAGTACCGCCCACCATGGAAAATTTCGGGGGCGAAGAGAAGCACATCCCGACATAAAAGTCGGGAGGGTCACTGGTTCGAGCCCAGTACCGCCCACCATGGAAAATTTCGGGGGCGAAGAGAAGCACATCCCGACATAAAAGTCGGGAGGGTCGCCACTGAATTTACCGATACACAGAGAATTATTGTTAAATTTGAAAATGCGGGGGCGTAGTACAGTTGGTTTAGTACGCCGGCCTGTCACGCCGGAGGTCGCGAGTTCGAGTCTCGTCGTCCCCGCCATTTTTTGTAGTTTAAACAGGATAGTTAGCTCTGACGGGTTGCTTCCCGTTTTGCTTCAGATGGTTTGTGTGTCCCTTTGTGTGTCCTTTTTTTCCGGAAGACTTACAGCACCCGCCAAATTATCATCAATATTTTTCAGATATATTTCAGTAGTAGACTGTTGCTTGTGCCTTAGCAGTCTCTGAAGTTTTTTCATTGAAACTTTATGGACATCGTTTAAGACAGAAGGACCAAACTTCCTGAACACTTTGAAATTAAAAGGTTTTACATCCGCTGTTTTACACAATTTGCGCAGGCTTTTCCTCTATCAATGTCTTGAGTAAACAGGGTCACCGTTTGACTCTTGAATGTGCTGCACAGGGGTAGGAGTGTAAATTTTACTCTCGGAGGAGATTTAACCCTATACCCTCCAAACATTGCTCACTTATCAAAATGCGGCACCTGCATTTTTTGTACGTTGATTTTTCCGTTGACAAAGTGTGTGTGGTGTGTATAGTCATACTTATGAATAGCTCCGATATCATAAAAAGATTGAAAAGCGAGGGGTGGCAGTTGGTACATGTAAAAGGCAGCCATCACAAATTCAAACACCCAAACAAAGGGCACCCTGTTACAATTCCACATCCCAAAAAGGATTTTCCGAAAGGCACTTTGAAAAGTATATTCAAACAGGCAGGGTGGAAATAATGGAGGTAAATTATGCTTTTCCCAGTTGTTGTACACAAAGACAAAGATAGCGGCTTTGGTGTAACCATCCCCGATATTCCCGGATGCTTTACGACAGGAGATACTCTGGATGATGCCTTGGAAAATATACAGGAAGCTGTTGAATGCCATCTTAATGGTGAAACCGAAGCACCTGTGCCATCAAGCATTGAAAAATATATCAAGCATCGGGATTATAAGGGCGGCACATGGGTTATGGTAGACATAGATCTGTCTTTTATGTCAGGCAAGGCTGTGCGCATTAATATAACAGTACCCGAAAATATTCTTCATAAAATTGATCAGGCAGCAAAAAAACGTGGTTTGTCTCGTTCTAATTTTTTAGTAAATGCTGCCAGCAAATCCATGTGAATTGCCTGTCATATGCGTGGTAATGCCAAACTCAATAAAAACATAAGACACAAGGGTCAAATCTCCGTTTGCCTTTTGCATATCATGTTTTATATCTTTTTAAGCCGTTTTCTGAAAGTCCTTTCTTTTTTTAGTCTCAACCTTACCCGTTCAAGAACACTGCTTACAGAACTGTGTTTGTTTAATTTGAATTCTTTGCCGATCTCAAGCAGGCGCTCCCCCCTCAGTTTTCTTAATAAAAATATAGCAATATTTCTTGCTTCGTTTTCCTGCCCTCTTATTACATGATAAATATCTTTTTTCTAAACAGCATAGCAACCGTTTTAGCATCAATTTAAACCTTCTGAAGCTCTGCCTTCCCTGTTGTAGCTATCTCCAGCCATTCGGTTATTGCTTCATTTATGCTCCTGTCGCCAACAACCTGTCTCATGAACTATCCTGACATATCGTCCAAACATTTAAACGACCCCCGACTCTGCCAGGCAGGATGCTGTAAAAGCAAGTGGGGACCAGCTGCCCGATCACCAAAACACAGGAAAGGCCTCTGCCTCGGAAAAATTCTTTCAGCCTGCAGTTAATTTCTTCCGGCGTGGGCGGTTTCTTCTTGTTCAACAGCCCTCCCTGGTCAATGTCATCTCCCCATGCTATGGCATTTCCAATCAATTATAAATTTAAAATAGATGCCCTTGAAGTAACAAGAGAACACGGTCATTTTTATTTTTGTTCTTCAGTTTTCTTTTCTTCAACCGGCTTCTCTGATTCTGATTTTTCGCTTTCTTTTACTTCAGAGGCTTCTGGTTTAGCCACTTCATCCTTTTTTACTTTTGTGACTTCAGGCGTAGCATCTTCTGCTTTCTCTACAGCTTCTGTTATTTCAGCTTTTTCTTCTGATTTCTGTTCTCTGCTTCCACAAGCAAACAAAAACATAACCAATACCGCCACAGCAATAATTACAAATACTCTTTTCATGTTTCCTCCTCATTTAAAAGATTAACGAATAAACAATATAAATATTTGTAAAATTTTAAGAAACCTGCTTTTTGACAGGACAAGTATAGAAAAAAGGTGCTTGAGCATCAATAAAAAACAGATTCATCTTAGTTTTGATTTTGATCCCCAGTATTATCTTTATGCCCCGCCCGATGGACCCCGGTTCGCAATAGTAGAACGTTTCCTAAATAACATAGTATTACAACTGTCATTGCGAGCCCCGTTACTTAAAACAGGATAAACTCCGAGAAACAATCTCTATCCGACTGATATTTCATGAGATTGCCGCGGCCTTCGGCCTCGCAATGACTATCTTTGTTACGCCGTTACAGGTTTGACACAACACTATTCCTCAATCAAGCCTGTTTTATCATCCGGTCTGCTTTTTTTCATGCCGCGTTTACGTTATGGTTGATTTCCCAAGAATCTGAAAAGCGCTCTTCCGGTAAAAAAGCCACAGCCCACCCTGATAGAGGATAGAAACAATAATGATGGTTATATAAAACAAGCAATAGATTTGCGAGATCACAGTTGTAAATGCTTGGGTAGGCAGATCAAAACCTGTTTCAATTATTTTTATTTGCCCCGGAGTCAGGATTTCAAGTAACTGTGCGGCATCGAAGTATATCATCTGATAACAGGCATAACAGATGATGACTCCCAGGAGCCACAGCTGACTGGTTGCCAGCCACTTCCCAGCTTCAGGCTGTCCCTCTTTTATCATTTTGCGGCCCATAAGCTCCATCACACCGGATGCGGTTATGAGCAGGCCAGTCAAGAAACCGACCCAGCTTCCCAGCAGCAGTGCAATGAGGGTGCCGGCGCCTGCCAAAAGAGCGATACTCCAGCCGTTCATCCCGGAAATAATTACAACGCGCCTCAAACGCTTATTTTGGCCCTCAGTATCTGCTACAGGCGAGATACTATTTTGTTCTGTAAAGCTCATTCTGATTTCTGTTTTTTAAGTAATTGGACATTGAATTAATTGATGTAAAATCTATTTTTACTAAAATATTGGCAGCCTTCTTCCCATACCTCCCCAAATCCTCATCCCATAAAATAAATCTTACAAGCATTTATAGATAAGATAAATATTACAGGTATAATTTACAAATTTAATCATCAAAATAGGCTAACAAACAAGGTGTGTCAATCTTTTTGCGTGTTTATATTTTTAAATACAGGTTTCAGATCCTGAAACAAAAATACGGGAGCAAATTTTAATATTTCACTGATTAATTTTATATTGACAAACTGTGCATTTTATGATTATTCTTAACAGTTTCAGTGGCAACGATATTCACGCCTTGGGTTATCACTCGTTCGTCAAATCATTTCTTATTTATTTTATCAACTTTAGTCTTCAATTACCGGCTGAACAAACAGCAATCTGGGATACTTTCGTAAAAGGAGAAAACAAACTATGAGTAACATTAAAATTGCTATTATCGGAATCGGGAACTGTGCCAGTTCCCTGATTCAGGGAATCCACTATTATCAGGACAGTAATTTGGATAAAATTATCGGCCTAATGCACTGGCAAATCGGTGGTTACCGGCCGGGGGACATTGAGGTTGTTGCGGCTTTCGACATCGACAAACGCAAGATCGGCCAGGATGTGCATGCGGCGATATTTACCGAACCTAATTGCACAACAATTTTTCAGCCGAATCTTCCCGAATCAGGAGTGAAGGTGCGGATGGGCAGAGTCCTGGACGGAATCGCCGAGCACATGAAAGACTATGATGAAGCCCGGACATTTTTATTGTGTGATGAACCGGAACCGACCGAGGAGGAAGTTGTCAAGGTTCTAAAAAACTCGGGTGCGGAAATCCTGCTGAACTATCTACCTGTCGGCTCGGAAAAGGCCACCCGGTTTTATGCCGGCTGTGCCCTGGAAGCCAGGACGGCTTTTATTAACAACATGCCGGTTTTCATTGCCAGTGACCCGGTGTGGGCTGAACGCTTTAAAGAAAAAAATATTCCAATTATCGGTGATGACATAAAGTCCCAGGTAGGCGCTACGATTACCCACAGGGTTCTTACGGATCTGTTCAAAAAGCGCGGCGTTAAACTTGAGCGCACATATCAGCTCAATACCGGCGGCAATACTGATTTTCTGAACATGCTCAGCCGCAGTCGTCTGGCCTCAAAAAAAATTTCCAAGACGGAGGCGGTTCAGTCCGTGGCTGCGCAACGTCTGAAAGATGACAATATCCATGTGGGACCCAGCGATTACGTGCCGTGGCAAAACGACAACAAGGTCTGTTTCCTGCGGATGGAGGGTAAACTGTTTGGTGACGTGCCAATGCATCTGGAAATGCGCCTGTCGGTAGAGGATTCACCAAACTCGGCCGGGGTGGGCATTGACGCTATCCGCTGCGCAAAACTGGCTTTAACCCGTGGCGAGGGCGGAATTCTTGAGGCCCCGTCCGCCTATTTCTGCAAACATCCCCCGAAACAGTTCACCGATGATGAAGCTTTTCAGATGACCGAAGAATTTATTAAAACAGACGGAAAAAATATATATGAAATGTCTGATTATCGCAGCGGGCAAGGGGAGCCGCCTGCAGGCCAGAGGGGAATGTAAACCGCTTATCCCTATTTTAGGACTGCCGCTGATCGAGCGGGTCATCCACTGCGCCCGAGCAGGCGGTGTTGATGAGTTTATTGTGGTTACAGGGTACAAGGGGCAGCAGGTTTGCACTTTTCTGGACCAATTATCAAAACGCCTGCAGATCCCCATTACCACGATTGCCAACGAGGGCTGGGAAAAAGAAAACGGCTTGTCAGTGCTCAAGGCCAGGGAATGCCTGCGGGAGCCTTTTCTGCTGCTGATGTCCGATCATCTGTTTGATCCGGCCATTGCACGAAAAATAATGAAACTTCCTATAGATGACGGGGAGGTTATTTTGGCCGTTGACCTGGATATCCGCAACCCGCTCGTTGACCTGCAGGATGTCACCCGGGTCAAGACGGAAGGTGGGAAGCTGAGCAGCATCGGCAAGGATTTGTCGGATTACAACGGGTTTGATACCGGTATTTTTTTATGCACGCCCACTGTTTTTGAGGCTCTGGAGCGCTGTGCAAGTGAGCATGGCGATACCACCCTGTCAGGGGCCATGCGTATCCTGGCTGCGGAGAGCCAGGCCAAAACAAGCGATATTGGTGCTGACTTCTGGATTGATGTAGATGACCCGGCGGCCTACCGGCGGGCGGAAAAAGCCCTGCTGACCAGGATGCGAAACAAAATCAACGACGGCCCGGTATCGCGTCTATTAAACCGGCCTTTATCCAAAAAGCTTACCCGCCGGTTGGTAAACTCCCGCATAACCCCCAATCAGATATCGCTTTTTTCATTTCTGGTTTCCGTGCTGGCTGCGTGGCTGTTCGCTCTGGGGGGCTATCTCTGTCTTGTCATGGGCGGTCTCCTGGCCCAGTTCGCCTCGGTCGTAGACGGTTGTGACGGCGAAGTGGCACGGCTCACGTTTCAGAGCAGCGATTACGGTGGATGGCTTGATGCCGTATTGGACCGTTATGCTGACGCCTTCCTGCTTTTTGGGCTCACCTGGCACGCTTGTGCAGGCAATGCCGACAGCCCTGTTCTTTTTACCGGGTTTTTGGCGATTATCGGTTCATTTATGTTGAGCTATACAGCTGACAAACATGACAGCCTAATGCACGGCCGTATCAGCCGTGGCTGGGGATTGCGTATGGGTCGTGATGTCAGAGTTTTTTTGATATTTCTGGGTGCCCTGTTCAATCAGGTTTACCTGACGCTTGTGGTGATTGCTTTCGTGATGAACGCGGAAACCCTGCGCCGCCTTATTGTTTGTCGTGATAATGGATAGCATTTCGCACGCAAAACAAAAAATCAGAGAGATCATTGCGGGCTCCCATGTGCCGGAAGACCCCCACCATGCGGAAAACACCCTCTGTTGGCTATTAAAACTTGACCCCCTGGCTGATCAGTCACTTCAGATTGCCGCGCTTGCCCATGATATTGACCGGGCTGTTGAAGCACACAAGGTCCAGCGCGTGGATTTTAGTGATTACGATACTTTCAAATCCGCTCATGCCAAAAACAGTGCAATAAATTTACGAAAAATATTAAATGAATGTGGTGTTGAACGGGATGTTGTTGATGAAGCCTGCCGTTTGGTTGTGCATCATGAAACCGGGGGCGATTCCCGGTCCGATCTGCTCAAGGATGCCGACGGCATTTCCTTTTTTGAAGTCAATCTGCCCCTGTACTACCATCGTGAAGGTCCAGCTGAAACCAGACGGCGTTGTGTCTGGGGCTATCAGCGGCTTTCCTCCCGGATGAAAAAAGTCGCTCAAAACATGACCTATGAATCTGAAGAACTAACACTTTTGTTCAAGGAGGCAATTATGGAAGCCTGCCACAAAGATTAGATACTTTGCAATCATATTGAATTGATGATCCAAAATCGATCTGTAATACCATTGGTAAGTTCATCCTGAATCATTAGAATCGTTTCCCGGTAAGGCTTACCGGGAAAATTATTTATGATCTGAAAAACTATTCCTAAGAAAGAGAGTTCACTTTCAACCTGTCTGTTGTTAAAGTTGTATTTGCAAACGTTGAATCTTTTGCAAAAATTTAGAAATTGACAGCTAAACTACTATTCCGTTCTGTAATTTTTATTGCATACGAACCTGTCATTGCGAGGAGCCCCGATAAATCAGACTTTTTTTCAGTCTAATTTATTTGACAAAAACATTTTTCGTATTCATTTAAACTGAAAATCCAATTTAAAATCATACAGCCATGGAATATTTGGGTGTATGCCCTACGCTGCCAATTTGCCAGGCAAATTTTCATAAAGAGATTTCATCAACTCAGGGTTAGGAGCATTATAATACGTAACAACAATCGTGTCATGTTTTACTCGAATGTCACCCTCCATGCCCCAGAAAAAACTTTTGGCCAGATGTTGCGCATCCCAGTTGGCAACAGGACCACCGATGCGTTGACGCATCATAAAACAAGCTGCCTGAGCCAGCAGGGCCATGCTCCTTCTGCCATATTGGATGTTCAGGTTCATGGTGTGGCCGCATCTATTCCATCCAAGTGCCTGTTCATTCTTAAAAAACTCTTCAATGTTCCAGCGCTCAGGATAGTTCAGGGATAAATCCTGCACCTCATCTCTGGCCGCAGTACATAAAAATGCCTTATAATCATACTCAGACTTCCGCTCTCCCTTGCGCTGAATAAACTGATAATAGGGATCGCTGTTACTGCCCTTAAACTGATACCGGCAACATGCCGTTGCAAAGCCAGCCCAGTGCCGTTGAAACCTATTGTTGGATACCTGTCCAATTGACCGTTTCACTGCACTACTGTAAGGCATGGGTACCAGCATGTCAAATGGGGTGCGTGTGCTCACCCAGTCAAAAAGCTCGGCTGTGTAGTGCTCAGTATCGGCCATAACAAGTGGCCGATCATCATCCTGAATTTTAAGAATATCTGTACTCAGGCTTAAAAGTTGCTGCGTTGTCTGAGTTATGGTACGTGAAGATGTCCCGGCAATAAAACACACTGGCTGCTGAGTGTCTGCGTCCAGACAGAAAAAGCTCTGGGCCATCTTCGTGGACATCGAATCGGCACGGTGTGTTTTGCGGGGAACCATATGCCTTTTACTGTAGGAGGTGATGCGGTGCGGATCAACTGCCAGTAGTCTCCCCCTGAAATGACCATAGGTTTGCCGTATTTTGCCCAGTGCCACTTGCAGCCGCTGTGCTTCTGCCATCACTTTCCTATCAATCTTTGACAATTTGATCAGTTTATCCATCCTACCAAGGGTTTCTCGAAATATTTTATAATCTACATTGCCCGTGACATTTGGTAATGCTTGACGAAACTCATCCTGAAATGCTACTATTTCTCCCATAAGGCATGGCTCCTATAATTGTTTTTTTGGTGAAAAGAATTATAGCATGCCTTATTTTATTTTTGTCTCAAATACTGCTGCTATATTTTGTTTTTTCGCTTGCTTTGTTCTGTATATACAGGCCCCCCGGATTCGGGACAGGCTCTATGTAAATTATCAAGGACGAACAGGAGGTGTTAAAAATGATGTCACATAACGAACCTGTTTAAAAGGAGATAATATGAAAAAACAACTTTTAGCTGCATGGGGAGCAATCTGCCCATTTTGCAATATTGCCCGTAAATACCCAGATTCTTCAATCGGGAAAAAGGTAAGCAAACACTGGAAGGAAGGTTGCCCTGTTAATGAGGCTTACAAAGAGGTCTTTAAAAAAAAGAATGATAATAACAAGACCTCATAAAAAAATATAATAGCGTTTTATCCATCATCCCTTATTGCCTTTATCAAGTTGATTTTTTAGCATTTCCTGATATCCTCTTTGTTCAGTCTTTCCTTTATCGTCTTACGGGACGATGGATAAAACGCTATTGGTTAGAAATGATTGACGCCAATCAGAGATTCAGCAGCCCCGTCGAAAAAACAGCCTGATTGCTTATGAGAGGTTGAGCGTATTAGCAGGTTTTAACAGTTATTGTGAATTTCAAGATAGTCACAGGGATTGGGTATTAGCAGCTCTGGATAAGGGAAACAATGCTCGAGAGAGTATGTAGACTCAGAGTATAGCAGTGGGGAGTAAAGAATTTGTTGAGAGAACAAAAAATGAACTTGTCATAAGTGCTCAAGGTCGAAAGGTAGTAGACAGCGGTAATATTTTTCAACTTCGTGATCCTGCTGTTCCGTATAACCTTGATTTTGGTACTAAAAACGATGATATTGGGGTTGAAAACGGCTATTTATGGAATGAAAATACTGATATTTCAATATGTTAGCATGGCCCGACCCCAGTTACCCAGGTATTAACCCGGAAGGAGAAAATAACCATGGCTGAACTCACAGAATTGGCTGCCTGGAAGGCACTGGAAAAACATCACCAGGAGATATCAGGTGTGCATATGAGGGATCTTTTCGCAAGTGATCCCGGGCGTTTTGAGCGGTTTTCCATTCAGTTTGGGGATATTCTTTTTGATTATTCCAAAAACCGTATTACGGATAAAACCGTTTCCCTTCTGACGGATCTTGCAAAGCAGGCTGGTCTTGCTGAAAAAATCAAGTCCATGTTCAGCGGTAAGAAAATAAACACTACTGAGGACAGGGCTGTGCTTCATACTGCCCTGCGAAACCGCTCAAACAGTCCTGTCCTTGTTGAGGGTATGGATGTAATGCCTGAAATCAACGATGTTCTTGAAAAAATGAGAATATTCAGTGAGGCTATGCGCTCAGGCAAGTGGAGGGGATATACTGGCAAACCTGTTTCTGATGTGGTGAATATCGGCATCGGCGGATCAGACCTTGGCCCCAAAATGGTAACCATGGCCCTTGCCCCTTATGCTCAACCAGGCCTGCAAAGTCATTTTGTTTCAAACGTGGACGGGACTGACATTGCAGAGACTCTTAAGCACTTAAATCCTGAAACAACCCTGTTTCTCATTGCCTCCAAAACATTTACCACTAAGGAAACAATGACCAATGCCCTTTCTGCAAGGAAGTGGTTTTTGGCAGCAGCCAGCGATGAGGGGGCTGTGGCCAGGCATTTTGCTGCCATGTCCACAAACAGAACTGGTGTTGCAGCATTTGGAATTGATACGGATAACATGTTTGAATTCTGGGACTGGGTTGGAGGCCGCTACTCTCTGTGGTGTGCCATAGGTCTGCCCATTGCTGTTTCTGTCGGCATGGAGCATTTTGAAGAACTTTTAAGCGGTGCCCACACAGTGGACGAACATTTCAGGACAGTGCCTTTTGAAGAGAACATCCCTGTTATTATGGGTCTTTTGGGGGTCTGGTACAATAATTTTTTTAATGCACATACTCATGCTATCCTGCCATATGACCAGTACCTGTCACGGTTTCCAGCCTATTTTCAGCAGGGGGATATGGAAAGCAACGGCAAAAGCGTAACCCTGGACGGCAGGAGGGTAAGATATGAAACAGGACCAATAATCTGGGGTGAACCCGGGACCAACGGACAGCATGCTTTTTATCAGTTAATCCACCAGGGAACCAGGCTTATCCCCTGTGATTTTCTTGCTCCAGCCATAACCCATAATCCATTGGACGACCACCATAAAATCCTTATTTCAAACTTTTTTGCCCAGACTGAGGCGCTTATGAAGGGGAAAACCGCTGAAGAGGTTAGGGCTGAGCTTGAGGATTCGGGGCTGCATGGAAAAAATCCTGAAAAACTCGCTGCTGCCAGGACATTTGAGGGCAACAAACCAACCAATTCGTTTCTGTTTAAAAAACTTACCCCACGTACACTGGGCTCCCTCATAGCCCTCTATGAACACAAAATATTTACTCAGGGTGTAATCTGGGGCATAAACTCCTTTGATCAGATGGGGGTGGAGTTAGGCAAACAGCTGGCAAAAAAGATTGAGTATGAACTTGAAGAAAGTGAACAGGTCAATACTCACGACTGCTCAACAAATGGCCTTATTAATCTTTTCAAGGCTATCTGCTGACCCATCCGTAATGCTTTAAAAAATGTTTTAGACCTAAAGCAAAGGAATTTGTGCAATGACCCGTTGACTTTTTTCGTAACAGATATATCTTTTTAAAGAATTAATAAAATCGTCAACAGTTAAAAGATTAATTGCAGGAGGCAGCAATGCAGACAGTGCCGTTTCAAAACACACAAACTCAGGCTGAAGTCAATTCCTTCATCCGCAGTGTTTACAACTGGATGGCAGCAGGACTTGGGATTACAGGTTTTATTGCATATTATGTGTCAGGCAGCGAGTCTCTGCTTCAGCTTATCTTTGGGAATCAGCTTGTATTTTTCGGGCTGATAATCGGAGAATTAGGCCTTGTCTTTTATTTGAGTTCGAGGGTGCAGAAAATGGAGGCTTCAACAGCAACCGCCTTGTTTATGCTTTATGCCGCGTTAAACGGGGCAACTCTTTCAGCTGTTTTTCTTGTGTTTACAAGTGAGTCAATAACATCAACATTTTTTGTCTGCTCAGCAACATTTGTTGCGTGCAGCATTTACGGCATGACAACCAAACGTGATCTTACATCAGTTGGAGGGTTCATGGCCATGGGCCTGATCGGGATTATTATTGCTTCTGTTGTAAACATTTTTATTCGCAGTTCAGCCATGAGCATGATTATCAGCTATATAGGTGTGTTTGTTTTTGTGGGTTTAACTGCCTATGATACGCAGAAACTTAAAGCAATGGCTCTTTCAGGTTCTTATGACCATGATGCAGGTGTGGCCAGAAAAGGAGCTGTTATCGGGGCTCTGGGGCTGTATCTGGATTTTATAAACATGTTTCTGTTTCTTCTCAGAATTTTCGGATCGAGCAGAGACTGAGTTTTTCAGCCCTCAGGATTGTTGTCAGCCCCCCACCCCCTTTTTTAACAGGGGGGTGGGCTGTCGGATGCCGTGCTTGTGGAGCGCGGAAAGCATTACTTAAACCTGGTAATTTTAAAACAGCATTCGCTGTCACCTGAGGGAATATGTTTTACTCTTTCCCATCTGGCCACATTGTATTTTTCCCCCATTGTACAATCCATATCGCAAACAATTGAACAGGGGTCAGGCAGTTTATATTTTCTGGTTGCATCAAGATGCGGGCATTTTTCCAGATGTTCATACCAGACAGGCTCACCGTTTTCTTCCTGCTTTTCTATCCATATCTTCCACCCCATAGCCGGAAACATATCAATTTCTGCCATCATGATGTCGCCTATATCCTTGCCCTCAAACTGCTTTGTCCTTTTTTTAAAATTTTCCTCAAAAAGCTCTTCATAAATTTTAACCCCTTTTTCTTCTCCATAAGTTGCAACAAGTGATTGATGCAGGAGCGGGAGTTTTAAAGCACATCTGTCAACAAGTATGTCCCTTTGCTTTTCCAAAGGCATTTCCTTTCCAACTAATTTATCCATTTTTTCCTCCTTTGCATAAAAGATTTTTTACATATTTATAGAACATATTACTGATTCTGTCAAAAAATGTTTGGCAGGGGGTGAGTACTCGAATTGCGCGCGTTGATTATTTTGCCTTGACACACGAAGCATCTTCCTCTATACTTTTCGCTCCAAATTGAACTGCTGTAGGCAGCAAGCAGGTGAAGAAAAGACAAAAACATCAAAATTCCTGCTTACGCTGGGCACGCAGACAGACGACGCGCAGGCAGGCTCACCCGGGCCGGATGTGCAAACAAACAGCACCCTTCGGATGCACATTGCAATATTGGCCTGAAGGCGGCGGTTTTAAATCCCGATTGAGATTTTATAAAAGAGACTGTTCATTCTAACCAACGGAGATCTTTCTATGAATTCTTCCCAAAATTCCCATCAGACCAGGAGAAAACTGTTTGGAATAGAAATGCCCGATGACTTGACAAAACTCAATTTCTACTCTGTTTTCTGGTGTGCGATGGTGTTGATTTTAGCGCTATCCTATGTGAGTGTAATACAGCCCATATGTTTAAAAGAGGTTATAGGAATATCCCCTGCCCATTTTGGAAAAATAAATGCTAACCTGATCTTTTTGAACGAGATAGCAGCCATTCTTTTTCTGGGGGTGGCGGGAGTTCTTTCGGATAAATATGGAAGAAAGATCCTGATGACCTTTGGTCTTTTTTTTGGCGGGATAATTTTCATATTATATGGTTATTCCGATCTGATCGCCAAGGCTTTAGGAGTTAATTCTCTCTTAATAGTCTTTATTATAAGATTCCTGTATGCAGCAGCTCTTGCCTTTGCATGGCCGCAAATCTATGCAATTATAGGTGACTATACCTTTCAGTCAAGCAGGGGCAAGGGGATGGCTGTGATGGGCATGTGCTGTGCCTTGGGGCCGCTGATTGCTTTTACGCTCATGGCGGCAATACCTGCCAGGTTCGGTATTCTTCCCGCTTTTTATGCGTGCGGGCTTATATGTATACTGGGTGCCCTTGCTTCCAGGTTCGGAGTAGTTGACAGAGTTCACAAAGATCATCGTAAAGTTGATGAATCCATGGGAGCCATAAAGCCTCTGAAGGAAGCATTTAAGGTTCTGAAGCATAACCCTGCGCTTAAGATGTGCTATGGGGCCGCGTTTACTTCGCGGGCTGATGTGGCAATCCTTGGAACATTTATGATCATGTGGTCCGTTAAAGTTGCGGATGATTTCAACATCTCAAACGCCAGGGCCACAATGCAGGCGGGGCTGACCGTGGGAATATCTGCTATTGTCGGGATTATTACAGCTCCTCTATGGGGTATTATAACTGACAGGTGGGGAAGACTCCAAAGCCTTGTCCTTGGCCTGGGACTGGTAGGCTCAGGATTTTGTCTCCTGGCAACAGCCTCCGACCCTTTCGGCATGTGGGCAAAGATTAGCATGGTAATCTGCGGAGCCGGCCAGTTTGGGGCATTAACCGCATCCACAACCCTTACAGCTGACCTGTCACCTAAAAAGATTCTTGGTTCTATTCTTGGTGGCTTTAACACATTTGGAGCAATAGGAATTTTTATACTTGGGAATATCGGCGGACTCGTTTTCGACTCAATAGGCTATGGAAGCCCCTTCATGATCCTTGGCTCAGCCAATCTCGTGGTTATGGCATGGGCGCTCCTGATATTAAAAGCTAAGCCTGCGATGGAAACAAACAGCTGACACTGTAATAAATGTGGAGCTGTAAAATTCTCTTATCTCGCTGAGAGGGGAAGTTTTTACAGTAATTGATTTTGATTGTTTTGGATACATACTTTATAGCCCCTGCACTAAAGTCCGGGAGTAAGTTAGGATGAATCCGGTAAGTTGATGCTATACAGCAAAGCGTCTTAATTTGTGTTTTCTGCGGGCCGCCTCAATGCTTTTGCGTTTCTTTTTGACACTGGGCTTCTCATAATATCTTCTTTGTCTAAGCTCCCGTTGAAGACCATCCCTCTGAATCTTTTTTTTGAGGATTCTGATGGCCTTTTCAATATCGCCCCTGACTTCAACCGTGATGGACATTAAACCTCCTATTTCGTTGCTGATTTCACTCAAGTTTACATTAACTTTATTCTTATAAAATAAAACTGGTGAAATGTCAATCAAACAAAGGAATTATTATTAATAGGTGAATCACAGGCTGTTGAAAAATGCCCATCTGTCCCAATTATGTCGAAATTGCGCTCATTGTTCGCAATTTCGCGCGTCTTGCATCCGGACTTTTTTGAACAGCCTGAAAAAGCCTGATTTTTATTAATAGAAGTAGTCCTGCATAAAGAGGAATGGCTTTTTATTTGACATACAGGAAATCTCTATGATAATCTTTTGCCATATATTAAATGATTAAAGGCAGGGGATGTTATGTTTTGTTTCAAAGCTGTAATAAAAAACAGAAGATTTTTGCAGTCTGCAGTAATTTTTTTAAATTTTCTTTTCATTTCATCTGCCTGGGCTGAGACGCAAAGCGTATACCAATACATTGCTTCTCTGAGGGGAAGTTCATTGCCCGGTTATGCAAACAGCAAGTTAGATGAGATTGCTAACAGTCTGGAAACTGTTGGTAAAAAATTTATTACCACATCGAACGAAGAAGACTCTCTTCATGAAATCATCCGCATTCATAATACTACAAGATCCACATACGAGGCATTGAATCATTATGTATATGGCTGGAATACAACCATAGAATATATTTACCGTGCGAATATTGAAGCAGTAAAAAGGGGGGTTTCGGTTTCACGAACATTTATAATTTCCGACAACATTCTTGATGATTCTAAAAAACTCAATCATCTTCTTCGTATAATGGAGATACAGAATAAAGATGGGATTAAGGTTTTTTATGGCCTGCAGAGGGATTTGAAAAAGGAACCGGATTATAACAAATATGTGTTTCTGGATGTTGGTCTCAGTGATGGCTCTGTTTTTGCCAAGGTTACTGCAGTAAGCATTAAAGGACCACAACCATACAGTGTTAATATTACGTGGAATAAAAATGAGATACAAAAACAAAGCCCCTTCCCGTTCCTAAAAAAATCCCGGTACATCCATCCTTTTGATGAAAGAGCAGAAAAGAAACTGTTAGAGATATCTGCGAAAAGCAGAGATTGCAGGCAATAGCAGTTTTTCTGATTTAAACTCAAAAAAACCAGCGGTTGTGTCTTTCAGGCAATAGTTTTTTTTGTCAGCCGGCTCAATTCATTCCACATTTTTTCCTGTGTTTTGCACCCCAGGAGGTTATTGCGTGAGGTTGCTTCGCGGAATGTTTCCATCAGGCCGGCAAGTAACTGAAGGTAAAAGGCACTTGCTGCAAGTGGAATAACGATAAAAAAGATGATTTTTGTTAATCTGTTCTTTGGAGCCCCGAAATGCAAACCCTGTTTTTTAAGGCCGGTTGCAAAAATGAGCCCACCACCCTCAACTCCTCTTACATGGGGGAATGCAAGCCCGTGTTCTATTGCAGTTGGTACTATTGATTCTCTTCTTAATGCAGACTCAAGCAGGGTTTCAGGTTTTTCAACAAAGCCTTCTTCTGCCATTGTCATTAGTATTTCCGAAAGGGCCTCATCCCGTGTTGCACTGTTGAGCTGTGGAATCATAAGCCTGCTGGAGGAAAATCGGGCAATACCGGCACTTGGTTTGGGGTGCTGCGATTTGATTCTTTTGAGCTGGCGCGGAAGGGCATCACGATAGTATATAATTCGGGTGCATCTTGGACACTGTGTCATCTTTTCCCCTACTTTGATCTCATATGCCATTATGGTGGGGACGGTTACTCCGCAGCCTGTACAAATACCTTCTGCCATGGGAACCACTGCTGTGGAATAATGGTTCAGCAATTCATGGAAAAGTTTGTTTATTTCTTTGGGGAGATCATTTGAAAGTGCCTGGATTGAATTCTCAAGATCTTTTAAATAAGAGTCAGTGGTTAAAGCCTTTTGTTCTTCAAGGGTGAAGTGAAGGTCCTGCAGCTGTATTAATTCGTTGATTATTTGTTTCATCTATTAATATCTCCATGGTAATATGTTTTCAGGCTTGTGCTGTACGGATAAGGGTTGTTGCGTATCACAGTGTACACACCCAGATATGTTTCAGATAAAGTCAGCTAATTTAACAGCATTGAACGGAAGTGATATGTTGTTAAATTAATCCCGACACAGCGGGATTTATGGAATCATGTTTTTAGAATCGCTCAATTCAGGTTTACAGAATAGTGAATAAGAAAAGATTTTACAAGGAAAATTTGCAATGGCTTTAAAAATCAGGAGTACTTCAGTTTCGCTTAAAGAAATCAGTAAAGAGGAGATGTCCTTTGTTGTTACTGCAGGCAGAAGCATAAAAAGCCTTAAAACCTCAATAGCTAAAATTGGACTTGCAGCTCCCCCATACCTTGTTTTTTCTGAGGCAGATGGCTGTTACAGAATTGTTTGCGGTTTTTTACGCATCAAAGCTGTTACAGAGCTTGGATGGACAGAGGTGCCTGCAATGATTTTTGATTCCAAATCAGAGGAAGCTGAGCTGTTTCTGTTTTCGTTTTTTGAGAACCTTCCGCACAGAACATTTAATCCGGTAGAAAAAGCTAACATTGCTGAGAGGCTCCTTGAATATTTTTCTTAACAGATCATAATTGAAACATATCTCCCACTTATGGGTCTTTCCCCGTCTGTCAGGGCAATGGATGACCTGCTGTCCATTATGAAGCTTGAAAACGAAATCAAGGAAGCCGTCATGAACGGAACCATAGCAGAAAAAAATGCAATCAGGCTTTCCCGGATGGAAAAAAACGACAGAATCTGTTTTTTCAGGATGTTTTGCAAGGTAAACATGAGTTCCAGCAAGCAGGCAGAGATAATTGAAAACTGTTGTGATATAGCCCTCAGGGATAACATCTCCCTTAGAGATATTGCAGAAGACAGGGAGGTGGAGAGGATACTGGAGCAGGACTGTCTGACCCTGTCACAAAAGGGTGACAGCATCAGACAGTGGATAAGGTAAAAACGGTTTCCACGTCTCAGCAGTTCTGAGGAAAAATTTTTAAAGCTCAGAAAGAAACTTGACCTTCCGAAGAATGTTAAGATCACCCCGCCCCCATTTTTTGAAGGCGTGACCTGCAGCATACAGATTGATTTTAAAACAGTTGAGGATCTGGTCAAGGCTGTGAAAAAGGTGAAAAAGGCGACCGTCTCTACAGCACTTAAGGAGTTTCTGGGGGGGAATCATTGAACCATTTCATGCCGGAGAAGATTTTTGTAGAAGAAAGTGTAAAGAACCTGCCGTTTGCAAGGCAGGTTCTTGAGCGCTGCACAGGTTCCAGCGTTGAAACAGTTTCCAGCGCAAGAGAGTTAATCAGGTCTTTTCAAAAAAAAAGGGTGGCGGGTTTTGATGGAAAAAAAAATCTTCTGCTCTGCCAGAACAGGGGCCGGTTTCTTGAGCCCTGTCCAGGGACAAAAAAGCAGTATCTGTGCTGTGGCTATGCTATCCTGAACACTGGAACCGGATGTCCTTTGGATTGCTCCTACTGCGTACTGCAGGCATATCTGAACAATCCTTTCATCACGCTTTTTGTTAACCGGGATGACATGATGGAAGAACTTGAAGCAAATGCTGCACTGATTAAGGGGAAAATTGTTCGCCTGGGCACAGGTGAGTTTATGGACAGCCTTGCTCTTGAGCATCTGACAGGTTTTATTGCCTTTATAATGCCTTTTTTAAGAAAAAGGAAGCAGACAGTGCTTGAGCTGAAGACAAAAACCATTCATATTGAAAACCTGCTTGGCCTTGATCACGGCGGGGCAATTATTGTTTCATGGTCCCTTAATACTGAGGAGATAATACAAAGCCAGGAGAGGGGTACAGCACCTTTAAAGAGAAGGATATCTGCTGCATGCAGGATGATCGGAGATGGCTACAGGGTGGGCTTTCATTTTGACCCCTTGATATTTTATCCTGGCTGGGAAGACGGCTATAGAAGTGTTGTAGATTTGGTAGCAGAAAGCATCCCTCCATCAAGCATATCATGGATAAGTATCGGCTCCCTGCGCTACATGCCTCAGCTGAAAAATTCAGCGTATAAACGCTGGCCTGACACCAGAATCTTTTCTCAGGAATTTATTCCCGGGCTTGATGGAAAGATGCGTTATATGCAGGATATAAGGGTTGAGATGTATTCGAAAATGACCGGGTGGCTGAGAGCATACTCTGAAGGACTTTTTATATATTACTGTATGGAAAGCATGGATGTGTGGGATAAAACCCTTGGCTTTGCCCCATCATCCAATGCAGAGCTGAAAAAACTTATGGATCAGAGGCTTTAGTTCAATATAGAAACCCCTGCCCTCCTGCGAGGCCAGAATTTACAGGCTTTGCCGTGTGAACTGCATGTTTGAAAAGAGAAAAAATATGAACTGTTTTTAATATCGAATGCAGAATTTCGAATATCGAAGCAAAAAAACTTTATCATTGGGAATTTCCTGTTCGGAATTAATGCTGCACTCTGCTTGACATGTCTGGAAATTTACTCTATATTTTTTGCAGTCAGAGGTATGTCATTATCTCTGTGCCAGGACAATAGTAGTGAGAATCTTCCATTATTTTTTTTACAAAAACAATGGGACACATCAATAACTTCAATCATCGGGGTTAGAAAATGAGACTTCCACGATTTGAATATGTAAAGGCATCAACAACAGGCGAAGCCCTGGCAGCACTGCAGGCAGGTGACGGGCAGACCCGGATTCTTGCGGGCGGCACAGACCTTTTGGTAAATATGAAATACCGCATAGAGCGGCCGGCAACAGTGATAGGGATCAGGACAATTGATGAGCTGTGCTCGGTGACAACGGGTTCTGACGGGTCGCTGCATCTGGGCGCAGGCGTCACGCTGAGCAGTCTTGCTGAAAACAGCCTTATAAAAGAGAGCTGTCCTGGCCTGGGCAGGGCCATAACAGCGGTAGGCTCAAAGCATATACGCAATATGGGTACCATAGGTGGCAATGCATGTCTGAACACCAGGTGCTGGTACTACAATCAGTCGCAGCTGTGGCGGGATGCGAGGGAGGTGTGCCGCAAGGCGGGCGGGAATGTGTGCCACGCCATCAATGGCTCAGAGCGCTGCCACGCGATTAACAGTTCAGATACGGCACCGATGCTGGTGGCTCTGGATGCAGAAATGGTGATACAGAACCGGGAAGGGGAGCGGCGGGTGTTAGCCCGGGAATTTTACCGGAATGACGGGGTGAGGTACAATGCTCTTGAGCCGGAAGAGATGTTAAGCAGGATAGAGATACCGCGTGGAAACACTGAGCGCAGGACAGCGTTTATCAAGATTTGCAGCCGCAGGGGGCTTGATTTTGCCATGGCAAACATAGGGGCAGCAGTTAGTGTGAAGGCAGGCAGGTGCTCACAGGTCAGAATTGTTATAGGAGCTATTGCGTCACATCCTCTGATTCTGGAGAAGACTGCGGCAGTGGTGGAGGAGGGCGGCTTGAGCGAGGGGGGCATGGAGCAGGCAGCCGATACAGCGCGTACAGAGTTAGGGACGCTTACAAATCTGTTTAGCAGCGCAGGGTACAAGCGGCAGCTGGCGCAGGTGCTGGTAAAGCGGGTATTACAGGAGCTGAAGGGAAGCAGCAGGAATAAAAGGAGGGCAGGGAAATGAAAAGGATGATAACACTGCAGGTAAATGGCGACACCTGCGAAGTGGCGGTAGAGCCATGGCATACGCTTCTTGATGTGCTGCGTGATCAGTTGCGTCTGACCGGGACCAAGAAGAGCTGCGGGATAGGGACATGCGGGGTGTGTACAGTAATTATGGATGGCCTGGCGATACTATCCTGTTTGAAGCTGGCAATAGAAAGCCAGGGGCATGATATAACAACCATAGAGGGCCTTGGCAGTGCTGATGAATTAGACCCTGTGCAGCAGTCATTCATAGAGCATGGTGCGATTCAGTGCGGATTTTGTACACCCGGGGTGATTATGAGCGCGAGGGCACTGCTGGATAAGAATCCCCAGCCGAGTGATGAGGATGTCCGGGAGGCGCTGTCAGGGACATTTTGCCGGTGCACAGGCCACATCAAGACAATTGAGGCGGTGAAGCATGCAGCGGAGAAGCAGGCAGGAGCGGGGGGCACAAGTGATGGTCAGTAAGTACAGCGTGGTGGGGCAGAGGCATCCGAGACTTGACGGAAGGCAGAAGGCAACAGGACGTTCTGAGTTCAGTGATGACGTGTATTTGCCGGGGATGCTGCATGGGAAGATTGTGAGGAGCTCGATCCCGCGGGGCAGAATAGTCAACATAGACACCTCCAGAGCAGAGCAACTGCCGGGAGTCAAGGCGGTTATTACCCATAAAGATACGGGTGGGCTTATGCCCGGACCTGATACTGTGCTGCTATGTGATGAGATGGTTAATTATTTTGGTGACGAAGTTGCCGCGGTAGCGGCGGTGGATGAAGACACGGCGGCTGAAGCAGCAGAGCTGATTAAAGTAGAATATGAGCCAATGACACCGCTTTTTTCCATGAAAGAAGCCATGGCCGAAGGGGTTCCCCCTATTCACAATTATATAGAGGACAACTGTGCCGATGATATTTCAATGGCATTTGGCGATGTTGACAAAGCATTTTCAGAGTCTGAACATATACGCACTGACGAGTATGTCATTCATCCTTCTCACAGCTCTTTTGCAGAGCACCATGTTGTGGTTGCAGATTATTCCCTTCCGGAAAAGCTGACGGTCTGGACCCCTGTACAGTCTTCCGCGATTATTCAAATGAGTTTAGCCCAGAATTTCGGGCTTTCCTCAAGTAATGTCAGGATTATGAACCTGAATACCGGTGGTGCTTTCTGCGGCAGAGGATCAGAAAGACCGCACCATTACATTGCCGCTATTCTCTCAAGAAAAACTGCAAAGCCGGTAAAAATAATATGCACTGCTGATGAGGAATTTATTATTTACCGGGGTGGTGGAAAATACAATTTTACTTTCAAAACCGGTGTAATGAAAGATGGCAGGCTGAAGGCAATAGAGGCTGATCTTCTGCATGATTGCGGCCCTTATGTGGAAACTCAGTTTATCATGCTGCGCTTTACCGGGTTTCAGCTTCAGATGCTCTATAAAGTGGAAGCCTCAAAATTTACAGGAAAGCTTGTGTATACAAACAACCCACCCTACTTTTTCCACCACGGGGCAGGACTTGTGGCCATGCGGTTTGCCTTTGGTGCGCAGCTTGATGCCATAGCAAAGGATTTAGGGATTGACCCAGTGGAGATAAGGCTGAAAAATGCCGTAGATAAAGGTTATACAACCTTAAGCGAAATGCATTTTGCCAGCTGCGGTTTAAAGGAATGCATACAAAAAACAGTAAAAAAATCAGGCTGGAAGAAAAAACATGGAAAACTTCCTCCCTACAGGGGGATTGGTATTGGATGCGGTGTATTGCGTGCCGGTGGAAAAGGCATGTTTGATCATGATACATCAGCTGTATTTATCAAGATAGATGAGGACGGAAAAGTCTCACTTGTTACTGGTTTACCGGACATGGGGCAGGGCTCACATACTGCCATGGCTATCATTGCAGCTGAAAGCCTGGGGATAACCCCTGAGGATATTAAAGTAATTGCAGGTGATACTGATATTACTCCCTTTGATGCCGGAGCAATTTCCCAGAGAGGAACATTTACCACAGGTAATGCTGTTAAGAATGCCTGTAGTGATGTCAAAAAGCAGCTTGGTAAAACAGCTGCAACAGAGATGGGTGTTAAACCATCCGAGCTTGTTTTTAAAGATGGAAAAATTTTTTCCAAAGGCAAACCTGAAAAAGCCATATTATTTGAGGATGCAGTATATAACACCCTTCATTCTTCTGAGGGCAGATTTGTCATGGGCAGAGGCTTCTATAATCCCCCGACAGAGGGCGTTTCCGGTGGAGATTATAAAGGCAACCCTGCACTTGCTTACTCCTTTGGAGCCCAGATAGCAGAGGTGGAGGTTGACCCTGAAACCGGGATAGTAAAGCTTCTTAACATGACGGTTGCCCATGATGTTGGCCGTGCCATAAACCCCATGGCAGTAGAGGGACAGCTGGATGGGCAGGTTTTCAGCGGTATGGGGCAGACGCTGTTTGAAGAATGCATCATGGAAAATGGACGGGTATTGAACCCGTCTCTGCTGGATTACAAGCTGCCCAGACCTTTCGAAGTGCCCGGGATTGAACATATTATTGTAGAGACTAATGACCCATATGGACCTTTCGGAGCAAAAGAAGTGGGGCAGGGTCCTATCCAGTGTACTTCACAGGCAATAGCTAATGCTGTAAGCAATGCGATTGGACACCATATAAAAGAACTTCCCATAACCCCCGAACGAGTATTAGAGGCAATCAGGCAGAAAAATAAAAACCAGTAGTTTGAGATGCCCCATTCCTGGCAAAATAATTTTCTGCAATATCCGGGTTTAAAAATACTGCAAATCGTAAGCAAGGCGTCCTGAAAACCACAGAAAGTTAAAAAATGGCCAGAAAAAGTAATCCATACAGTGTAATAGGCAGGCGGCAGCCAAAGCTTGACGCTCCTCTCAAGGCAACAGGACGTTCAGTATTTAGCGATGATGTGTATCTTCCGGGAATGCTCCATGGGAAGATACTCAGAAGCACCATCCCCAGGGGAAAGATACTCAACATTGACACATCGCAGGCAATGCGACTGCCTGGTGTGAAAGCAGTAATTACCCATAAAGATTCGGGTGGTATTATGGCAGGGCCTGATCAGCAGGTGCTCTGTGATGATCAGGTCTGTTATGTTGGCGATGAAGTCGCAGCTGTAGCAGCGATTGATGAAGACACTGCAATAGAGGCGGCAGAGCTCATTAAAGTTGAGTATGAGCCCATGCAGGCAGTTCTCACTATAGAAGAAGCTGTTGCAAAAGGAGCGCCTGTATTGCACCAGTACTTTGAAGATAACTATGCAGATGAGAAAGATTTAAAGTTTGGTGATACTGAAAAAACATTTGACGAGTCCGATCATATAAGGACCGATGAATTTACCATCAACCCGACGCACAATTGTTTTGCGGAGCTGCATCTTGCACTTGTCGATTACTCCATGCCTGACAAGCTTACCATCTGGACACCCAATCAAACAGCAATTCTTATTCAGCAAAGCATGGCAACGAGCCTTGGTATTTCTCAAAGCAAGGTCAGGGTCTGCAGCCTTAACACGGGAGGAGCTTTTTCCGGGAGGGGAACAGTCAGACCTCACCATTTGATCGCTGCACTTCTTTCCCGCAAAGCAGCAAGACCGGTGAAAATTATGGCTGATGCTGATGAAGAGTTTATTATTTGCAGGTCGGGAGGCAGAGACAAAATTGTTTTAAAAACGGGTGTAAAAAATGACGGCACCCTGAAAGTCATTGAAGCAGATTTTATGCATGACTGTGGTGCCTATGTTGAGACACAGTTTATCATAATGACTATTGTCAGTGCAAACCTGCAAATGCTTTTTAAACTTGAAGCCATGCGTTACAGGGGAAGACTTGTTTATACAAACAATGCTCCCTGTTTTTTTCATCATGGTGGAGGGATTGTACCGGCCCAGTTTGCCTTAGGTCAGCATCTTCATTGTGTGGCACACGACCTGGGTATAGATCCTGTTGATTTCTACCTCCATAATGCTGTAGGAAAAGGACATACAACACTCAGTAAAACTTATTATGCCAGCTGTGGTTTAAAGGAGTGTATACAAAAAACCGCCAAAAAATCAGGCTGGAAGAAAAAGTATGGGAAACTTCAGCCTTACAGAGGTATTGGGATAGGCTGCGGAGTGATGAGCTCCGGCGGCAAGGGGATGTTCCAGCATGATACATCTGCTGCTTTTCTTAAAATAGATGAAGATGGCAGGCTTTCTCTTTTTACCGGTCTGCCTGACATGGGGCAGGGTTCGCATACCACTATGGCAATGATTGCTGCAGAAACACTCGGGATAAGTGCTGAAGATATAACGGTTGTATCCGGAGATACAGATATTGCGCCATTTGACGTAGGAGCATTTTCGCAGCGGGGTACATTTACCACGGGCAATGCCGTTAGAGCAGCATGCAGGGATGCTAAAAAACAGCTTGAAAAAACAGCTTCACAAAAACTCGATGTTAAGCCGTCATTACTGGTTTTTAAAGATAATAAGGTATATCCCAGGGGCTTCCCTGAAAAGGCCATTTCATTTGAAGATATTGTTTTTGATACGCTGCACTCCCAGGAGGGGAGATACGTAATGGGGAGAGGTTTCTATAATTCACCCACCCAAAAGCCTGCCCTTGCTTATTCCTTCGGGGCCCAGATTGCAGAGGTGGAGGTAGATCCTGAAACAGGCATAGTAAGACTCCTCAGAATGACAGTGGCCCATGATGTTGGCCGGGCCATAAATCCTCTGGCTGTGGAAGGCCAGATGGATGGACAGGTTTTCAGCGGAATGGGACAGACGCTGTTTGAGGAACGTCTGGTTGAAAATGGTCAGGTTTTAAACCCTTCTATGGCAGGGTATAAGAACCCCCGGCCTTTCGAAGTACCTGAGATTGAACATATTATTGTTGAAACCATTGATCCTTATGGTCCTTATGGGGCCAAGGAGGTTGGGGAAGGCCCTATTGCGTGCGTTCCCCATGCAGTAGCAAATGCTGTGAGCAGTGCTGTAGGGTACTGTTTCAGGGAACTTCCCCTTACTCCTGAAAGAGTATTAGAGGCAATCAGGAAAAAAAACAGACAGCAATAAAGCGGAGAGGCGGCATACCTGGACTGGAAAAATTTTATGGGCAATATCAGAGTTGTTGTCAGAGGTGGCGGTGATATGGGAACCGGGGTTGCACACAGGCTTTACAAGAGCGGTTTTTGTGTCACTGTGCTGGAAATAGAGCAGCCTGTTGTCATAAGAAGAAAAGTTGCTTTTGCTCAGGCAGTATTTGATGGTCAGGTGGTTGTGGAGAATGTAAAAGCCGTTAAAGCAGCCGGCAGCAGGGAGATAGAGGATATAGTAATGGCTGGAGCTGTCCCGGTTTTAGTTGACCCGAATTGCACTGTTTTGCAGGACAGCGGGTCAGATGTCTTTATAGACGCTACATTATCAAAAAAAAACACAGGTGTACATCGGGACATGGCACCCATTACCATTGCTTTGGGGCCTGGCTTTAAAGCCGGGGAAGATGTGGATGCTGTCATTGAAACCAATCGGGGACATGCCCTGGGAAAAGTTATATATGAAGGCTATGCTGAACCGAATACAGGGGTGCCGGAGGCTGTTAAGGGATATACTGAAGAGAGGGTTCTCAGGGCGCCATGTGACGGCATTGTTCGTAATGCTGTTGAGATAGGCAATGTCATCCGGAAAAGCGATGTGGTATGCTGTGTTGACAAAACGCAGGTTCTTGCCGCAATTAATGGTGTTCTCAGAGGTGTAATAAGGGAGGGGATGCAGGTTAAGAGGGGTTTAAAAATCGGTGACATCGACCCAAGGGGAGTTAAAGAATATTGCTGTTTGATATCGGATAAAGCCAGGGCAGTTGCCGGAGGAGTTTTAGAAGCAATACTGCATTTGAAAAAGACTGAAAAATTATAATCCCAGGCAAGGTTTTTTGCTTAAGGACCAGATATGGATATTTTTGAAGAAATTATTGCAGTAAAAAATGCCGGTACATCAGCGGTTCTGGCAACAGTTGTTGAAGTGATAGCGTCAGCTCCGGGCAGGCCCTGTGCAAAAATGCTTATTAAAGCTGATGGTTCCATTACAGGCACTATAGGGGGTGGTGCTGTTGAAAAGAAAATTGTCGATGAAGCGATGGAAATAATGCATGGCACTGAATCTAAACTGCTGCGTTATAATCTTGAAGATATCGGTATGTCCTGTGGCGGGTCTATGGGTGTTTTTCTTGAACCTCTAAAGAATGCCCCTGATTTAATCATTTTTGGCGCAGGGCACATCGGACGTGCTTTAAGCAAAACAGGCAAAATGATAGGGTTCACCACAATCGTTGCTGACAACCGCCCTGAGTTTGCCAATAAGGAGCGATTGCCATGGGCTGATAAAGTCTTAGCCAAAGACTATGAGAAGTTACTGCCAGAGCTTGTGCTTTCAGAAAACACGTATCTTGCAATTCTTACGCATAAACATATCCATGATTTTGAAGTTCTGGAGTATTGTGTGCGCCAGCCCTTTTGTTATCTTGGTATGATCGGCAGCCGCAATAAAGTGGCAAAAGCTTTGCAGCAATTAAAAGATAACGGGATAAGCGATGAGGCCATAGGGCGCATTCATGCCCCGATAGGCCTTGGTATCGGGGCAAACACTCCGGATGAAATAGCAGTGTCAATTGCTGCGGAACTAATAGCCGTAAGAAGCGGAGCAGATGTTGCCAGCCTGAAAATGGCTAAAAAAAGCCGGTAGACTCCTTCGCTTTTGACGGATCTTTCCTTCTTCTCATTTTCACGATTGATAGCAGTTTCATAGCCAGACAGTTTTTTTGCCAGGTGATAGTATGTATATCTATAAGGCTTTGGACATAGATCTTGGTAAGCAGGAGTTAATATGCTTTGTCGGTGCTGGCGGCAAAACCACAGCAATGTTCTGCCTGGCAAAAGAATTGAAAGGCCGGGGTAAACGTGTTCTTGTTACGACAACTACCGCAATATTATCTCCTGATGAGGATACTTGTGATGCAGTAATAATTGATGCTTCTAAAAACAGCGATGTTTTTTCAGGCCAGCAGAAAAGCATGATCATTGTTGCCGGCAGGGAACGCTCTTCAGAAAATAAACTGCTGGGCATGGACAGGCAGTTTATCAGCATACTGTTTGGCAGGGGTTTATTTGACTATGTGCTTGTAGAAGCTGACGGTGCACGTCACAAGTCTGTCAAAGCACCCGCTGCTTACGAGCCGGTCATACCCTGTGCGACTACTAAAATTGCCGGGGTTATAGGCCTTGATGTTTTGGGCAAACCTATTAGCAGTGAATATGTTCACCGCCCCGAAATTTTCAGTAAGGTAGTGGGCAGTACAATAGGAGCCAGGATAGATGAGAGTACAATATTTCGTATCATTGTTTCAGAAGAAGGTCTTTTCAAGGCAGCGCCGCAAAACTGCCAAAAATATCTGCTGCTCAACAAAGCTGAAAATGATGACAAAAAAAAAGCAGCGAAAAACATTATTGAACTGCTCAAAAAAGCTGATATCATCTGCAGCGGCTTTATTGTAGCCAGCATGCACAACAGCAGATTCGAGAGATTGTAATAATGGAGGGAGGATATTGATTACCGGTATTATTCTGGCATCGGGTTTGGCAAAAAGGATGCAAAGAGAAAAGCTTTTGCTTGATGTTGGAGGCATGCTAATGGTAGAGAGGGTTATTAGCGCTGCTGCAGGTTCAAAGCTTGACGAGGTGATTCTGATTTACCGAAGAGATGAGATCAGAGAGATAGCAAAGCATTACAGTATAAGGTCTGTCTATAACGGCAAGTCACAGGAAGGCCAAAGCGCAGCAATGAAGCTGGGGATTGCCATGTCAGGTCCTGATACAGATGCATTTATGTTTCTGGTTGGGGACCAGCCGTTTCTTAATATTAAGACTATTAATACATTGATTGAATGCTTCAAGCAGGGGGATTCTCCCATAGTTGCTCCTTTGTATCAGGGTCGAAGAGGCAATCCAGTAATATTTTCTTCTGCGCTAAAACAGGATTTGCTTGGTATTGAAGGGGACCGCGGCGGTAGAATGCTGATTGAACGTATGCCGGAAAAGGTGAAACTGGTTCCGATCGAGGAAAGCATCGAGGGGTTGGACGTTGATACTCCGGAGGTCTATAATTCGGTCAGCCACTAATAATCCAGCTTCTCAAAAATGGAGCGTGCCAAGACATGATAGCCGAGCCGGTTAAGATGTTTCCAGTCGTGAGGACCATGCACAAGTTTCCTGCGGGCGGCTTTTCTGATATCGGCTCGTGTATCAATAAACTGCATTCCGTTTTTTGTTGCCATGGACCGCACTTTTTCAGCTATAAGGCCGCTGTTTTCAAACATTTCCTCAGTTGAAAAAATCCGATCGCCTGATTTCGATCCTTGCACAGCCTCTGATACTATTGTATAGCTTGACAGCACAGACGGAATATAGACGACAGCAAACCGTGATTCTTTGAAGTAGCCTCTGATATATTTCAGGCTCTGGTCAAGCACATAAAGGGCCAGCTTCATCTGCTCGCTGTCAAGGCCAAGCGCTGGACCCTGCAGGGATGATGGCAGCACCAACTCTTTTTCACCAACAGCAGCCCGGTTTGTTTCCTCTGAATAATCAAACTCAATGCTGTCTTCCGGAGGTTCCGACTCGTTTTTTCTGCTAAAAAGTCTCTCAATATTTTCTGACAGCATTGTTTGAATAAAACGTCCGAAGATAAAATTCTTGAAAAAGTTAAACAATGTTGCTTTTTGCACAGAGCCATCAATAAACATCCTGAAGTAGTCCTGGTCATATATTTTTGTGTAGTCGTACTCCCCCCTGTATTTTCTCCGGATATACTCAAGATTGTCTTCCAGATCATTGCCCTCATAAAAGTACAAGCAGACGATGCCCGGCTTTGAAAGCTCAAAGAGCCAGAGGTTGTTTATGTATTTAAATTTTTTAATTGGCTCGATTACGAATCCTCCCAGACTCCCTCGGCCGCTTTGCCCGAAGGATACCACGTCCTTTCCGGTCAGATCGTGAAGAACGTGGGCACTGTTAAACGGAGAATTTTTTTTCGGGTCAGCTTCCATAAGCCAGTCACCATAGCCCATTGCATAGGAATCACCAAAAATAGCGATGTAGTCTTTCCGGGGAACGATATCATGTTTCGAGCTTTGTGCTAAAATCCGTACTGGCTTGGGGAGGAACAGATGCTTGTTGAGCGGAAGGTGTCTGATAACGTGCCTGAACACCAGGAACTCAATTGCAGAATAAGTGATAAGTATACTGACAAACACAAGAATAAAATTATTAAACTTTATCTTCATATCAGGATTTTTCAGTTGATGTTGGACTGCATCCAGTGAACTGTTAAATTCGAGGAACAAACCCCCACGTTAATTTTTCTTCCCCGTGTTTCCATGCCCTGCAGCCTGCGCCTTCATAAGGTTGTTCCGGGCGTAAGAATAATCAGGCTTTATCTGTAATGCTTTTTGAAAATGGACAACAGCATTTTTGATTTTCCCCTTCCGGAAAAGAGCAATCCCTATGTTGTTATGTGCCTTTACATTATCAGGGTTCAGCCGCAGTGCCTCCCTGTAGTGAGTTATTGCCTTGTCTGTCATGCCAAGTTGGGCCAGAGCGATCCCCAGGTTGTAGTGTGCATCGGCGTAATCAGGGTTCAGCCGCAGTGCCTCCTGATAATGCTTAATTGAATCCCCGGTTCTGCCCAGCCTGGCCATGGCAAGGCCAAGGTTGTTGTGCGCCCTGGTGTCAGCAGGTGCTATCCGAAGAGCTTCATTAAAATGAAACGCAGCTTCCCTGATCCTTCCTTTCTGAAACAAAGCAAGTCCAAGGGTGTGATGGGTAACATTGTTGTCAGCAGTTACATTAAGAGTGTGCTTGTAAAGGGTAATGCTGTCAGACCAGTATTTGACCTGAACCCGTGTTATTGTCATAAGGGCCGGAATGAGTACAGCTGTTATTACAGCAAGGCATGTCTTTTTGTAACTCCAGCCCGCAAGAAGTTCAGGAACACCCCATGCAATGATGATAAAAAGACCTGTAAGAGGAATATAAGTGAAACGGTCAGCCATGGCATGGGCTCCTGTCTGCACCAGCCCTATTACAGGAACAAGGGTGCCGATATACCAGAACCATCCAACAGCAAGATATGGTCTTCTCCTCAAAGCTTTAAGTGTTAGCAGGGATGCGGACAATATCAAAAAACCGGACCATGCGGTTTTCCACCATGGTATAGAGTCAGGATAGGGATAAAAGACCGCAAGATTAAATGGGAGGATCATTTTCCAGGCATAGACAATACAGGAGATGAGCGCATTGGCAATTCTGATGTTCAGAGGATGCACATCCATGGAAACTATGGCACCTCCTTTCTGGTGGATGAAAAATGTCAATAAACTTGACAGTGCAGCAAAGATGAAGAATGGAATTTTTTCTAAAAACAGCCGAGAAATTGTTGTTGAATTGTGTGATGCGTGACGCTCAAGGCGGCCCAAAGGCCAGAAATCAAGCAGAAGCAGTACAAACGGCAGGGTTACAAGCATTGGCTTGGCCATAAGACCCAGGATAGAAAATAAAAGGGCAGGCAGCAGTCTGACAATTCCAGGATGAGCAACATAGCGCACGTAGCCCCACAGGGTCAGCATCCAGAAAAAGGTACTTAACATGTCTTTTCTCTCTGCAACCCATGCTACTGACTCTACATGGAGGGGATGAAAAGCAAAGAGGGCAGCAACAAAAGCGCTTGGCCATAAATCTCCTGTCATTTTCCTGAAAACAAAAAACAGCAACAGGGTATTGGCAATGTGCAAAAACAGGCTGGTCAGATGAAACCATCCAGGATCACTCCCATGCAACTGAGAGTCTATCATGAATGAAATCCACACCAGTGGCTGCCATGTGGATTCATGCAGGGCAGTGAAAGCCCATTTGATGCTGGCCAGACTCAGCCCGGAGCGCACATGCTGATTTGCGCTGATATATACGTCATCATCAAAATTAATCAGTTCATAGCTGCTTACCTGCCAGTAAACAGCAAATGTAGCTGTTAAAAGAAACAGACAGACAAGGACATCACTATGTGCTTTAAAAAAAGTTTTTTTACAGGCCATTATTATTGTTTATGGTTGAAAGCTGAACATGGACTCGTTTTCAGAAAAATGAAATGTTAGACTTGAAGGAACACCGGAAATATACTACATATGGTTGAAAAAATAAAGTCGCTGGTTCAGACAATGGAAAGCTTGTTTTTTTGGGGTCTTAAAGCAGGATTCGGAGCCGTCCTTCTTCTAACGGCTGCTATCATTTTCTACAATGTTTATATCTCCCTGTCCATTGACAGGGAAGAGAAAGCGTTTCAGAAAAAAGGGTGCAAGCAGAAATCTTCTGAGTTTTCAGGAGATGGGAAGCCGCCTGCTTTTCTGCTTATTCACGGATTCAGTAATACTCCCTATGACATGAAGCCAGTTGCACTGAAGCTTGAACGGCTGGGGTTTGCTTACAAGGCAATTCTGTTGCCCGGACATGGAACAAGCCCGAGGCAGTTGCGCTGTGCCACTGCCAGGAAATGGACAGAGAAGGCTGACAGGGAATATAATTTACTTAAAAAGCGCTATGGTTCTGTCTCTATTGCAGGGTTTTCCATTGGAGGGGATATTGCCCTTGATATTGCCGCCAGGCAGGAGGTTTCAAGACTTGTTATAATCAGCCCCTTTTTTAAATTTAAAGAGAAGTGGTTTGGTTGCGGGCTTGTTGAAAGGCTTTTGAGGTGGTTGCAACCAGTACTGCCGTATGTAAAAAAAATCCGGGTCGGCATGATAAACGACCCGGAAAAGCTCAGGCAATATCATGCATACTGGCATGTGCCCCTTGCATGTCTTGATGAAGTGTTCAGGGTAGCAGAAACATCTGTGAAAAAAGCAGAAAACGTAAAGAGCGATACTCTGTGGATTCACTCAAGGGGTGATATGGTCGCGGATTTCGCAGCCAGCAGGGAGGTCTTTAAAAAGCTTCCATCCCGCAACAAGCAGTTTGTTGAATTCAGAAGGAGCGATCATGTTGTTTTGCATGACTATGATTCGGAAGCAGCTGTGGAACGGATTGTGGCATTTATAAGGGATGATAAAACTGACAGGGTCCCGTAGGAAGGCTGCTTATATCTGCCTCGAGCGATTCTCAAAAAACATGGTCCCACAAACAGCAGCTTAGTGTAACAGTATTGAACGGATTTAAGCATTACATAAACTTCACCCCCCTCTTTCCCCCCTTGATAAGGGGGGATGGTAAAGCGTAAAAACAACTTAGCAAGCAGACATGGATGTCTGCCTGAAATGAGTGAAATACTGTTACACTTGCCTTCCTGATCTGGAAAATCTTTCAGCCGGGGTTATACTCCGGCAGTAAGTTCTCTGGTGTCTCCTGTAACATTGGCAGTGCCTTGTCCTTGGCAGACAGTATTGGATTTTCCACCGGCCATTTGATATTGATTGTCCTGTCCGACCAGTTAATGCCCCTGTCATCATCAGGGTGGTAGAAATCCGTACATTTATATATGAAGTCAGCTGAATCACTTAATACGCAGAATCCGTGTGCAAAGCCTTCAGGGATATAAATCTGGCGCTTGTTTTCTTCCGAAAGAATTTCACCTACCCAGTGCCCGAAAAAAGGTGATCCGCGGCGAATATCAACGGCAACATCAAAAACTTCACCCTTGATTGCAAAAACAAGCTTTCCCTGGGGATGATCAAGCTGATAGTGCAGCCCCCTGAGAATGCCTTTTGCTGAATGGGAGCAGTTATCCTGCACAAATGTACAATTAAGGCCAAGCCCCCTGTATTTTTTTTCATGGTATGTTTCCATGAAAAACCCCCTGGAGTCGCCTAAAACATCGGGCTCAAGAACAACAACACCAGGTAAAGCTGTTTTAATAACACTGATTGACATTATGTTCAATCTCCTCTTCCTCAAGTATCGCAGAAAGATATTTGCCATAGGAACTGAGAGCCATTCCATCAGCAAGTTCGGTTAGCTGCATCCTGTTGATATATCCCCTGCGGTAGGCTATTTCCTCGATACACGCTATTTTAAGTCCCTGACGAGCTTCAATAGCTTCCACATAACTTGCTGCCTGCTGAAGAGATTCGTGGGTGCCGGTATCAAGCCATGATAAACCGCGCCCTATTAATTCCACCTTTAACTCGCCCATGCGAAGATATTCCAGATTAACGTCGGTTATTTCAAGCTCTCCCCTGTCAGAAGCTTTCATGTTTTTCGCTATGTCTGTTACCCTGTTGTCATAAAAATACAGACCCGGCACTGCAAATCTTGATTTTGGATTTTCAGGTTTTTCTTCAATTTCAGTTACATTTCCGTTCCTGTCAAAATGCACAACACCATATCGCTCAGGATCCTTTACCGGATATCCGAAAATCAACCCCCCTTTTTTTAGTTTTGCGGCTTTTTTAAACATTTCAGGAAAGCCGTGTCCGTAAAAAATATTATCTCCAAGAATAAGGCAGACTGAATCACTGGCTATAAATGAGTTGCCGATAATAAAAGCCTGGGCAATACCTTCAGGCCGGGGCTGTTCAGCGTAAAAAAAAGACAGTCCAAGTTGAGTGCCATCCCCCAAAAGACTTTTAAATTTAGGAAGATCCTCAGGCGTAGATATTATCAGTATATCTCTTATCCCTGCAAACATCAGAACAGAGAGAGGGTAATATATTAAGGGTTTATCATAGACTGGCAGAAGCTGCTTGCTTACTGCTCGCGTTACCGGATAAAGGCGGGTGCCTGATCCACCGGCAAGAATTATTCCTTTCATTTGTGTCTCCCTGAAAATTAAAGTAAAAGTCTCATGAAACTACCATAAATTTTCTTTGCTGAGAAGCTTTTTTGAAATAGTTATTGTCTTTTTTGCTTTAATTTGATATAAGTTATCTACCGGGCAAACAATAAAATCAATTTATTTTCTGACATGGTGGATTCCCTTATGAATAAGGAAAAAAATCCCTCAAAATGTTATTAATAATCTTTTTTCGGGAGGGAAAATGTTTAAAGTAGGCGATATGGCAGTATATCCTGCCCATGGTGTTGGCACTATAGAAGCAATTGAAATAAAGACAATTTCGGGCAAGGACCAGAAGTTCTACATTATGAGAATAACAGGGAATGGTATGACAATAATGATTCCAACAGATAATGTTGAGCAGGTTGGTCTGAGAGAGATTATTTCCTGCAAGGAGGTCACCAAGGTCTACAGAATTTTAAATAATAAAAAGCAGGTGGCGGTTGATTCTCAGACATGGAACAGGAGATACAGGGAATATACTGAACGGATAAAAACAGGATCTGTTTTTGAAGTTGCGACTGTTTTAAGAGATCTTTTTGTACTAAAAGTAGGCAAAGACCTTTCTTTTGGAGAGCGGAGGATGATGGATATTGCAAAAACGCTGCTTGTTAAAGAACTGTCAATTGCCCAGGAAATACCCGAAGACAGTGTTCAGCAAAAAATAGAATCAATTTTCGAAACAGCTTAACTATCCTGTCCCACGATTTAGCTGACTGTGGGTGGACTGCTTTAATCCTCTCCCCTTACGTTCGGATTGTATAAAAACTGCTGAAGAACAACACATTTATTTGCAGGGCACATGAATATTAGCGCCATAGTTCCCTCTGCAGGAACTGGCAGGAGAATGAAACGCGGGCTTAAAAAACCCTATATCAGCCTTCTGGGCCTGCCTGTTCTGGCTCATACATTAAAGGTTCTGAACAGCGTTTCGATTTTTAAACAGATAATTATACCAGTATTCCCCGGAGAAGAGAACTTTTGTCAAAAAAAAGTTGTAGAAAAAATAACCTTAAGCACAGAGCCTGTAATAGTGCCTGGCGGGGATACCAGGCAGGAATCAGTGAGAAAGTCGCTTGAATTTTTACAGGGCAGTTGCGATATGGTGCTTATTCACGATGGTGCACGACCGCTGGTGTCAAAGGCTACGGTGAATAATGTCATTGAAGCAGCAAAAATAAAAAAGGCAACTACCGCAGCAGTACCGGTTAAAGACACAGTTTCCATGGTGTCCGAAGCAGATCATATAATTACAAAAACCCTTCCAAGGGGGAGTCTGTATGCAATTCAAACGCCCCAGGCCTTTGAAAAGGACCTGATTGTTAATGCGCACAATAAAGCACTGGAAGATGGCTTCAGGGGCACGGATGATGCTTCGCTTGTGGAGAGGCTTGGAATTTCAGTGGCAGTGATAACAGGTTCATATGCAAACATAAAAGTAACAACACAAGAGGACCTTCTGTTTGCAGAACAAATTCTCAGATACGGTGATGATACAGGAAGACAACGATGAGGATTGGTCTGGGGTACGATGTCCACAGGCTTGTTGAAGGCAGGTCATTGATTATAGGCGGGGTTGCAATTCCCTTTTCAAAAGGGTTGCTGGGACATTCTGATGCAGATGTTCTTGTACATGCAATAAGCGATGCAGTGCTTGGTGCAATTGGCCTGGGTGACATTGGCAGACATTTCCCTGATACAGACAGCAGTTTTAAGGATATGTCAAGTCTGAAAATTCTTGACAGGGTTCAGGAGATGGCAAGGCAAAGGGGTTTTTCCTGTATTAATGTTGATGCAGTTGTCGTGGCACAGAAACCGAGGCTGTCAGAATATATGGACACTATGAAATTGAACATAGCAAAACACCTTAAAATCAAAAGCTGTGACATTAACATTAAAGCAACAACAACAGAAGGGCTTGGCTTTGAGGGAAGACATGAAGGAATATCTGCCCGGGCAGTTGTGCTGATGAAACAGCAGTGACCTGATTTTTCAAGGAACAGAAACATGGCCATAACAATTTATAACACAATGAAAAAAAAGAAGGAACTGTTTACCCCCCTGCAGGAGGGTAAAGTCGGCATGTATGCCTGTGGAGTGACGGTTTATGATTTGTCCCATATCGGACACGCAAGGGCAATGGTGGTTTTTGATGTTATTCAGCGTTATTTGAAATATCGCGGATATGATGTTACCTATGTCCGGAACTACACGGACATAGATGATAAAATCATTAACAGAGCAAATGAAGAGGGAGTTCCTTTTAATGTAATTTCCGAGCGCTATATAGAAGAATTTGATGCTGACATGGAATCACTTGGGGTTGAAAAACCTGCTTACACCCCACGGGCCACACATCATATCAGGGAAATGACAGATATGATTCAGGTTCTTCTGGAGAAGGGGAAGGCTTATGAGGTTGAGGGAGATGTTTACTTTAATGTAAGGCAATTTTCAGACTATGGAAAACTGTCAGGAAAAGACATTGACGGCCTTCTGTCCGGTGCCAGAGTGGAAATAGATGACAGAAAACAGAGCCCTCTTGATTTTGCCCTCTGGAAAAAAAGCAAGGATGGTGAGCCATCCTGGGAGAGCCCCTGGGGAAAAGGAAGGCCTGGCTGGCACATAGAATGCTCTGCAATGAGCTGTAAATATCTTGGCGAAACATTTGATATTCATGGGGGGGGCATGGATCTTATATTTCCTCACCATGAAAATGAAATTGCCCAGGCAGAATGTTCTACAGGCAAACAGTTTGTCAGATACTGGATGCATAACGGGTTTGTAAATATTGACAGGGAAAAGATGTCCAAGTCTTTAAAGAATTTCCTTACAATTCGTGAAGTGCTTAAGGATTATCATCCTGAAGTAATGCGGCTTTTCCTTCTTTCAAATCATTACCGGAGTCCTGTGGACTTTTCCCGGCAGAACCTGATTGAGACCAGGTCCGGAATGGACAGGTTTTATGCTCTGCTTAATGAACTTGAGGATGCAGACAGGTTTTCAGGTGATGCGGGAGAAGATGAGGCTGAAAAAGGGGCAAGGGAAGAGCTGACAGCATTTCCGGACAGGTTTAAAGGTGCCATGGATGATGATTTTAATACAGCTGCTGCAATCGGGATCCTTTATACACTTACAAAAACACTTAACAGGCTTGTTGACAGAAAAAAAAAGAATCTCTTATTTAACTTTTCACGGGATTTAGCTCTTCAGGCGCAAAATGTTTTCAGGGAAGCTGGAAATGTTCTTGGTCTTTTCCAGGAAGCACCTTCTGAGTATTTTGAAAAGCAGAAAAAAAACAGTATTGCATCTTCAGGTATTAATGAAAAAGAGATAGAAAAACTCATTGCAGAAAGAATAAAGGCAAGAAACGGGAAAGACTGGAAAAGGGCTGATGAAATCAGAAACAGCCTTGCGGAAAAGGGTGTTATTCTGAAAGATAGTCCAAACGGTACAGAATGGAGCTTTAAAAACAAGTGATAGTTGACTGCTTCATGATTGGGGAGAACCCCGGTAAAATATGCACTTTAAAATTACATCTGATTATGTCCCTAAGGGGGATCAGCCCCAGGCTATTGAAAAACTGACCAATGGTGTTTTAAGCGGGAAAAAAAATCAGGTCCTTCTCGGGGTGACCGGTTCAGGAAAGACCTTTACCATGGCCAATGTCATCCGGAATCTGCAAAAACCCACCCTGATCATTGCACCTAACAAAACCCTTGCTGCCCAGCTTTATGGTGAATTCAAGACTCTCTTCCCCTGCAATGCAGTTGAATACTTTGTCAGCTATTATGACTATTACCAGCCAGAGGCTTATATGCCTGTCTCAGACACCTATATTGAGAAAGACTCATCCATTAATGAAGAGATAGACCGTCTGCGTCATTCTGCCACATCTTCTCTGCTCCAGCGCCGTGACGTCATTGTTGTTGCCAGTGTCTCATGCATATATGGTTTAGGCTCGCCCGGGGATTATGAACAGATGCTTGTACTGATTAAAAACAGAGCAGATATTTCAAGGGATGAGCTTCTTTCAAAACTGGTTGAGATTCAGTATGAGAGAAATGATCTGGATTTTCACAGGGGCACGTTCAGGGTCAGGGGAGATATTGTTGAAATTTTTCCATCATATGAAGAGAACAGAGCAATCAGAGTTGAATTTTTTGGTGATACTGTGGATTTGATAAACGAAGTCGATTCCATAAGCGGGAATGTCATACGGCAGTTAAAGCATATCCACATATATCCAAACAGCCACTATGTAACAACCCGCGATAACATGAAAAGAGCACTGGGAGATATTATGGAGGAACTCAGGGAGCGCATAGAGTTTTTTGAGTCACACTCCAAACTTCTTGAAGCACAGAGAATAAGGGAGCGAACGAATTTTGATCTTGAGATGCTTGAAACAATGGGCTACTGCAGCGGCATTGAAAATTACTCAAGGCATCTTGACGGAAGAAAACAGGGGGAGCCCCCATATGTGCTGCTTAATTACTTTCCTGATGATTTCCTTTTAATAATTGATGAGAGTCATATATCAATTCCCCAGGTTAGAGGTATGTACAATGGTGACCGTTCCCGAAAGCAAACCCTTGTGGATTTTGGTTTCAGACTTCCGTCAGCTCTTGACAACCGCCCCCTCACATTTGAAGAGTTTGAAAAGACTATAAACCACGTAATTTATGTTTCAGCAACCCCTGCTGAATTTGAGTTGAATAAATCCGGGGGCGAAGTGGTGGAACAGGTTATCCGGCCCACCGGGCTTATGGATCCATCCATACAGGTCCGGCCTGTATCTGGCCAGGTAGATGACCTTCTGGGGGAAATAGGAAAGCAGGTTGAAAAAAAAGACAGGACACTTGTAACCACCCTTACAAAAAGAATGTCTGAAGACCTGACAGAATATTACAGGGAACTTGGGGTACGGGTTGAATATCTTCACTCTGAAATTGATACCCTTGAAAGGATTGAAATTCTAAGGAACCTCAGGCTTGGTAAGTTTGATGTGCTTATCGGCATAAACCTTCTAAGAGAGGGCCTTGATCTGCCGGAGGTCTCTCTGGTGGCAATACTTGATGCAGACAAGGAGGGCTTTCTGCGCTCAGAGCGATCCCTTATTCAGACCTGTGGAAGAACAGCACGCCATGTGGACGGGCGTGTAATTCTATATGCCGATATCATGACTAAAAGTATTAAAAATACTATTAAGGAAACCAGAAGGAGAAGAAAAATACAGGCTGAATTTAACAGACAGAATAATATAACTCCTGAATCCGTTAAAAAAAATATTACAAATGTAATGGATACAGTTTATGAAAAGGACTATGTTACTGTACCCCTGGCTGCAGAGACAAGTGCACTGTACTGCGCTGGAAAAGATCTGAAAAAAGAGATCAGGAAACTCAAAAAAGAGATGACAGAGGCTGCAGGACTTCTTGATTTTGAGAGGGCAGCAGAACTGAGGGACCGCATATATCAAATTGAAAGGGCAGAACTGGGATTATCTGATACGTAAGCTTCACCAGCAGGTTCTTTCAGAGCCCTTTTTTACCGGACAGATTCAAGAGCTGACTCAATTTCCCTCCTGACATCTTTATTTTTTTCCTCTGTTAGTGATGATTTCAGAATATCTGCAGCTGTATTTCCCCCGATTCTACCCACAGCCCATGCAGCATATCCCCGTACTGCATCATCACCCCTGTCAAGTACTTTTGACAAAACTTTCAACGACCTTTCTTCCCTGAAATTGCCAAGACTTATGGCAGCATTTCTTTGCAGGTATTTTTTATCCATAAGAAAAAATCCCATAAGTGTATTGGCATAGCCATTGTCCCATTCTTCATCTGTCATTTCAAATATGTTCAGCAGGGAAGGATGCAGGAGTTCTGTTGATGGTTTGAAACCTTCTATTGGTTTCAGTTTTCTGTTTTTCGGGCAGGCATCTCTGCAGACAGTACAACCCTCTCCAAGCAGATTGCTGCATTTTTCCCTGACTTCACTGGGCATGTTTTTTTTGTTATGTCCCAGATTAAAATCAACACACCTGGCAGGATCACACCTGTAAGGTGAATAAATAGCACCTGTAGGGCATGCTTTCATGCACAGGTCACAGTTGCCGCAATCCCCTTCAATGGGTGCATCAGGCTCAAGGTCCGCATCAGTTACATAGGCCATAAGCGATATCCATGATCCAAAATCAGGATGCTGTATGACACTGTTTTTTCCATAAAATCCTATTCCGCATTTTGATGCTGCCAGTTTGATGGGATACTGTGTGCCCACAATTGAAAAACACTGAAATCCCCTGCTTGTAAAAAAATTGCCAAGCTGGAATCCTTTTTCCATATAATGCTGTGACAGTTCAATGTTCACATGTGTTGGTTCTGTCCTGCCCAGAAGCTTTTCGCGGCATTCTTCAAAACCTGCAATCCTGCCGGGATACCCCGGAATGCCTGCCACGATAACAGAGCGGGCTTCCGTAAGATAATCTGCTGGTTTCATTAACGAACCTGCTCCTTCTGCAAGTGGCGTGGATCTGGCAAACAGTTCCAGTACAGTGGTGATTCTTTTTACATCCTCTTCAGGAAAGTCCTCAGGTGGAAGAACACCAACAAGTGGTATTTGCAGTTCATCATGCACAAATTGAACAAATTCATCTTTCAGGGACATAACTTTCTCCTTTTCCAAGATTTGTATTTTATTTGCTTATACTTTATTATATCATATTAGTAATATAAGAAGGGAGAAAACAATGAAAAATAACACTCTTAAAATCATTCCGACGGTTCTTTCATATCTTCTGATTTTAAATGTTTGTCCTGTGTCATCTGATTCGGGAAAAGATCCTTTTTTCAAATCACGCCACGATATGGTGGAAAATGATTTGAAAGCTCGCGATATAAATGACCCCGCTGTTTTAAAGGCCATGGAAAAGGTGAAAAGGCACATTTTTGTTGATAAAAGCATGCAGGGATCAGCATATGGGGACTATCCTATGCCCATAGGGCAGAGACAGACGATTTCCCAACCCTATATTGTAGCCCTTATGACACAAAGCCTCCGGTTAACAAAGAAAGACAATGTGCTGGAAATCGGAACCGGTTCAGGATATCAGGCAGCGGTTCTTGCTGAAATTGTCAATCATGTATATTCCATAGAGATCAAGCCTGAACTTGCCCATAAAGCAAAAAAACTTCTTAAGTCTCTTGGATACAAAAATATAACTGTAAAGGCCGGGGACGGGTTTTACGGATGGAAAGAACATGCACCTTTTGATGCTATTATACTTACCTGTTCTGTAGAAGAGATTCCATTGCCTCTTGCAGGACAGCTGAAAGACGGGGGGAAAATAATTATGCCTCTTGGAGAAAAATTCTGGATACAGAGCCTTGTCATAGGGACTAAAAAGGGTGAAGATATTGAAATTAAAAATCTGATTCCTGTGAGGTTTGTTCCCATGACAGGGAAAGCTGAACAAAAAAAGTAGAGACGCAAAATTTTGCGTCTCTACTAATCAAGATGATGCCTGTTGATCCAACTGTTAATTGACCTGATCCTGTTTGTTTTGATAGGACTGCAGGTATGATGTGGGCAAAGTGCCTTCTTTAAAACATTCAAATATTATCTTATCGTCTTTTGTAGCAGGGAAATAACCTGTGTCAGGGTTTATTCTGACAAAAACAATGCCTTCAGGCACATTGAATGTCTGAACAGGCTTATTTGTCAAAACCTTCTGCATAAAATCAAGCCAGATCGGGCCTGCAGCCACGGCCCCTGTTTCATGCTTGCCCAGTGATTTGAGATCATCAAATCCCACCCATACCCCTGCAACAAGCTGTGGTGTGAATCCTATAAACCATGCATCCCGAACCTCATTAGTTGTCCCTGTTTTTCCCGCACATGGCCGGCTGAGTGCCCTGACCCTTCTGCCTGTTCCTTCCTCAACCACACTTTGCAGTAAGGTCGTCATAATGTAGGCAGTTTGAGGGCTGACAGCAGAACTCAGGCTGGGACGGTTTTCTTTGATAATATTTCCATCTCTGTCAATGATCCTGGTTATGAAAATTGGTTCTGCATAAACTCCCTGAGCGCAAAACGTTGAAAAAGCCTTAACCATATTCAGAAGTGATACACCGCAGGTTCCCAGGGCAAGTGACAGATCGTGGTTGAACTCTCCGGTCACGCCAAGCTGTCCGGCGTATCTGACAACATAATCCACACCGATGTTCCGGAGGATTTTTATGGTTACAATATTCCGGGATTGTGTCAGAGCCTTTCTTAATGTGATTGGACCTGTAAAAGCCTTGTCATAGTTATGCGGTTCCCAGAACTTATTGTTTTCTCCATCGCTGACATCGAAAACAATCGGGGCATCAATAATTATGCTTGAAGGAGTATATCCTTTATCCAGGGCAGCTGCATAAATGATAGGCTTGAAAGCAGAGCCTGGCTGCCGTCTTGCCTGAATAGCCCTGTTGAACTGACTTTCCTTGAAATTTCTGCCGCCAACCATTGCTTTTACATAACCGGAATATGGATCCATGGATATCAGTGCTGCCTGTACACGGGAATTGTTGTCTGAAACACCTTCCCTCTTTTCATATGCTTTAACTCCGGCTGCAACAGCGCCCTGAGCTGTGATCTGCATGGATAAATCCAGAGTTGTTTCTATGCGCAGCCCTTCTTTATATAAATAATCAGCCCCGTATTCCCTCTCTATTGTTCTGCGAATGTGTTCAGCAAAATAAGGGGCCATGGATCTGTTTATGTTTTTAGATTCAGCAAAAGTCAGGGGTTCTTTTTCAGCTTCCCTCTTTTCAGCAGAGGTTAAATAACCCTGTTGAACCATTCTTGCCAGAACATAGTTCTGGCGCTGCTTTGCTCTTTGCAGATTGCGAAAAGGAGAGTAATAGTTGGGGGCTTTAGGCAATCCTGCCAGCAAAGAAGCCTCAGCAGTTGAGAGCTCAGATGAGGATTTTCCAAAATAAACACGGGAAGCAGCTTCGATACCATATGCTCCATGGCCAAAATAGATCTGGTTAAGGTACAAGGCCAGAATATCATCCTTTGATAAATATTTTTCAATCCTTGTGGCAAGAATTGCTTCTTTAATCTTTCTGGAAAAACTCCTTTCAGGTGTTAAAAGCAAAGATTTAACTATCTGCTGAGTTATAGTGCTCCCACCCTGTTTGATTTCAAATGATCTTATGTTTTTTAAGGCAGCCCGAAAAATGCTCCAGAGGTTTATGCCTTTGTGTTTAAAAAACCTGTCATCTTCTGCTGCAATAATTGCTTCAATAAGCACTGTGGAAACATCTGAAAGCGGTACAATATATCTCCTCTCAAGATAAAATTCACCTATGAGCTTCCCCCTGCTGGAATATACCTCAGTAACAACGGATGGCCGGTAATCTTTCAGGGATTCTATGCGGGGCAGACTGTAACTGAAGTAAAAATAGAGGGCTAAAACGCAGAATATTGGCAGAAAAACAATTAAGGTTAAAACTGTTGCAGAGAAAAAATTTTTTTTATTATTTTTCTTTTTTACAGCCATAGTGGATTATGCTTAAAAAAAAACAGCCAGTTCAAAGGCATTTTCAATTAAATTAACGTTGTACCCCTTGCCTGAAAACTGTATCGCTACAATGTCAAACCTGGCAGCCCTGTCTTCCAATTTATATCGCTGAATAAATTCCAATGCAACCCAGCTGATTTTTTTTTGCTTTTTGGACTGGACAGCTTCCTGTGGCAAACCATATGCTTCTGAACTTCTTGTTTTTACTTCGATAAAGGCAAGAGTTTTTTTGTGTTGCGCAATTATATCGATTTCACCAAACTTGCACCTGTAGTTTCTGAACAATATTTTATACCGGTTTTTTTTGAGAAAGTTAACTGCAATCTCTTCTCCCCTCTCCCCCAGGCTTTTGCTTTTTTCAGTCATAAAAAAGTGGAGCTGCACGCTTGCCCGGAAAGCATTCGGGACAGGCGCTCCCGGTAAATAATAGTTTAGTTATATTATGATTTGTGTTGCCCCACACTGCCTGCAAAGCAAGGCCGGGTCAAATTGCCTCAACAGAAGCAGCGGTCAAAGCGCTTGTTTAAAACTTTTTCTATGAATTGGGCAGTGTCCGTAAACTGTCAATGCCCGCACATGTTCAGGGGTTCCGTATCCCTTATGCTTTGCAAAGTTGTACTGGGGATAAATGGTATGGTATTTTTTCATGATTGAATCCCTTACCACTTTTGCCATTATGGACGCAGCTGCAATTGCAAGGCTCATTGTGTCGCCTTTTTTAATAGGTGTCTGTGGTATTTTGGTAGGAATAGCGTGAGGGCCGTCAACAATTATGTAATCAGGCTTAACACACAGGGTCTCGACAGCCTTTTTCATGGCCATGAGACTGGCCTGAAGAATGTTTATGCGATCAATTTCATCAGGCTCAACAAGTGCCCAGCTCCAGGCCATGGCATTTTCTTTTATTACAGGATAAAGAGTGACCCTTTTATTTTCAGTCAGTTTTTTTGAATCGTTTATTTCCAGATTGCACCAGTGCCGTGGCAGGATAACTGCTGCTGCTACCACGGGCCCTGCCAGGGGACCTCTTCCCGCTTCATCAACTCCTGCAACATGTGTATATCCATCATTTCGAAGCAGTTCTTCAGGCTGATTTTCTTTAAGTGGCAGCGAGAATAAGCTTTCCATATGGTATAAAAAATTAATTATACCTGTTAGTCTTGACTCTGGCAGCTTTACCTCTTAATTTGCGCAGATAATAAAGCCTGGACCTTCTGACAATTCCTCTTTCTACAACCTCGATCTTTTCAATTGCAGGAGAGTGGAGTGGGAAAATTTTTTCTACCCCGATTCCATACGAAATTTTTCTGACAGTAAAGCTTGAACTCATTCCGCCTTTTCGTTTTGCTATAACAATACCTTGAAAAATCTGAATTCTTTCCTTTTCACCCTCTCTGATCTTCACATGTACCTTCACCGTGTCTCCAGAACGGAACTGAGGGATATCAATGCGCATATGCTCTTTTTCCATTCTGTCAATTATATTCATTGTTAAGCTCCAATCTTTCGGTTTTTTTTATTTTATTAATAATTTCACACTCTTCTTTATCGAGAGCAGCCTTTTTTAAAAGATCCGGCCTTCGCCGGAGAGTTTTTTTTATTGCCTCTGCCTTTCTCCATTGTTTAACTTTTTTGTGGTCCCCTGAGATGAGGACATCAGGAACCGCAAATTTACGAAACTTTGATGGCCGTGTATATTGAGGATATTTCAGCAGGCTGTTTGAAAAGGTATCTTCAAGAACACAGGCCCTGTCACCCACAACTCCGGGAACAAGGCGTGCTATTGAATCAACAATCAGCAAAGCAGGTATTTCGCCGCCGGTAAGGACATAATCACCTACAGATATCTCCTCGTCCACAAAACAAAGCACCCGTTCATCCACACCCTCATACCTCCCGCAAATAATTAAAACCTGATCGTAAATACTCAAACTTTGTGCTGTTTCCTGATCAAAGACAGTACCCTGAGGTGTGGTAAGTATAGTACGGGTTTTTTTTGAGGCTGCTTTTACAGCCTCAACAGCTTTTACAATTGGTTCAACTTTCATAACCATCCCGGCCCCGCCACCATAGGGGCTGTCGTCTGCGGTCCTATGTTTGTCCTGCGTGTAATCCCGCAGATTATGAACTTTTATATTAATTAACCCCTTTTGTTGCGCCTTTTTGATTATGCTCTCTTGTAAAGGTGATTCAAAAATTCGGGGAAAAAGGGTGATTATGTCAAATTGAACCATAAAAAGATGGTTTTTTGTATGCTGTTAAAACAGACTATTCCACAATCTCAAGAACAGATCTTTTTCTTAGTTTAGCTGAAGCCGCAGACAGAATTGTTCTGATAGACTGAGCAGTCCTTCCGTGTTTACCAATTATCTTTCCCAAATCATCTTTTGCAACTCTTAATTCAATCACTGAAGTCTGTTCCCCCTCAATTTCACTGACTGAAACGTCATCCGGGTTATCAACAAGCGCCTGAGCAATGAATTTTACTAAGTCTTTCATAATAGCCTCCATCTGAAGATTAATTAGCACTTTTTACTGCCAAAACCAATTCATGCAATACTAAAAACCTGAAGTCTGTTTATCCCTTAAAAACACCCCCTTTTTTTAAAATCTGGCCTGCTGATTGAGTTGGCTGAGCACCCTTTTTCAACCACGCTAAAGCTTTTTCTTTCTCAATGTTTATTTTTGCAGGATCGCTGCATGGATCATATGTCCCTATCCTTTCCAGAAACCTTCCATCTCTCGGGGAAGTATCTTTTGTGACCACTATTCTGTAGAAAGGCTTCTTTTTTTTTCCATACCTGGCAAGTCGAATTTTAACAGACATTTTTTAGGTTTCTCCTGAAGTCAGTTTTTTTAAAAAACAGATGCTTTTTCCAGCAATTACGAGTTTACCCTCTTTTTACAAACAGCAAATATTTTAGTCTATATTAAATAACAGTACTTTGTCAAGAGGAATTATGCTAAAAATACCTTGAAAACCACAAAACCGTGTGCTAACTTTTTTAATCATCGTTCTATTTATATAGAAAAAAACATTGGATGGCAATAAAAACCTCAACTATTCAGGTAAATACTTCCGGCTCAACTGACATTATTGATATAACCACCCAGGTGGAATCAATCGTATCTCAATCCCCGGTTCAGAATGGTATCATGCTTCTTTTTATAGCGGGCTCAACTGCTGCATTAACGACCATTGAATTTGAAAGCGGAGCAGTAAATGATCTGAAAAAAGCAATTGAAAAAATCGCCCCTCAAAATATTTCCTATGAACATGACAAAAGGTGGGGGGATGGCAATGGATATGCCCATGTCAGAGCAGCGCTGATAGGACCGTCACTTTCTATTCCCCTGTTTAAGGGGAGTCTTCTTATGGGGACCTGGCAGCAGATCGTGCTTTGCGATTTTGACAATCGTCCAAGGATACGGGAAATAATAGTTCAGGTTCATTCTCCGGAATAATTTGTCAACCTGTTTAAGACAGAGCCGCAACTGTCAAATTGCTTTAACTTTAAAAGTAAAACCAGACTGTCTCAAATGAAAAATAATTTGTACAATACAGCGGAAGCAAATGATTTTTTTTCCGAAACTTTATATTTTGACGATGTAGGTTTCATTAAATATCTTTGCGGAGAACATGATAAAAACCTCAAAATAATTGTGAAAAAACTTAAGGTAAAACTGCAGGTTAAAGGCAATAAAATTATCCTGCAGGGAACAAATACTTCTCTGCCAACTGCAAAACAGCTTTTGCAGGAACTTTATTTCATAATTGAATCAGGATACACACTAAGTTCCATTGATGTAGTACATGCAACAAAAATGCTTTTTCAGGATTCTTCGCTGCATTTAAAGGATGTGTTTCTGGATACCATAATTGTTTCTTCAAAAGGGCGGGCAATAACTCCAAAAAGTTTTTCCCAGAAGGAGTATGTTGATGCCATGCGAAAATGCGATATGGTTGTAGGAATTGGGCCTGCAGGTACCGGAAAAACCTATCTTGCGATGGCAATGGCTATTTCAGCTTTTTTAAAAAAAGAAGTTGACAGAATTATTCTGACCAGACCAGCTGTTGAGGCTGGCGAAAAACTCGGTTTTTTACCAGGGGACCTGTTTGAAAAAATAAATCCTTATCTGCGACCACTCTATGATGCGCTGCATGATATAATGGATATAAACAAGGCAACAGCTCTTCTTCAAAAAGGTATAATAGAGGTTGCGCCACTGGCCTTTATGAGAGGCAGAACACTTAACGACTCTTTTGTAATCCTTGATGAGGCGCAAAACACAACATCGGAACAGATGAAAATGTTTCTTACCAGGCTTGGATTTAATTCCAAAGCTGTCATAACCGGTGACATAACTCAAATAGACCTTCCCCCTGGAACTGTTTCAGGTCTTGTGGAAGCCCGAAAAGTGCTGTCAGAAGTTCCAGACATACAATTTACTTTTTTTTCTGAAAAGGATGTAGTAAGACATCCCATTGTTGAAAAAATAATCAAAGCTTATGAATCTGTTTCGGTCTACGGGTCAAACAATGAAGACTAATCTGCTAAAGCTTTTCAGGCCATCAAAAAGAAAGAACAAGGCTTCTAAAATAGGGGAGACCAGTAAAAAACAGCCTCTTTTTGTTACCCCTTTTATCAAAACCTCGACATACAGGATTCTTGGCTGCATTTTGCTGTCTGCAGTTATAGCCATACTTATAGCTCCTCAGTTAACAGTTCCAAAATATAATTATCAGCCGGGTGACATCTCAAAGAATAACATCAGGGCACCCCGGGATTTTACTGTGGAGGATAAGCAGACAACAGAGAAAAGAAGGGTTGAGAAGTCAGAATCTGTTCTGTCAGTGTATGATTTTAATTCAAGGGCAGAAGAGGAGGTGGAGAAAAGGATCACAAGCGCTTTTTCCATTATGAGAGAAACCATAAAAAATCTGCCGGAAAAACAAAAGCAGTTATCCATAGAAAAAGATAAGGAAAAAGTTGAAACTCTTTTAAAAATACAGCTTGGCCAAAATGATTTCAATCTTCTCTGCAATCGTGGTTTTAAAAAGGAAATTGAAGACTACCTTCTTGATCTGATACTTCCTTATGCCCAGAGATGGATTGTTATATCCAAGGAACAACTGTTCAAGGAAAGAGCACGTGGAATAATTCTGAGAGATATTTATACTAAGGAAGAGATAATTATCGATGATTTTTCTTCATTTATTGATCTGAAAGAGGCCCAGATACTTTTAAAGCGCGATGCCCCGCGGATATTGAAAAATGTGCGAACAAATGTGAGAAGAACAATAATAAACCTTGCGGTTAAACTGATTGAACCAACCATTACGTTTAATAAGATAGAGACTAATGCACACAGGGTTGCTGCTACCGAGGATGTCAGCCCGCTTTATTACAATGTCAAAAAGGGGGAGATAATTGTCCGGGAAGGGGCAAAGATAAGTGGAGCCACCCTGGTAAAGCTTAAAGCCCTGACAAACCTGAAAGGCAAAAAGAGTATTTTATGGGGACTGGCTGGTTATTTCCTTTTTTCATTCCTGTCGCTGAACGTTCTGTATCGTTTTTCAAACATCCCTCTGAGAAGCAGTGCTATCAGCAGAATCACCCGCAGGGACTTCACCTTTCTTTGTACAACGTTTATATTAACCTTTCTCGTGATAAAATTCTGTGTAATCAGCGCCAAAGTATTCAGTAAAGGTTATACTGCAATTCCTCTTGATCCTTATTTTTATCTGATACCCTTTTCCTTTGCGGCAATTGTTGTGAGTGTGGTTCTTACACCCCGACTCGCTGCTTTGAGCTCAATTGTAATATCAATGTTTTCCTGTTTTCTTTTAGATAACCGGTTCTCGTTTTTTATCTATTCCTTCATCAGCGCACTGATAGCTGCACAGGAGGTTTCCCTGTCAAAAGAGAGAAAGACTATTATAAGGGCAGGGCTGATTGTCGGGGCAACAAACGCCCTGTTGATACTTTCCCTGTATTTCATATCCGGTGATGTTTTCAAAATGGAAACTCTTGCCAGCATTGGCTTTGGTTTCATGGGTGGAATTCTTGCTGCAGTACTGGCAACTGGTATTATTCCGATAGCTGAAATCATGTTTAATTATACAACCGATATAAAATTGCTGGAACTTGCAGACCTTAACCAGACGGTTTTAAGGAAGCTTCTGATTTCAGCCCCCGGCACATATCATCACAGCATACTGGTAGGCATACTGGCAGAGGCAGCTGCAGAGTCTATTAATGCAAATCCTTTGCTTGCCCGTGTGAGCGCCTATTACCATGATATCGGAAAGATGAAAAAACCCCTGTATTTTGTAGAAAATCAGAAAGGTGTTGAGAATAAACATGACAAACTGCTTCCCAGCATGAGCAGTCTGATCATCTCAACACATGTTAAAGAGGGGGTTGAAATTGCCAAGCAGTATCGCCTTGGAAAAATTATTCAGGATATAATATCCCAGCATCATGGTACAAGCTGCATAAACTACTTTTTCCAGAAAGCAAAAGACCTGCACGAAGGAGGCAATCAGCTTGTAAGCGACAAAGATTTCAGGTATCCAGGCCCAAAGCCCCAGACAAAGGAAGCAGGCATTGTAATGTTAGCTGATGCGGTTGAGGCAACATCAAAGACTCTTTCTGACCCGACCCCTGCCAGAATTCAGGGTAAAGTTCAGAAGATTATCAACAACATTTTTACGGATGGCCAGTTAGATGAATGTGAGCTGACGTTAAAGGACCTGCATCTGATTGCAGAAAGTTTTATCAGAATTTTAAACGGCATCTTTCATTCCCGTATAGAGTATCCTGAGAAATCGGCAAAGGAGAGCAATGGCAAAGATCTGGATCAAAAATCAGCAAAAACAGACATTAATCGACAGTCATCTGATACGGCGAATAGTGAAAGAGATCTTGGGAGAATTGGAATTACCAAAAGCAGAGATAAGCATTCTGCTGCTTGATGATATTCAGATAACAGGGGTAAACAGAGAATACCTCAAGCGCGACCGTCCAACCGATGTTATTTCTTTCCCCATGTTTGACAGCACATTTCCAAATGTTCAGCCCCACCTTTTAGGGGATGTTGTGATCTCTGTTGAAACAGCGGGAAGATATGCTGCTGAAAAACAATCTGGTATTTATAAAGAAATTACAGCTCTTCTCATACATGGTGTGCTTCACCTTCTTGGTTATGACCATGAGGTGTCTGATGAGGAAGACAAGAAAATGAGAACAGAAGAGAAGAAAATTTTCAGAAAAATGCTGAGAAGTGATTTGTGGAGCAGGGGACAACAATCCAGATGATGTCCCGGACAGGCTGCTGAAAATCAATTGAAGTACGGCAGGGTCGATGAACAGGGTGAGTTTAGTTAACTGGCAATGAGCTGATCAACCCTTTGCTGGAAAAAAGCAATATCTTCATCTGTGTATGGCTTTAATTGTTTCAGGCCTGGATCAATAATTGCTTCTGAAGGATGAAAGTTCTGAACCCTGAGCCGTGCGGCACCGTTCAGTTCCATTGCAAGCTTATAAATATCCTCCGTACAATGAAAAGAGGGTACTACCGTAACCCTGAACTCATATTTAACATTCCCCTCAATCAAAAGTCTGATACTTTTCTTGACTGTTGCCAGTATATTGGGGGTCTGTGTAATATTGCAGTAACTTGTTTCATCAAGGCAGGATTTAACATCCATTGCAACATAGTCAATAAGCCCTTCTTCTATGAGGGCTTTCAGAATTTCAGGATTACTGCCGTTTGTATCAAGCTTGGTCAGAAAACCTTCATTTTTTATGAATGCAAGAACATTTGTAAGTGAAGGATGCAGGGTGGGCTCTCCCCCTGATATGCAGACGCCGTCAACCCAGCCCTTCAGAGCTGAAAGGCGCTTTGTTATTTCGCGGAAATCTATGTCCTCTAAAGAATCATAGCGTAAAACAAGCTCAGCGTTATGACAGTAGCGGCATCTGAAATTGCATCGCGGAAATACTATTATTGAACATATTTTTCCGGGCCAGTCAACAAACGAGGTTTCGACAAAGCCCTTAACTGGAATGCCTGATAATGTTTCCATCTGAAATTGCCTGAAAAAAACAGTAATAGTTCAGCTGTTTGAAAATTCTTTTTGTGTGATTTGTTTTTTTAAAGGGCTAAGCTATTACCAAAGTTAAATTCCTGCCATGATCTCCCGTATTTTTTGGGGGCTTGGCACTTCTCCCCGGAAATCTGCAACTGTGTTTTCTTCCTGGTCTTCAAGGATAAACGTGGGCGTTGACTGCACGCTGTGAAAAGAAGCTTCTGCCAGACCGCCAGCGCTTTCAACGTTATATTCTATAACATTATAACCCTCTTTCTTCAAGGCGTCTCCTAATTGTTTTGCCTGAGGACACCTGTGACAATTGCTTTTCACAAAAAGCTTTATAACCCCCATTTTATATTTCCTGTCTATCACAAAAAAAACCTCTGTTTTTGTTTCTCTCTTTTAGTTCGCCAAGCTTTCCCTTGTTCCAGCCCGATATTTTTGTGAAATAACCCGTAATACGTGTTATACCATCAACTTCCACTGCACCGCAATGAGGACATGAATCTCTCAGACCCCGCACTGTCCTGCCGCATTGCAGACAGTTGGTAAACTCGGGTGAAAAGGCAATCTGGTCATTCTGGGTTTCTCTGAAAACCTTCACTACAAAATTGGCAAGGGATTCTTTGGAAGGTTTTGACTCGCCAAGCCACACGTGTGTAATTGCCCCTGCCTCAATAATCGGGTGAAAAAGACCCTCGATTCTTACCCTGTCAACCGGATTATCCCGGGATGAAACCGGAAGACAGGTTGAGTTTGTATAGTATATTTCACCATAGGGAATGCTTCCCTTTACATACCGCACTGCCTCTTACGGATAGTCTCTCAGATCAAGCTTTGCAAATCTGTATGCAGTACTTTCTGCGGGAGTCTGCTCAAGCACAAAATGCATATCATGCTGCCTGCTGAACTCGTTACACAAAAGATTCATCTCTGAAATAACCTTAAGTCCGAATTTGAGAGCTTTCTTTGATTCATTGAGGTCATCTCCGGTATGAATCTTTACAAGTTCATTGAGCCCGACCATACCTATAAGATAGGAAGCACGGTGCATCCTCAGGTATTGAGTTCCATCCTTGTTCATTGTAAGCAGAGCAAGTGGACCTGTTTCACCAAGGGCAAGAAGGTTTTCAATAAAAGTTTTTTTCTCCAAATGGGCTTTGACTGCAAGTTCCATCATGGAGCGAAGGTTCCTGAAAAGAATTTCCTCATCCTTTTCACTTCTGTATCCCAGCCTTGGAAGATTGATGGTTACATTCTGCAGTGCGCAGAATCTCATTTTCCACGGCTGTTTTGCGTCATTCAAATCATCATCATTCAGTTTGAAGCTGAGGCGGCAGCACTCGGAAATTTTAGCTGTTTCCCCCCTGTCAAACACAAAATATGTAGTGCCTTTTTCGCTGGCAATATCACATATATGATTCAAAAAATCCTGATGCCCCCTGGTTTTGAAAAATTTTTCCGTAATATGGACCAGCGGCTTGGGAAAGAAAAATGGTCGCCCCGTACCATCCCCCTCCTTATACACATCAAACAGTGCCCAGACAAACCTCTGGGCTTCCTTTTCATAGTCGCCATAGGTCTTGCCGGTAAATTTGCCCCCTGGTCCGATTGCAGGCACATCTTCAAAATGTTTGGGAACTTCCCAGTACAGGTTTATATCCGTAAAAATAGCCTGTCCACCCCTTGCTACAGCCTGCTGTGAAAACTCATAAACCATCATCTGAGCAAGTTGCTTCACTTCTCTGTCGCTTCTGCCTTCAAGATACGGAGCAAAAAACAGATTTACGGCATCCCATCCAATAGCGCCGGCAAAATGGCTCTGAAGCGCTGCAGCAAACTTTACCATGTGGGCAAGGAGCACTTCAGGCTGCCTGGCAGGTCTGGCGTTTGAAAGAGAATTTGGAAGATTAAGGCCAAACTTTTTTATGTATTCCAGGGACTGTCCTGAACAGTAGGGTCTGTCAATAAACCCCAGATCATGCAGATGAATGTCGCCTCTCATGTGAGCATCCCCTACCTTGGGAGAAAAAACTTTCAGCAGGGCATATTCTTTTTTGATTCCTTCAGCCAGGGTAAGGTTTGTTGCCTCCGGTCCATGGGGGACATTTGCATTTTCCTTGTTGGGATGAAGAATGAGCTGATCTACATCATAAAGCGGAACACCAAGGCGGGTATGCTTCTTTCTTGCATCTTCCATTCCCCGTTCAATAAGCTTTGAATCAACCAGTTCTCTTACAAGAGGTGCAGTAACATATTTAATTTTTGAGGTGGTTATGATTTCCTGGACTTCATGGCTGATCTGTTCAGATGTTTCGATATCTACACCAGCTTCCCTGACAAGAGCATCAACAATTTTCTGCCGGTCCCACCCGGATAAGTCTTCACTGGAAGTTCTGACAAAGAGTGTTAAATCTGTTGTTTCACTGGAAATGCCCCTGCTGTTTTGGTGTTCTTTCAGATCTAATAAAGACCCCATTGCAACCCCCTGTAAGTAATTATTAATCCACCTATCTTGTATGGAAAGTCCAAATCTAACACAACATATGGGGTTGTCAAGAAAAAAACTGAAAAAACTTTGAATATTTTTTTTGGAAGGGATTTTATTATCTTATAAAACTGTTCTCAGGTTTAGCCGAACAATTTTTTAAAAAACCCAGGGTTTTTTACACTGCTTTTTAAAAAATTCTTGAGCTGTTCTTTGGCAGTACCCTCAATTTTTATAAAGACGACCCCTATCTGATACATGAATTCTTCACTGTCACGAATAACATCATACCAGCAGACTTCACCGACAGCTTTAACAGGATTTTCTCCGGCAACCAGTTCGATTTCCATATCCAGCATGTTTTCACGTGCACCTGGAGACCCGGAAAGAACATTGATGCCGTCTACTACAATGTCTCTGGTCTCAAGACTTATCCCTTCCAAAGAAATGTCACGACTTTTAAGTTTCACGGGCTTTCCCTTTCCGGGCATGTCCTCATCAGTTATAACTTTAAGGGTAACATTTAAAGGGATCTCAAGACGTTGAAACTTTCTTTTTTCCACACCTTTATGTTTTGTTTTTTCCACACTCCCTCCTTTTTTAAAGGTTCTTGATTTTGCTGATAATATTGGTTGTTGAAACCCCGTCCATCAGAGGAACTGAAATTATACTGCCTCCTGAGCTTTCTACTATCTCCCTGCCAACAATATTATTTGCATGCCAGTCCCCCCCTTTTACTAAAATATGCGGCTCGATACCTTTAATAACTTTCAGCGGGTCCGGCTCATTGAAAATTACCACATAATCAACTGATTCCAGAGCTGCAATAACCTCTGCGCGCTGCTGCTGCGGGATTACAGGCCTTTCCACGCCTTTTAATGTCCTTATTGAGTGGTCGCTGTTCAGGGCTACAATGAGCAGATCCCCCAACTTTTTGGCTTCTTCAAGAACCCTGACATGACCGGCATGGATAAGATCAAAACAACCGTTGGTAAAGACAACTTTTTTTCCCTGTTCTTTCAGTTTTTGAACAAGCATTCTCAGATCGTCCAGGGCTTTAATTTTGTTCTTTAATCTCCCTGACTGATACATCTTTGCGCCTCATTGTAAGTTGTTCTTCCTTTTAAAATTTTGACAATTACATTTTCCTTCAACAACGTCATACCCTGTTTATGTGCAGTTCTTTTTATCACTTCAGATGACTCATTCCGGATAATGAGCTTTTTTATATCTTCTGTAACAGTAAGAATTTCAAACACACCCTCTCTGCCAAAATATCCTGTGTTTCTGCATTGACGACATCCCCTTCCTTTTTTTAACTGCACGACATTGTCCTTATAATCATGAGGAAGAGTAAACCCGAGACTGGAAAAATCATCCCTGGAAAGGGGAAATGTTTCATTACAGTGTGGGCAAACAATTCTTATAAGGCGCTGTGCTACAATTCCAAGAAGTGTGGAACTTATTAAAAAAGGCTCTATCCCAAGATCAACAAGCCTTGTTATGGCGGATGCTGCATCATTTGTATGAAGTGTGCTTAAAACCAGATGCCCTGTGAGTGCTGCCTGAATGGCATTTCTTGCTGTTTCCTGGTCCCGGATCTCTCCAATCATTATGATATCAGGGTCCTGTCTTAAAATGTTTCTGAGGATTGATGCAAAAGTGATATCCACTGCCGGCTGGACAGCAATCTGGTTATAGTCCTCGCACACCATTTCAATCGGGTCTTCAACCGTAGTAATGTTTTTTTCAGACGTGGAAAGAAACTTCAGAGAGGAATAAAGGGTTGTGGTTTTTCCGCTCCCCGTAGGGCCGGTAACCAGTATAATTCCATGAGGCTGTTCTAAAAAACCGCGAAAATGTATCAGCTCGCTTGAAAAAAAACCCAGATTTTCCAAATCCTGGAAAAGAACATCAGGGTTCAGAACCCTGAGAACAGCCTTTTCGCCAAAAACTACGGGAATAGTAGAAACTCTTATTTCAACATCCCTGTCCTGATCCTTCAACTTGATCCTGCCGTCCTGAGGTTTCCTTTTTTCAGCTATGTTAAGGCGGGATTGAGATTTAATCCTTGAAATAACCGCATTGTGAACAACAATGGGCATGGAATAGGTGGTGTGGAGAACACCGTCAATTCTCAGTCTGACAATGCTCCTGTCCCTTTTGGGTTCAATATGTATATCGCTTGCACGCTGTTCAAAGGCATAGCGAAAAAGATATTCAACAGCATTCTTTATGTATTTGTCCGTAGATTCAATCTCGCTGATTGTCCCAAGTTTTGAATACTGTTCCAGATTGCCGATATCAGCAAAGGGTGTAACAAGTTCTTTCTCTGCCATGGCAACAGATTGTTTAAAACCGTAAAACTCTCTTATCAGTTTTAATATATCTGATTTTGTGCTTATTACAGGGGCTACCTTCATTTTTTGAACTTTGTCAATGTCTTCCAGCACCTCCCTGTTAAGGGGATCTGCCATTGCAATCTTCAGTTCTCCGTCCTCAACCGCAACAGGAACAACAAGGTTTTTAATGGCAAATGCCCTGGAAATTGTTCTGGTTACAACGTCAGGATCAAGTTCCAATGGATCTATTTTTTTAAAAGGTATTCCGAAAGAGGAGGCAACCTCCTTCATCACTGTCTCTTCAGTGATTAATCCTTTTTTGTTTTTTTTATCGTAAATTTTTAAGGACGCAATAATATCTGAGGGTGTAATGGCAAAGCCGTGGGGGGTACTGTTCAGATCACCTTTAAGATCATAAAGTTTCTTGAGTTTCTCTCTCTGCTCAGTTTCACTGGACAAAATCAGTTTGTTTTGTTCATCTGTGATGAGCTTCTGCCTGAGCAATATTTTGCAAACCTGTTTAAGTTCAAGGTTTTTTTTCATCTGTTTCCTCTCTCCCTGATCTCTTTTCATATACCACATAAAAAGAAATTTTCAAACTTATGATAACCTGAACTGAGCGATTCTAAAAAAACATGATTTCACTAACTGTCTTTATCTGAAAAACCGTTCAGATCCGGGATAATTCACGCAAAAAAAGCCCCTTTATCAGGGGCTTGGTAAATGCAGCACAAAGCATGTCCACAATAAAAAGTAATAAAAAAACCGGATTATTCAGGATATCGCACAAATGGTTTTTTCATGGTAAAACGACTGGAAGTGCGTTTAGCATATTCCTTTACTTTTAGCCTTACAAGTTCAGGATCAATATTTTTTCTGTTTTTGCGAAACCTTATCTCAGCCACACATGGTATCTTAAGGTCTTTGAGTGAAATTTTCTTTCCGTCAATATCTATAATGCTTGAAAATGGTGTTACCATCAGGTAATTTGACGCAATTTCAAACCTGTGATTTGTTATAATTACACAGTTTGGTGCTTTTCCTGAAACCTCTGCCATGTTTTTGCCCAGAGACTCTTCCCCGAACAGCTGTGCAGATGCCCTGCTTCCGGACACGGATGCAATGAGGCCATATAATAATGCAATAGAAGCAAGTACTGATAAAACTCTTTTAAATATTTTTTCCTGTTCCATGTTTATTACTCCTCTCTCCAGTAAAGTGGTGCACTTGTATGGCCGCTGACATAGACCTGAATCTGCTGGATAACTCCTGTGCTCAGCTGGCCGTAAGCAGTGGCTCCTTCCTCTTTCCCAACGTGTATTCCAAAACTTGATGACAGGCCTTCACCCAGTGCTATAACATCCAGAATAGTACTCTGCGATTTATCACCCACTATGCGTCTTTTATAGGCAGTGCCTGTCTCGTAATAAAGCGCAAACAGCCTGGCCATACCCCCATACCCGCATATGTTGCTGTTGGGTGCAAAAGTGGGTGTCAGCAGAATGCCACCCAGTATTGACGGTTTGCTTAACACACGCTCAGAGGGCCCTGAGCCAAGGCATGTTCCGTCCGATGCCAAAGCATGGGAGCACAGCGTTTTATACCACCCGTCATAAATATCCTTTCGAGCCTCTTCTACAAGTTCGACAAAATTACTTACACCGGCAATACCTTCAACAACCCCGCCTTTTTTCACAGTAACTATGTTTGCATCAAAAAGATCTCCAAGGCTTCGCTCACATTCAAGTCCGTATTGGCCATAGCAGGTATTGTTATCTACATTGAAGAAAGGGTCCTTGATTCCAAATATATAATTCTGATCTGTTGTTGTTTTATCTGCTTCCTCTATATAACGCCCTGTCCCTGCAAAAACCCAGCAGTTATCCCTTGAGTCGATACTTAAGGTGAAGGGTGCTGTTAACGGCGCAGGGGAATCAAAGAGTTTTATCATGGGGTCCCAGTTAAGAGGGTTGTCCTGATAGTCAGTGCTGAATGGATCATATTCACTTCCAAGCTGAGGCACTGTTATTTTGTACATGCGGCCATTCCAGTCAGAGCCCTGCTTATAGCTTGCACCGACATACACGGCATCGACATTATAATTCATCCCCTTGTCAAGAGCTACAGGGCTGTTCATATAAGCATTGGCCTCGCCGGTAACATAGTCTCTCAACATCTGTCCTGTAAGCATATCAACAATGTATACATGTCCGTTATGGGTGCTCGATCCGTCATAATCATCAGGTCCGGATCCGATTGCCAAGAACCAGCTGTCCTGGACCTTTACAACACAGGGCATATTGATTGCAAAACCAAGACCAGGATATGTTTTTTCCCACAGAAATCGCGGTTCGCGGGGGTTGGTAATATCAAGCGCAAAAAAGCTTGGGGAAAATATCTGTCCCCCTGCTGTAATTTGCTTGCCCCCCATTCTCATTCCGCCTATCAGGATTGTTCCCCAGCCGTTGGGATGAGCTGTGGAGTTGTCGTTAAAGATCCTGGCATCAACAACCTTTGTCTGCAGATCCACATATGCAACATGGGTATAGTTTTCATATGGCAGCCACTTAAGATGCGGGAGCAGGTTCTGGGGAATAAAAGCCCACAGCTCATCCCCTATTGCTATGTCCCCTATACCAAGACTGTCAGGGATTGAAGTTGTGTACCCTGCAATTTCTGAGATCTTCTTAAAACTTTGATTGTCAGAGTCATACACCCCTGAGGTGAAAGCATGCAGCATCCCGTCATTTGCGCCAACGTACACCACTGTTTCACGGTTTTTATACTGTACAAAATAGTTCTGATAGGTCAAATCGTCATAAAGAAGGCCGTAATTTTCAACCGGTTTGGAGATTGACACCGGCGTGGAATGAACGATGTCTCCAAGTTTCCACAAACGACCATCCTCCATTGTTCTGCCTCTGAGAACCGGACCTCCTTCATACTCTGCTGAATTATCATCAACTCCGCGGATAAAATAGATAAGGTTGCTAACCCGGGTGGTGTTGTCAGTTCCCCCAAGATAGCTCCAGGTTGCATTGTCTTCTACTCCTAAAAAATGTCCGATCTGGGATGCATTAGCTGTTTTAAATTCAATAAATTTAGAGTTTGGATCAGCTTCGGTGCCGTCTCCAACATAGGTGAAAATATGCCTGTTGGATGCTGCCATGTCTGCGAGGTTGTTTCCAGTCTCGAAAACAGGAATTACTTCATCCAGAGATATAATCTCGCTTTCGTTATCAGTGCTGGGGTATGGGTTGTCAGCACTGACACTATAGCGTTTGACCTTTGTTTCGCCGGTTTCAGGGTCAAGGAAAAAGGTTATGATATCGTCTTCAGACAGGTCAAGGCCCTTGTTTCCGTTTGTATCTTCCCGTGTATTTCCATACCTGTCAATCCAGAGAGACTGAAGATACCCCACCCATTTTATTTCATCCAGACCACTTGTAACACTGGGTTTGAAGTAGGCCTGGACCACTGTTCCCTCACCCTCACCCTTTGTAGCAAGAACAGAAACAGCAGTTCCTGATGCTGCCCGTTTCAGGATGTCACTTATTGCTGCAAGGAGCTCCTTCTCAAGCTGATAACCGTCCTGGGCCTCAAAGTAATTATCCGGAATACCATTCCCGTCGTCATCCCATTCGGAATCAAGGTCAGGTATCTTATTATCGTTTTTGTCAATGAATCCCCCGTTTTTTGCTGCATCCTTCAGAAGGTCACGGGCGTTTTGTTCGTTTCCGAAAGCATAGACCGTATAGAGGATAAGATTCTGCTCGCCGTCAAGATCAGGATCACGAAGGTCGTTGGTTCGAGCATAAAGCGCAATATCATCAAGGTAGTCAGAGCCGTTGCTGCTGTATAATCGGGTGGTTTCACTATTGTCCCCGTCATAGTTTTTCAGGTTAGCCGGGATGTCAAGATCCTGTGTGGGCGCACCGTCTGTCAGGAACAGACAGAAGCTTTTCGCACAGGGAATTGCATCACCGTTTTTATAGTAGGGATCCGAACTGCTGCCTTTGTTTGCAACAAAATTACCGTTTGGGTACCAGTTGTTGGAAGTATACATTGAACCATGCTGCTGCATAAAATAGTTCATTGCAACATAATAGTTTTCTGCCAGGGGAGTCCACGTGTTGCACCCCCTGGTTTCGATATTTGACACAAGAGTGTCAATGGCAGTGCCAATGGGATTGGCAACCCCTCCGGCTGCATCTGAATAGAACCACTGGTTTCCCCATCGCGCCTTGTCTCCGACGCGCTGCAGAATTCCCGCAATATTTCCATTAAGAAAATTATCCGGCTCATCTGCCTGGTCTTTTTTAACCCTTAAATTGTATGTAAACAAGGGGCTGGACCACGGTGAACTGTCGTCATCCACATACAGATTGCCATATCTGAGGCCAAACCAGTAGAATCCGCTGTGGGGTGTAAAGTCAGTTCCGTCCAGGTATCTGGAAAAACATCGTGTGGTCTGTGCGGGTATTTCTCCCTGCAGAACTGTTAACCCGCTTCCATCCCTGATTTCAGCCCGTCCGCCTACCAGAACCTTTCTGAGTACATCAATCCTGCGGGTGGTGCACCAGTTAAGCCAGTTGCCGTCCCAGTCTCCGTTAGTATCTCTTTCAAACAGGCCGTCAACACTGTTATAGGTATATCTGGTTTCAGGATCAAAGTATCCGTAGTAGACGGTGGTGCATGCTTCATCCCCTGGCACATCAAGCTCTATATGCAAAACAGGAGCTCTTGAGCTGCCGCCATCGCGGGCGTATGCATCACGCTTGCCGGTTGCGCCGGTACGTTCAAAGATAAAGAGCATGGAGTTGCCGTCAGCCCAGCCCGGCCTGTTTACTGTTTCCTGGACAATTGAGGTTATATCAGGGGTGCGTGTATCATTGTCGTTTTGCTGATGAGCCCAGTCAGGAAGATTGTTCCAGGCAACAGATGCTGTGGTTCTGGGCCGGCCTGAGATGTCGCTGTTTGAATTGTTGAAATTGCCTGGATTATCATCAGCCTGTCCGTAAATCACAAGGGATGTTGGCTCTCCGGTATGATCACCCCCACGCCTTCCCGTAAACTGTATATAGGCTCTTTTAATAACTTCCCCCTGCGGTATGGGCACATTCTGGAAACGCACACCCACTAAGGTTTGGTTATAAGTCGACCCGCTGTAATAGCCGGCAAAGTCAAGGTCGCTGCTGCTCCTCCAGGAATTTTGCTGAACAACTCTTTCCTCTGCGTCATCCGTGTAGGAGGAGACAGTTATGTTAAAAATATTGCTGTCTTTGGCACATGCGTATGGCTCCGGGACCTGGTTGTAATTTCCGGGAAATGTGCCGTACGCGTTAAAGTTCATGCTGCCGGAGTTGTCAAGTATGATATGGATGTTCGGAGTAGCGGCATTTGTCTGAAAGATAGGATAGCTCGTGTAGTCATCTATTATAGGCTCAAGAGCATGAAGGGATGTGCCCCATGCACCTGCAAAGATTAAGAATGAAATTATCTGGTAAAAAGTTTTCTTTTCCATGGTTGAGTCTCCTGGAAATAAAATTAGACTGCGTACAGTTAAAATCTTGGAATAAACTGGAATCCCAGTACCTGGTTTGTAAAAACAGCACTGCTGTCGGGCAGCCCGCCAACAGAGTCTATGTTGTAAATAACCCTGTGCGTGGCAACACCAATGCCCTGTGCCCCGGACCCGAATTCCGCACCCCCACCGGCAAGTGGCCTGACAGCCACTTTGTCAACGTCAACAATGGCGTTAAATGGTGCCAGGAGCTGAATGTCAGGCCCAACATGAACAGAATCTGTCTGGTTATCCTTGTCCCAGTCACCTGTGCTGGCAGTGACATCCTTTTTTTCAAAAAGAAAGCTGCCGTCTATTACTTTAATAATATTGTTGTCATCATAAAAATAGTTGTCTGAAACCGAGTCATAACCGCCCATGAGTTCTATAAGCTCTGTGCCCACGGTCATTCCTGATTCTGTATTGTAGAAAGCAATTTTGTGGAATTTGTCATTTGCAGAAATGTCTATCTCGGTTGTGCTTGTCATCATGGATGCAACACCAATCATGGAAAGAAGGGCCAGCATAAATATGGACATCACCAGCACCATTCCTTCTTCATTTGCCCCGACAATTTTTCTTTGTTTCATGCGTGATTCCTTTCAATACTGTTATCTTAATTCCACCGTGTAGAACGAATATAAGAAAAAGTTATCCTTTTTTTCTCCTTTTGCTCTCCTGAAACCCCGCTGGGAGTGACAGTTATCCCTATTGTTGTAAGGTTTTCAAGTGGATAACCAGCAGTTGCACGATACTGTGTCTGCAGGGGTCTTGATGTACAGGGAGCTGGTCCATCCTGCCATGTCCCGTCATTCATGTCAGGATCAGTAAAAAGGGTGTCAGGAACAAGGCCTTCCCCTGTGCGAATGGGCCGGCTCATTAAGTCCTCTATCCACTCCTCGGCAACAGCAACTCTCTCGGTCAGCCTGTTTGCAGAATTTGTTCCTTCAACAGCCCTTGTCTGCATGGCAGCAGCGCTCATCAATCCAACACCCAGGATCATTAACGCTATAACTACTTCAAGAATTGTAAATCCTGATTCCCCGGTTTTGATTGTTGACATATGCCTGTCTCCCCGTACATGTTTTTTGTAAAGTTTTAATAGTTTCATTTATGTTTTTTACGGGGCAGAAACTGTCCCCATATTTCTGCAATTTATTTTTGTAACTGTCAGCCTTCTTTTAAATGAATCATTAAACGGCCCCCAGGCAGGAGGTCTGTCTGTTAAACCGGGAGTAAGGTTATTGTCATTTGAAGCCTGGGTATAAACTGTATTATTCGTATAATCCTTTACAGGGTTTGCACTTCTGACCAGCATGGAAATAAAAACAGATCTTATCCGGGACATTCGATCAGCATCAGGGGGGGCTAATGTTGCAGTTCCATTGTCCAGGACATAGCAGAACTCCAGAGCTTCAACATTGTCACACACGGGCTGAAAGCCTCCTGCGCCATTATACTGTCTTCCCAGGTTGCAGGGAAAGCCATCTGCAATCCCGTCTGTATCATTGTCATTTGTCAGTGCATACTGGACTGTTTCCTTGGGGCCGTCACCAATTGCTCCACTGGCATTTTCGTCTACCTGGAAGTCAAGCCGTGCAATATTTGCTGTTGTAATAGTTGCATCTGCCTCCCCATCCGGATCATAGCCAGCCATCTTAATATCTATGGATAGAAAATAGAGCCCTGCCCTGAGGCTCTGCTGGAGTTCAACCACCTGCTCCTGCTTTAAATATGATTTTTGCTGAAAATAATATGTTTGATAAATGCCTGTCATTACAATTCCGAATATTGCCATTGCAATCATTACCTCAATCAGGGTAAACCCATTCTTTTTTTCCATTTTATTAAAGCATCCTTTCGTAAATTGGCTTTAATTGCTTTATTCCCAACTGCTTCCTCCCCAGTGTCTCAGCACAATACTGCCTGACAGATTCCTTATGCCCACAGCATAAGCATCCCCCTGGTTATTGGTTAAATACACATATCCAAGCTTATTGCTGAGTCCTCTTGAATTGAAAGCAACTTTGTCACCGGTAAAACTGACAGGGTCACCAGTTCCTGTTCCGGGAACATTGTCAGTGGCATTGCCGAAACCAAATGCTACCCCGCTGCCATAGCGCTCTGAAAGGCTTCGGATGTTTCCGTTATGTTCAACAGGGAACCAGGTTCCATCAATACTGTATCTGTTAGTTGCTGTATCAAAAACAAGTGTAATATCCCTTTGTTCCTTAACAGCAACAGATCGAGCGTGGCGCATTTTTGAAGTCAGATCTCTGGCTGCATTCTTTACACGATACTTTGGAAGACCGGTTACAATGTTGGGAGCGCTGATTGCTCCTAAGATTACAATTATGGCAATAACTACCATCAACTCAACAAGCGAAAACCCTTTCCTGTTTTTCAACATTTTCTTAACTCCTTGTTGTTTTTATTTTCCTCATTAAGCACGAAGCAGACCCAAAGAACAGGGCTGTATCCTGTGAAAACTCCAATGCATTGATTTGACTTGGATAATTTTATTGATTTAAAAAATAATCTCTTTTTAAGATCGGAAAACCACAGTATTTCTATAATTATTTTTAACATACCTGTAAAATAATTTAATATTTTTCCCGTGATTGCCTGTTAAAGAAATGTATGGTAATATCGATAAGTAATGTCAAATTAATCAAAACAACGTATTCAAATAAAACCCGTGTTAGGCGGTAAAAATTGCACAAGGGGTTTTGAGCCACAGCATGTTTTTACTGCAAAATCCGGGTTAAAGCTGACAACAATGGAAAAAAAACATAAAGGTTTAAAAGCAGATCTTCATCTCCACACCTGTGACTGCATTAAGGAGTCAACAATTGACTATAATGCTTTCCAGCTCATTGATGCTGCCATGGAGAAGGGTTTTGAAGTTCTGGCAATAACCAACCATGACACGATAACCTACAGTAGTTATTTGAAGGATTATGCATGGGAGAGGGGAATTCTTCTCATCCCCGGAAGTGAACTTACAATCAAAAAGAAACATATTTTGGCATACAACATAACAGACAGGGTTCTTTGTCTTGAAAATTATAATGATTTAAAAAAAATCAAGAAAAAAAACAACCTTTTTATTGCACCCCATCCTTTTTTTCCGGCAAGTCTTTCGCTTGGGATGCATTTAATTAAATGGCAGAGTTTGTTCGATGCTGTTGAACTGTCCCATTTTTACACAAATACCATAAACTTCAACAAAAAGGCCATAACCATAGCAGAAAAGCTTCATCTTCCCATGGTTGGCTCATCTGACAGCCATTTGTTATGCCAGTTAAATACAACTTATTCGGTTATTTATGCTGAAAAAGACACAGAGGCTGTAATTGAAGCTGTGAAGAATGGGGCTGTCAAGGTTGTTACTTCCCCACTTTCCACAGCAAAAGCCGGCTTGATTTTACACGAGATGTTTATAAGGAAAAGCATAAAAAAAGTGGGTGCAGCATGCTTTTATCTTTTTTCGCTTCTTTTTCGTATATAAAAAAGAATATCTTAACCCGTCAGTACAATGTAACTGCAGCTTCAAAATCTGCCGGACTAAAGGACTTTTTATAAACCAGAACAAAAAGACGCAGAGGGTAATGGTTACACCCTGCGTCTTAAGAGTTTGTTGTGAACAAAGAGCAGCCATTAATACCACCCCTTTAATTGTTTTCAGTCTGCCATCATTTTTTTCAATTCTTCAGTAAGTGGGGGAATGATCCTGAAAAGGTCGTCAACAACACCATAATCACATTTTGAAAAAATAGGGGCCTCCTCATCCTTGTTAATGGCAACTATTACCTTGGATGTGCCCATGCCTGCATAGTGCTGGATGGCACCTGAAATCCCGCAGGCAATATAAAGATTGGGCGACACGACTTTTCCTGTCTGTCCGACCTGGTCAGAAATATCTTTCCATCCTGCGTCCACAGCAGCACGGGATGCCCCTACAGTAGCACCGATAACTTCAGCAAGTTCATCAAGCATTTTATAATTTTCCGGGCCTTTCATTCCCCTGCCACCAGATACAATTATTTCGGCTTCAGTGAGATCAACTTTGCCTGCGCTTGCTTTAACAACTTCCAGCACTTTTACCTTTATGTTGTCTGCTGAAATTTCCGGAATTATACTTTCAATTTCAGCAGTTTTTGATGTGTCTGGCTCTGAAGCAATCAGAACATTTGGCCTGATTGATGCCATTATAATATCTGTATTCTGAAAACCGACATCAGCTAACACTTTACCGGCATATATTGGTCTTCTGACACAAAAGTTTCCACTGTCATCAAGCTTCATTTCAGTGCAGTCTGAAGCAAGCCCTGCACTTACACGTGCGGCAACCTTGGCAGAAAGGTCTTTTCCATTAATAGTGGCGCCAAAAAGTACGATTGAGGGCTGCTCTTTTATTATAAGGTCTGTTAGGGCCTTTGCATATGCATCAGAGGTATATTGCCCAAGTGTTTCATGATCAACAAGATAAACTTTATCAGCACCATAAGGTGCAAACTTATCCCCAAGACCGGCTATGTCTTTACCTAAACATACAGCACAAAGCTGCTCACCCTTTTTATCTGCAATTTTTTTTGCTTCACTCAATATCTCAAAGGTAACCTTCCTGACTTTACCTTCTTCCTGCTCTGCAAATACCAAAATTCCTTTTCCCATCTTTCATGTCTCCTTTTTGTGCATTAACAACAATTTTGAAAGCCCCGAAATAGTACAGAAACAATCAACCCGCCATGTTTCCCACAGCAGGGCGATGCACTTGTTTGGGTGTGAACAATAAAAATCCCTGCATTCAGATCAGATCGCTTTAGCTTCTTCCCTCAGCGCTTTAGCGAGGTTTTTAGCCTTTTCTTCAGGGGACTCACCTCCAATAATTTTAGCTGCAGTTCTTGCAGGCGGAGATGAATAATTAAGAGATATGGTTTTTGAGCCTGTGGCTCCAACCTCATTGGCATCCAGTCCTATGTCTGCAACTTTAACAGGTTTCAACTCTTTTTTCTTTGCCTTCATTATCCCGGGAAGTGATGCATATCTTGGCTCATTAAGACCCTTCTGAGCGGTAATTACACAGGGAACAGGCATCTCTATGATTTCCTCGCCACCCACAATCTGTCTGTTTACTGTAATGCTTTTTTTGTCGTCTGCCACTTCAACTTTGGTAACAAGTGCTGCATGAGGCAGGTTTAAGTACTCAGCCAGTGCGACCCCAACCTGTGCCTGGTCATCATCGATTGCCTGACGCCCACAAAAAATAATGTCATACTCCATTGATTTTATCTGTGCGGCAAGAGACTTTGCAGTAGACAGAGCATCACTGCCTTCGAATGCAGAATCATCAAGGTGAACGGCTTTGTCCGCACCCATTGCCAGACCGGTCCTGATGGATTCGACACATCTTTGAGGGCCAAGGCACACAAGTGTGACCGAGCCTGATCCCGACTTCTCCTTTTGCAACAATGCTTCTTCAATTCCGAACTCATCATAGGGGTTTATAATAAACTTAACATTATCCAGGACTACTTCTGAGCCATCGGATTTTACCCTTATGAGCGCTTCTGTATCAGGAACCTGCTTTAAACATACAATGCTATTCACGTTTTCCTCCCTGCTTTTTTTGTTTGTTGTTATAATCGGTCCTTTTAAATCAAACTTGATGGCTTCGCAGAAAGTTCAAGTCCCTGGCTGGCCTGGATCTGTGATTGGTGTTGTGCAGCATCCCTGGTCATTGCAACGTACAGCTTAGCCCACTTTATCCCTGAGGATTTTTGTGCCTTGAATTTGAAGCTTTTTGTTCGGCCATTGAATTTTGACTTTTTACTGTTTTGTCAAGATGAAACTATTATAAAAAAACAGATTTGTACTGCAAAAACCTGTTTTTAAAAAAATATTTTGATACCATATGAAGGAGTAAAGTTCAAGTAATATTTTCATTTAACACCTTGTATACATGCAGTATTTTTTTTAGAGGGGGGCCGACAGCCGATCTTAATAACAAAGGGTATCTATGAAGGGATATTTGAGGGTGTTACTAAGTTTTTAAAATTATATTAAGATCGACTGCCGTATATGAAAAAGCTAAAATTTAATCACTGTCATTTGCTGAAATATATATGCAGTATCTGTGCCATCTAAGCAAAAAAACACGACAAGACCTTAATCATTTGAAATAACATTATTTTTTTGTATAATCCCATGAACTGCTCTCCTTTCCTTTTATCATTGAAAACAATAGAATTTGTCATTTTGGCAATTTAACGCTTTTACCAGGTACTGAAAGGACAATTTGTCAAAAAATATCATTCTATTCATCTTCCATCTTCCGGTATAAAGTCCTTTTAGAAACCCCTAATATTTTTGAAGCAATGTTTTTATTTCCTTTTGCCTGCTTCAATGTTTCCTCCATGACCATTTTCTCGATTTCTTTAAGAGGGACTTTCCCTACAGGAATATTAAGCACCCTTCCGGATGTTGTTATATCTTCAGAACCTTTAACTGCATTCAGAATATCCTCCGGCAGGTCTGTTGGTTTAATTACAGTTTCACGTGTCAGTACAACAGCCCGCTCTATTGTATTCTCCAGTTCCCTGACATTTCCGGGCCATCTGTATTTAGTCAGGAGATCCATGGTCTCTTTAGAAATACCTTCAATGTTTTTATCATTTTTACTGCTGTACATTCGAAGAAAAAAATCGGCAAGCAGCATAATGTCTTCCTTCCTTTCACGAAGAGGAGGGATTTCAATGTTTATTACATTTAGTCTGTAATAAAGGTCTTCCCGGAACTGTTTTGTCTCCACCAGTTTTTTCAGGGAGGCATTTGTAGCAGCAATAACCCTAACATCGGATTTAACAGTTTTACCACCACCAAGCCTTTCAAACTCTCCGCTCTGGAGAACCCTTAAAAGCTTGACCTGAACAGCAGGGTTGATGTCCCCCACTTCATCAAGAAATAGAGTTCCTCTGTCAGCAAGTTCAAAACGGCCCTCTCTTCTGCTTACAGCACCGGTAAAAGCCCCTTTTTCATAGCCAAACAGTTCTGCCTCCAGAAGAGTCTCAGGAAGAGCAGCGCAATTTACCTTGATAAATTTATTTTCTCTCCGCTGGCTCATATTATGAATATCCACAGCCACTACTTCTTTTCCAACGCCGCTTTCTCCGGTAATCAGTATGATAGCAGAGCTTGAGGCAACCTGACCTGCAAGGTCCATTACTTTTCTCATTGCCGGGCTCCTGCCTATAACATTTCCAGTCTTCTGGATATTTTTCAGCTTTTCATGCAAAATTTTGTTTTCAAGAACCAGAGACCGTTTTTCCAGAGCCTTTCTCACAGTTTTTAAAACAACTGCCTTGTTAAAAGGCTTTTGAATAAAGTCAAACGCCCCATCCTTCATAGCCTCCACTGCAACTTCAACTGTGCCATAGCCGGTGATCAGTATCACCTCAATATCAGGTGATATGGTTTTCGTTATACTTAAAAGTTCAGCGCCGTCAACCTTGGGCATCTTTAAATCTGTTAACACCAGGGCAATATCATTTTTTTGAAGTATTTTAACCGCTTGCTCACCGTCACCTGCTGTAAAAACATTAAAGCCTTCTTTGTTGAGAATTTTTAAAATTGCATCCCTTATGCCGGGGGTGTCATCAACGACTAAAATTGCTTTGCCATCTGAAAAGTTCAATGTTTTCTCCTTAAACCCGGAATTTACAGTCCCGCTGAAATCGGGACTGTGAGGCAAAACCTCTTGCTACGATCCCTGCTGCAAAATCCGGGTTAAAATAAATCCTCGTTTTCTTTATGCATGGGAATTCTTATCTTGAAACATGTTCCATTCCCATGTCCATTGCTTTCATACTCTATTTCTCCTTTATGCTCAGTGACAACATGCTGTGTTATGGACAGTCCAAGTCCTGTCCCGCCACTCTTTGTTGTAAAAAAAGGGGCAAATATTTTTTCTGTCTGCCCTTCCGGGATTCCAGTGCCAGTATCTGTAAAAACAATTTCTATCCATCCATCAGTTGCACGTGTTGTAACTTCAATGAAGCCACCTGTTTCCATTGCCTCTACAGAGTTTCTGATAATATTGAGAAAAGCCCCACGAATCAGGTCCTGATCCACGTTTGTCAATGGCAGATTTTTTTCATAATTCGTCTTAAAGACAATTTTTTTTCTTCGCAGTTCTTCTTCAATAAAACCAAAAAGGTTTTTCAGGATTGTATTGATATTCTGTATCTCCGGTTTTATTTTCGGGAACCTGGTGCACTCCAGATATTCCTTTAAAATATTATGCAGGCCATCCAGCTCTGATTTGATTGTTGAAACAAGCTCTGTTGCCTCGGTGATATCGATTCCGGAATAGCTGTTGATTTCATCCTCCAAAAGGTCAATGTTTAAAGTAAGCGTTCCAAGGGGGTTCCGAATTTCATGGGCTACCTGAGCTGACATTTTAACTATCATTGATTTACGCTCATGCTGAATAATCTCTGAGCGAAGAGCCATCTCTTTAGTTACATCTTTCACGCATTCTGCAACCCTGACCGTGTCCCCGTTTTTATCCTTCAAGGGGAAGGTGGCAAGATGGAAATAGTACTTTTTGCCCCCTAACACTGTGCTGACCTTTTCTCTGAATGCAGGTTTGCCGGTTAAGAAAGTTTCTTTTGCTGGACAGCCTTCGCAAACACCTTCATGCTGCTGAAAAACAATGTAACACGGTTTGGCTTTAAAAAAATGCTGGGGTTTTCCCTGCCATTCACATACGGCTTTATTCACCATAAGCACGCGGTAATTTCTGTCAATAATAGAGATTCCATCTGCCAAACCGTCAAAAACCTCCTGGCTCCAGGTGAGTTCCTGATTGACCAGTCTCTTTCTGTTTGTCTGGACTACTATCTGAAAGGCACTGACAATAATAAGAAGAATAAATAATGCTAAAAATATGGCAGGAACAGTGAGACTCTCAATTAGCGGGGCCATTACTTCATTGTAAGGAGCAGACACTCCAATTGACAGCAGCAGGCCTTTAAAATCTATGGGTGAATATGCAATAAGCTTTTTGGTCAGTTTTTTTTCTCCCAGATGCCAGCCGGTATATTCACCTTTGCCCTCCTCACCTTTGGTCATTTCTTTGTTTATAATTGCTTCAAGGTTCAGCGAGGAATATTTTGGCCAGAGTTCTTTCAGAACATCCATGGCCTTTCTTCCCTCCATGTCTTTGTTGGGATGGGCAAACAAAACCCCGTTGCAGTCTATCATCCAGGCATATCCTGTTCTGCCGGAACGTATTGGATAGATGAAATTATTTTTGATTTCACTGGAATTCAGGATACAGAAAAGCCACTGGGTCGTCTTTTTAACAGGCACGCCCATAACAAATGAAAGGACAGGTTTATTTTCATGTTCAATGAAAATAAGATTGGTTAAAGATGCTTTGCCGGCACGGGCACTGGAAAGAATTTTATTAAAATTGAGTTCAATTTCAGAAAGAGCACTAAACTCCTGGGGATAGCTGTATACTGCCTGCCCGCTGTTGCTGATTAGAAAAAGACTCTGAATGATATTTTGCTGATTGGAAAAAAGTGACTTGAGTATTCTTTCTTTTGGATAAAAAGCAAGCAGGTCAGCACAAGTCTTAAGGCTTGTCTCTATGTTGTTTGCAAGTGCTTCAATGCTCCTGGCAGATTCCCTGACAAGAAAGAGCTGTTGTGTGTTAAATGCTTCAGCAGTGTTCTTTGCGGTAATCCTGTAGCTTTCAAAGGCAATAACCAGAACACCTGCAATAAGAATTATTGCAGGAATCCAGATTTTTAATGCAGGTGAAATCCTTTCCATTAACCTCTCAGCCTTTTTATGACCATTTTATAAACAGTTTTGGTGAATAATAATTAACATAGTAGTACGTTCTGTAATTTTTTATTGCATACGAACCTGTCAATGACACCCTGACATACCACTTTATTTATGAAACGCTCTACTATTGTGTTTTTGCTTCTTAAAATTTGCAGAATACCTGCACAAATTTTTTATAAAAATATAAAGCTCTATCAACTTTAATATTATATCATACTATCTCTCATGACAAACGCAAAAAACAAAAAAGAGATAATCTGTTAATAATTCACGAAAAGCAATATTTACCCATGCGCAGTATCCTGAAATTGATTTTTGAAAACCTGCAAAGCAGCGCACATCAGTGATATTCTGTACCATACAGGCAATAGTCAATCTGGATTATTAACACAAAATTAATTTCACCTTTATTAACTATTAATACGATGCAGGTAGATTTATTTGTAAGTAGTGGGTGAACGAAAACCCTGATTAAGGTTGGAAACCGAAAAATAATTTTCTGTAGGAGCGCCTTCAGGCGCGATATCAGTTCTGTTTTTCGCGCCTGAAGGCGCTCCTACAGCATAAAATCAGGACTTTTCGGGCAGCCACTAAGTAGTGGGTGAATAAAAATCCTTACACAGAGTGAGGAATCAAGCATGTATCTTTTTTCAGGTTTTATCCTGATTTTTGTTGAGACTGTACAAAAGGAGTATCTGCGAACATATGAAGTATCAAATAGTTGAGGATGATAGCTTTCTCCTCATAAAAATATCCGGCAAAACTGTTAAAAATGAAACTGTAATGGCAAAAAAAATGCTTTTTCCCCACCTCAAGAAAAAAGGTATTAAGGTTATTATAGACATGCGAAATTTAGAATCTTTTGAGCTGATAACCATCCTTGGGATTTTTAATGCTCTCAGGAAGGAAATTATGCTTGCAGGGGGTAGTATGAAGCTGTGTTGCTTAAAACCAAATATAATTAAGTTTTTAAAACAAAACAGGCTGGACCAGATGTTTCTTATATATAAGGACATGGAAACAGCAATAAAAAGTGCAGGGAGCAAGTAATGGCAGACAACAAACAGGTTATCGAATTATACCCGAATATTTTCTGGCTGAAAGGGGAAGAAACTGGCAGTCACAGCTATCTTATCAAGGGTAAGTACAAAAATGTACTGATTGACTCTGGGCTGGACAGAAATTATGTCAGACTTCAACACAATATGTTCGAGGATTTAGGCTTGAAGGTTCGGGATATTGACATAATAATAAATACCCATGAGCACTTTGATCATATTGGGGCAAATCGCTATTTTCAGGAATTTGGACTGATTGCTGCCCATCGCCTTGCAGCCAACAAGATTGTTGAGGAAGACAGGTATGTTACAATGTACACATCAGGGGATCTGAACAGGCCTTCTCTTAAGGTTCATCTCTGGCTCGAAGACAGATTTCGTTTTGATCTTGGAAACTACCGCCTTGAGGTTATACATACACCGGGCCATACTTCCGGATCGATCTGTATTTATGAGATTACACAAAAAATTCTTTTTACCGGCGATACTCTGTTTGCCGGCGGGACTCTTTCCTATATTGCAGAGTCCGGGAGCTTTGGCGATTATATCAATTCAATCAATCTGCTGGAAACGAGAAAGATCAAAGCCCTCTATCCAGGACATGGAATGGTTTCAAAAACCCCCGAAGAAGATATGAAAAAGGCAATCCTGAATGCAAAAGCTCTTTTAAGGGACGAAAACGAAGATGTGGAAATTACATGTTTTCGGGAGGTTTCGTAAAAACTCCTGAGACATTTAAGCTTGCTTAATTAAAAGAAATTTTATAGTTTTTGTATGATTGATGGTCTTGCTAATAAGTTTCATTCAGCTCTGAAAATTCATAAACTCCGGTTATTAACTCTGGTGTAATATGCATATAAAAATCAAGAATCCTGCAGTAGAAAAAGTATTGTTTGCATGTTCCATTCTATTCATGCTGTTTTTCTTTGATGCCGGTGTGCTTGCCAATGACTACTGCCTTGACCCTGAAAAACCGGTTGAATGTACTGATGATTCAGTTACAGGCTTTGACCTCTGGTGGTGCTGTCCTGATGGCTATACATGCGGAACCATGACCGAACCCTGCAATGAATCCCAGTCCAGCACTACTACAGTGCCAGGGGAAACAGGCACGACTACAACAGCCGTCGACACGGAATTTTTGTGGAAACAGGTAATAAACGGTTCTGCTTCAAAGAGTGATGATGAAGCCAGTAGTATTGCAATAGATGAAAACGACAATATTTTGATTGCAGGATTTAGTGAGCCTGCGGGTTCAGGCAGGGATTTTACAGTTATAAAGCTTAATGGTTATACGGGTGATGTTATATGGCAGGACCTGATACAGGGAAGTTCTGCTCAGGGGGATAATGAGGCTAAAGCTGTTGTGACTGATTCTGGAGGCAGTGTTTTTGCAGCAGGATTTCTCAGCGAGTCTGGAAGCGGTCAGGCTTTTACAGTATTGAAACTTAATGGTGATGATGGGAGTGAAATCTGGAAACAGTTGCTAAACGGCAACCCTGAGGAGGCAAATGATAAAGCTCTGGCTCTTACACTTGACAGTGAGGATAATGTTGTTTCTGGTGGATATCTGGCAAACGGAAGCACTGGTTCATACTATACCGTAGTCAAACTGAAAGGCAGCACGGGAAAAATTCTGTGGGAAGAAACCTTTGACAGCCCTTCGGAAAATAACAACGCTGTTTTTGATGTCATTGTTGACAAAGACAATCATGTTATTTCAGCCGGTCAGATGGGTAATGGTTATGGTGGTTCATGGATCACGGTTATGAAACTGAACGGCTCTACCGGCAGAACCATATGGCAGAAGGATATCTGGGGCGGGGATCTTCGAAAGAGTTGGGCTGCTGATATTGTTCTTGACCATGAGGAAAATATTATAGTGGCTGGAACTCTTGCCTATTCTGGTGGTATTAACAGCTTTGCGGTTATCAAGTTAAGGGGTAAAGATGGTGAACAGATATGGGCAAAGGATTTTTTCGGCAGCGATCTGAGCGGATATAACTGTGCTGAAGGAGTTGTTGTTGATGATCAAAATAATATTTTTGCAGCAGGTGTTACAAAAGACCTGGGGGGGTATAGATTTGCCCTGATGAAGCTTAATGGAAACGATGGCAGTAAGATCTGGCCTTCCGGGCTTTCAAACTCACCCCTTCCATATGTTACTGCCTCAGCCACAGGACTGGTGTTGAATGAAAAAAAAGACCTGTTTGCTGTCGGCCAGATACCATGTTCTGAAACCATGAACTATGCTTTTGCAGTCTGTGTGTTTGATCCGGGTACAGGTGAACTGTTACGCGAGGAAACAATTCCAGGAACAGCAGCCCTTGTTGATTTTTCAACGGGTACTGCAGCAGCTGTGGACAGTTCCGGAAATCCTGTTGCAGCAGGGGTTGTTACATCTGAAGATACGGGAAATGATATTGTTGCTGTAAAAATAGGATTGTATGATGATACAGGAATTTTTCCAGGCACAACGACTACTACTGTGGAAGAAGATAATCCTGAAGAACCGAACGAGGGTCAGTGTTTTATTGAAACGGTTTATAAAGGGAGCCTTTCAGAAGAGATAATGCTTCTGCGTTATTTTCGTGACAGTGTTCTTCTGAAATCTCCGGCTGGAAGACAGCTTGTGAAGTTATACTATTTTTTAAGTCCTGCATTGAGTCGGTTTGCGGAACAGAATAAACGGTTTGAACATGATGCAAAAGACATTCTTGATAGTATAGTGTGTTTTGTCAGGCTTTCACAAGATGTCAGATAAAAAGTATCGGCTGTTAAAATTGCAATTAATTTCATACGTAAGCATATTATCTGATTATTGTACCATTTAATCTTGAAAATAAACAGGCAGTAGTTAATGAATAAACTGATAGCAATAGTGGAAGATGAACCGGATATTGTAGAGCTTATTAAAATCCATCTTACAAAGGCTGGTTTTAATGTTAAAGGCTTTCCTGACGGGCAAAGCTTTTTTAAGTTCTTAGGGAAAAATGACCCTGCCCTTGTAATTCTTGATCTCATGCTGCCTGATACAGACGGACTGGAAATATGCAAATTCATGAGAAACAAAGAGGAGTTTTCATCCACCCCCATTATAATGCTTACTGCTAAAAGTGAGGAGGTGGATAAAATATTAGGTCTTGAACTGGGCGCGGATGATTATGTGACTAAACCCTTTTCCCCAAGGGAACTTGTTGCACGGGTTAAGGCTGTGCTGCGCAGAAAAAATGGAAAAAAAGAATCAGAGAAAATTCTGGTGGGAGATCTCCTGGTGATAGATTCAGGAAGATACGAGGTGAGCGTAAGGGAGAAAAAGGTGGAACTTACATCAACGGAATTTAAAATTTTAGAACTTCTCTGTTCAAGAAAAGGCTGGGTGTTTACAAGGGATAAAATTTTAAATTATCTGTGGGGGGAGGAAAAGGCTGTTATAGACAGAACTGTTGATGTCCACATAAAACATTTACGTGAAAAGCTTGGGGAAGCAGCCCGGTTGATTAAAAATATAAGGGGCGTAGGATATAAAATAGAGGAATGAAGCGATCACTGTTTATTAAAATATTTGCGGGCTATTTTACAATAATCTGTATGCTGTCAGTCAGTATTTCATTTTTTTCGTTTCGGATAATAAAACATTATCATATCAAATCCTTAACAGGTGAAATGCTGAAACAGGGCAAGACACTTTTGTTGAAAATAACCCCACTGCTGGAACACAACAGCATGAAGGAACTGGACAATCTGGTAAAACTCCTCGGCAGTGATATTAACACCCGCATTACTGTTATAGATGTGAATGGTGTGGTGTTGGCTGATTCGAAAAAAAACCCTGCGGAGATGGAAAACCATAAGACACGTCCGGAAGTAATTCAGGCCATTTACGGCAGCATGGGTTCTTCAATGCGCTTCAGCACAACTGTCAGGCAGCAGATGCTGTATGTGGCAATTCCTGTTAAAAAGGCAGACAGAGTCTCCTGGGTGCTGCGTATAAGCCTGTTTCTGAACGACATTAACGCTCTGTTAGGAGATTTGAAAAACAGCATTATCTCTATTGCTGCTGCAGCAACTTTTATTTGTCTGGTTATTTCATTTATTGTTGCAAGGAAAATGACCGCTCCCATACATATATTAAGCAAAGCTTCAAAAAGAATTGCATCAGGTGATTTCAATACAAGAGTTTTTTTAAAAAACAACGATGAGCTGAATGAATTTGCAGACAGCTTTAATTATATGACAGAAAAAATACGAAGTCTTTTTGAAGAAGTATCCTTTCAAAAGGAAGAATTTAATTATATAATTTCTTCCATGCACGAAGGCCTTATGGTTCTTGACCGGGATGGAACAATTGCCCTGACCAACGAAAGCCTGAAAAAAATCACACAGACAGGAGACATTAGGGGGAAATTTTACTGGGAGGTCTTACGGGAACCGCAGTTTGGAGACCTTATAAAAAAGGTTACGGACGGGAGGCAGGACACTATAGAAGAACTGACCATGAATGGCAGAACTTTTTTGTGCAGCACCTCATTTATTGAACCAAAGGAAAAAATCATAATAATTTTCCTTGATATATCAGAGATCAGAAATATGGAGCGTATAAAGAAGGATCTGGTTTTAAATGTTTCCCATGAGCTGCGCACTCCCCTTACTGCAATTAAGGGGTTTTTGGAAACCATGGAGGAGGAAGAGGTAGTCAACACAAGCCATCGCCGTTATCTGGAGATAATTAAACGGCATACAGACAGGCTTATCAATATAGTTAAAGATTTGATGGATCTGTCAAAACTGGAAAAAGAGGCTGCACTTGATCTGGAAGAAGCAGACCTCAAAGAACTTGTAAAGCGGACAGGGAAAATTTGCGAGCAGGCACTGCAGCAAAAGAATCTCAGCCTGAAACTTGAGATGGAAGATGAACCTGTTTTTATCAGGGCTGATGCTTTTAAACTTGAACAGGCGTTTATAAACCTTTTGGACAATGCAATCAAATATACGGAGAAAGGCGGGATACTGATATCATTGAAACGTGAGGATGACAGTGTTCAAATATGCGTTAAGGATACTGGTATTGGAATTGGAAAAGAAGATCTGTCAAGAATTTTTGAAAGGTTTTATGTTGCAGACAAGTCCCGGTCCAGGAGTCTGGGTGGCACAGGCCTTGGTCTTTCCATTGTCAAACATATTGTGCTCCTGCACAACGGAACAATTGATGTTCAAAGCACACCTGGTGCTGGAACCAGATTTATTATCAACCTTCCTTTAAATGCCTAATCAAGAAGACAAAAAAGGAAATTCTTTTTTGCTTCTCAGATTATGACTTTTTCCAGGCGTTGCTTACGCTTTTCCCAGTCCGGCAGAATTCGTCCGAGAAGCTGGTAAAATTTCCTGTCATGTTGCGGACAGATCAGATGACACAGTTCATGTATAATCACATAATCAATACAGTGGATAGGTGCCTTGACAAGTTCTGTGTTCAACATGATGTTGCCATTGCCAGAACAGCTGCCCCATCGTTTTTTTATACGGCGATAGCGCACTTGCGGTTCTGTTACGCCCATCCTCACAAAGGCTTGCAGGTAATAAGCAAGTCTTCTTGTAAGCAAATCCCTGGCATGTTCCGAATACCAATCAAGCATAAGTGCTTTGGCTTTTTCCCTTTTGTTTGGATCTGGTAACTGCATTTCAAAAAAACGACCGAGCAATCGTACTCGTGGTGTATCGCCACGTCGTGTTCTCAAACGATACTGCCGCCCCAAATAATAATGAGTTTCACCGGAGACAAATTTTCGTTCCATAGGAAAGGACTGAAACTGCTCAAAAAAATCAAGTTGCCGGGCTATCCATGATGCCCGCTTTACAAGTCGCTGCTGAACAACTTCCAGCTCATATCCTGCAGGTGTTTTTGCCACGATTTTAAGGTCTGGGTACACTGTAATGGAAAGACGTTTGCGCTCGCTCCACATAACATCCACAGCGAACTGTCGTCGTCCAAAACTTATTTTTATTTTTTCGCTTTTCACGCCAGTCACGGTTTCCTGATCCTGGCAATATCCAGACACTGTTCCATTATCGCATCCATCTCCTCAAACGTAATTTCAATACCTTCTCTGTCTTTAAAGTCAAAAAGAAGGTCTTCGATATCATTCCTCATACGATTTTGTGTGTCCATATCACTATCCCAGCTAACAATACGGTTTCGTTCAATGACTTCATCTATAGCCAGCGCAACATCGGCAAGAACATCTTCGAAATCATCCCGGCCGTTATCCAATCGCCCGATGATTTCCTTAAGAGAACCAAAATAGGCCTTGGCAACATCATGGCTCTTGAGTTTTTCCGGAATTCGGTCTCCAGTACGGTTACGCACTGCGTTCATAATCTCCGTAACTTTCCTGAGATACTCATTTGCCTTAATCCGTTCTTCCCTGAAAGCCGCGATAGCAGCAATCAGGAGCTCTGAGAACCGTTTATAGAAAGCCGGGTCTTCCTGCATGCGCTCATGGATTGTTCGGGCTGTACGATGGGCAATTGTGTCGGCTTTGGCGGCCGCGTTCGGCAGTTTTTCCACTTCCCGGGCAAAGGCATCGGCATCAAAGATGTTAACCAGAGAGGTGATTTTTTCCACCTCACCGGTGCCGACATGCGTATCCAGCAGTTTTTGAATCTTAGGTTCGTATTCGCTAAAATCCACGACTTCTGCATATCGTTTCCTCACCGCCGTGCGCAGCTTGGAGAAAAACTTCAGGTCCGCCCGATAACGACTCAACTTTTCCGGATCGGTTTCCTCTAAAAACTTTACGCTGGACAGTGCAATACCAAGCGTTTTTGAAAATGCCGATAAACGTTCATAAAACCTGGTCCGCAGCCCCACATCCGCCAGCGCCAGCTCGTAGGCTTCCTCATCCTGCTTGTTCTTGACCTCTTTAAATGTATCCCACAGGAGAGAATGCTTCTGAGGAAGTGTTGATGTCTCCACACTCACATCGGTGAGAATATTCTCAATATCTCCGGAATCAAACTCTGATAACGTGCTGTAAAGGTCCAGGGCGTGGTCGAGGTTTTCCAGGACCCCGCGATAATCGATGATATATCCGAAATCTTTGCTATTGCTCAGCCGGTTGACCCTGGCGATGGCTTGCAGCAGGGTATGGTCCTTCAGTTTCCGCATCAGGTAAAGAATGGTATTTCGGGGCGCGTCGAATCCAACGAGCAACTTATCTACCACAATAATTATTTCGGGATGTTCCGCGTTTTTGAAGGCATTGATAATCTGTTTGTTGTACTCCCGTTCGCTGCCGTATTTGCTGATGATCGTTTTCCAGAACCGATGCACGGCCAGTTTGTTTTCTTCATACAGGTCCTCTTCACCTTCCCGTTCGTCGGGACCCGAGATCAGCACTTCGCATGACACCATGGCGAATTCATCCAGATATTTTTTGTAGAGTAACGCGGCAGCCTTGTCCTGCGTCACCATTTGCCCCTTAAACCCTGTTCCTTGCCAGTTGTCACGAAAGTGCTCGCTGATATCCCAGGCAATGGCCATAACCTTCTGCGCCGCCTTGTTCAATTGGTCAGTGGTTGCGAATTTTTTTTTCAGGTCTGCAGATTGTTCATCGCTCAAGTTGGTTGTGATTCGCTCGAACCAGGCGTCGATACCATTGGAGTCTACGTGCTGTTCAACGTGTCTGCCCTCATATAAAAGGGGAACAACCGCCTTATCAGCCACCGCCCGGTCGATGGTATAGGTATCAATCAGGCCGCCGAATTTTTCGACCGTGTTTTTGTCCTTCTTCATCACCGGCGTCCCGGTGAAACCGATGTAACAGGCGTTCGGTAATACCCGACGCATTTTGGCATGGCGCGGGCCGTACTGGCCGCGATGGCCTTCATCTATCAGAACAAAAATATCGGGATCATCGTTGCGCACAACGTGCCGACCGACAGCCGCCTCAAATTTGTCGATGATCGTTGTTACAATGCGCTGTTTATTGCCTTTCAGCATCTGCGACAGGTGCTTGCCGGTTCCGGCCTGCTCAACTTCCTTGCCGCAATGGTGGAAGGTTCTGTATATCTGGTCATCAAGATCAACCCGGTCGGTCACCAGGACGATTTTGTAGTCGGTAATTTCAGGGCACAGGGCGATGGACTTGGCAAGCAGTACCATGGTCAAGGACTTGCCGCTGCCCTGGGTGTGCCAGACCACGCCGCCCCGCCGTCTGCCGTTTTGTTCGCGATTCCCGATGCGGTCCATAATTTTTCTGACGGCAAAGTATTGCTGATACCGTGCGATCTTCTTGACACCGGCATCAAACAGAATAAAGCGATAGGTCAATTCAAGGAGCCGTTCAGGACGGCACAATGCATAAAGTGCTCGATCCTGCTCAGTCACCTGTCTTTTAAGAGTGCCGTAAGCGGTCGGTTTTTCCCGTACCATCCACTCATTGTCAGTGAACAGCCTGTCCACCTGATTTTCAGTCAGGGGAATGTTTACCAATTCTTTCAAGGGCGGATGACCATCCGCCCCTACAGTTTCGATATTGTCTTCCCGCCATGCAGACCAGAATTTCAAAGGCGTTCCCGTAGTTGCGTATTTGGCCTCATTCTTTGACAACACCAAAAGGAGCTGAGAATAGATAAACAGATGAGGAATTTCGTCATGTTTCTGGTTGCGGATCTGCTGGGATATGGCCTGCGCAAGCGACTCCTTGATGTGCGGCGATTTACATTCGATCACGCAAAAGGGAATACCATTTACAAAGAGTACTATATCCGGTCTGCGGGTCTGGTGACTGCCGGCCCGCTCAACGGTAAATTCTTCCGTGACATGAAAGATGTTGTTGTCCGGATGTTCCCAGTCGATATAATGCAGGGTAAAACTCTTGATATCGCCGTCCACTGACTGCTGCAGGCTTTTGCCCAGGCACAACAGGTCATAAATTTTCTCATTGGTACGCACCAGTCCGTCAAAGGGAATCTCTTTGAGTGCCTGCAGGGCGCTCAGGATATTGCCCTCGGTAAACGGCAGCTCTCTTCCCTTGAATCTGACCCGGTTATTTTTCCGCAGCCAGTCAGCAAGAATTCCCTCCAGGAGTACGCCCCCCAGCCTGCCGCTCCGAAGGTCAAGAGCCTCTTTTGGTGTCAGATATTGCCATCCCAGATTCTGAAGCAGGTGCAGGGCAGGGAGCTGAGAAATGGCGTCTTCGTTTAAAACTGGCGCCCTCATCGGTTTTTCTCCTGTTCAAGTAGTTGCTGTCCCTTTATCGTCAGCCGATATTTCTGCTTGCTGCTTGTTGGCTTGTCAGGAATGGTCATTTCAATAAACGCAGCCTCGATAAGATGATTCAATACTTGCTGCCTGAACTTGGTGCGATCTTTTCGTCCTGTAATGGACATAAGCTCAAGCAATGTACTTTCCCCCTTGCATTTATTGAGTATTTCAACTTGGTGCCGACTTAGTGCCGACTTAGTGCCAACTTGTGTATCCTGCAGCCATTTCAGAGATTCAGCAAAAACAGGATGGATAAATAATTCTACCAGAAAATAAGTCCTTTCGTCATCCGTATGGAATATAGGCGCAGGAGAACCATTGTCCCTAATCGCCCTTAACATTTTTGGAATGCCGGTTCCTCGCCCCTCGGTCATTTCAAGCTCCTTGAGGAACTCCCCGACCCGGCGGTTACGGTATCGACGGGACAGAAAACGGAATTCTTGCATGTCTTTTTTCCGGATGGATCGGTCAGGCCCAGGAAAGCTGGAAATGGTTATACGATCCGGCAAAATGCGCACCTCCATAGGCTCCCTGATTTCATAAGAACGGTGATACACAGCGTTACAGAGGGCTTCTTCAATGGCGGCAAACGGATAGTTGAAAAAACGGTCGGCTTCTGCACGGTCAGGGTGCTTGATGATCTTTTCCTCTATCACCGTCGAGCGGATATGAGCAAGTGCATCCTGCAACATAACGTGGAGCGGCCCAGTGAAAATCTTTTCAGTGAAAAAGTCCGCCCCGGGACCTTCAGGAAAATGCACTACATCAATCTGTGTTTGAGGGAAAAATTTGGAGGGATTGTTGTTAAAGAACATGAGGCCGACATTCCTGGGCCACACTGCTTCGTCAGGCCCGTCAGCAATGTTTATCCGGCGGCAAAGCTGGACAAAATTCATTTTTGCCGCTTCGGGAAAAAGATCGCTTTTGACCTGCTTCAGATAGGCACGCATCAGTCCCAGATCCAAATCGTCAAAAATGGCAGCCTGGTTCATGCGGTCGTCAAAGGGAACAGTGGCAGCAAGGCTCATTAATTCCACTTCATCCTGATGCCTGGCTCGAACAGTAACTGACCCCTTACGAATATAGTAGGCAAATTCCCTCTTGCCCTTTGCCAGAGAAACCGGGGCTTTGTAGGGCCTGGTCTGACCTCCTATGGCCCAGAGCACCAGGATGTGTTTTTCGCCAATTTTACATGGAGCTATAATCGGGTGATAATAAGGCACCATCCGGTAGCCAAACTCCACGATTTCTTTCTGGATGGCGTCAAGTTCCCCGGCTGGCATCCCTTGTGGCGGCAAAACAGGCCGGCCATTATCTTCTTCCACTCCGATGATGATGTATCCACCGCCAAGGTTATGAAAATCATTGGCAAAAGCACACATGGTGTGCAGCACCTTTTCCGGGTTCCAGCCGGCCTTGAACTCCAGCCGTTCCCATTCCACGGTCCGGGCGGTGAGAAGGTCGTTTATGTTAATTGGGAGGTTCATATTTTCACCTTTAATTTCCGGTTTCAGGGCAGACACGCAGGTCTGCCCCTACAACGGCAGGGTTTTCCCGGTCGTGTTCCCATTTGGCCGGATTATCAATGATGTATTGGCGAAGGCGGTTTAATTCGTTTTCATTGCGGACAATATGTTCCCAATAATTGCGTTGCCATAATTTGCCGTCAAATCGTGGCCAACCGCATTGTTTGACACCACGGATATATTCATTGGTTGTTATGGTTTTAAACCATTGAACCACCGCCCGTAGGGGCGCACCTGTGTGTGCGCCCGTTGTTTCGTGTGCGTCCGGTTCGGGTTCGCCTGGTTCCATGTGTTCGTCCGTTTTGTGGTTGTCCGAATCGTGGTTGTCCCCTATGTGTTCCCGCGGTTTTGTAGGGGCAATCCTGCGTGATTGCCCATTGTTCCGTGATCGCACATCACTAGGGCAGACACGCAGGTCTGTTTCAGGGCAGACACGCAGGTCTGCCCCTACATTGACAACAACACCGTGAAAATGATTCGGCATAACAATATATTCATCACATCGAATATCCGGGAATTTGTTTTCTAATTCCTGATACCATTTCTTCACCATCCGTCCCGGATCATTCAATACCATTTCACCATCCACAATTTTACCAAACATACATTCCCGATTCTGTGTGCATATTGTCACAAAATATGCCCCTGATTGCGAATAATCATATCCCCGCAAACGGATAGACCGACGGTTTCGTTCCCGCCGTAGGGGCAACCCCCTGTGGTTGCCCACATCCAATTCTGTATCCGAATCCCGTTTAATCATATTTCTACCCTGATTTCCCCTGTCAGCAGTTTCTGCATCAGGCCCTTCTTTTGTTCCAATAATTTCTCCTGTTTCTTTTTCAATAATTCAATTTCCCGGTCGCAGGTGGAAAGAGTCCCTGCTATACGTTTTTGTTCGTCTGTGGTAGGCAAGTGAACCGTGGTCTTCATCACAGCGGATGTTGTTAGACCAAACCGCGTGGCTCCATTAGCATGTGTCGTGAAATGCTTTCGTGACCGTGCGCTACCCAATTCCTTTGACAGAAAAACGGGGTTGACTTCTACGGAGTTCGGGCGGATGAGTGCGAGGTGATAACCGCATACAACATTCTCTAATTTCTCTGTGACAACTGCCGGAATGCCTATATCATCGGGTGTCTCTGAATCTTTCGTAATCATGACGTCACCCTGTCGCAGTAAGAACCTTTCAATCTCGGAAGCCGAAGCCGTTGCTGGCATGAAGTTCAGGTCAACGGTGATATAGTCATTCGCATAGACATCCATGTAGTTGCAGAGCCTGACGGGTATTTCATCGGTATGAGTCTTCTTGTCCACGCCGCTGAAGGAAACGTGAGCGATGCTGCCAATGGGCCTCTCTTCCCACCCCTCCGGCAGTTCGCCTCTTTTCTCAACCGGTTTGCCAAACTCAGGGAACCGCATCCGGCCGGAGAGCAGTTGCTGCATCAGCCCTTTTTTGAGTAATTCAGCGAAATCTCGATCTACGAGAGCAGGAACAGCAATGTCATCGGCTGTTTCGGAATCCTTTGTAATGAGGACGTCACCCTTTTGCAGAGAATAGCGTTCAATCTCTCGTGGCATTGCCGTAGCGGACATGAATGAGATGGCGTCTGAAATATGGGCGTTGTAGTAAACGTCCGTATAATTGCACAGGCGTACTGCCTGCTCTCCCTTATGTGATTTTTTGTCGACGTTGCTGAAACGTACATCAGCGACATCCTCAAGCCGCACACATTCCCATTCCTCCGGTATCCACCCAACTTTGGAATCCTTATATCCGAGCCTGTTTTCGTTCCGCTTGCTCATGCGCATTTCTCCCGCTTGGCCTGTTCGCGTGCCATCTCATCGAGTTCTTTCTTCAGAGCTTTTGGGAGAAGGCTCCAGTCAAAATCTTTCATCTCGCTCTCTTTCAGGCTGTAAAGAACATTGGTGGCATCCCTGATGAATCGTTCTTTGGACTGCTGTTTCAATAAATCAAGCATGGATGCTCCGTGACATCTCCGCAGTATCTTCCCGGAACCGCAGGGACAAACGTGATGCCCCCGATATGTCCCATCGGCCATCAGTTTTAATAATGACAGCACGATCTGAACATCATCGGTGTTAAACAGGTCTTGATAGTATTCCCGGATACCATTTGCCCCATGAGAGAGTTCACCGAAAGGCATTTCGCCATGTTTCTCAAAGTATGCATATCCATACAGGTACTCGACAACCAGCGTTTCCACAAAGGTGACAAGGCGGGGATCGGCCTTGAATCGCCTCCATACTTCAACCGGGGCTCCAAGGCACAGAGTCCGATCACCATACTGATGGAAATTTGGTGGGATTCGACCGCCGGTCTCCTGAACCGTGGGTGGAGAATCCGGGTAGTCACGGGGCAGCATGATCAGAATAGAGAATACGTCCGTGATTGTCACTTTTTGAAACGTCGCAGAGAACGACAGCATCCCCCGAATCACCCACCGGCAGGGGGCGTCTTCGTATAGTTTCAGCCCGGAGGAATATTTCCCTGACAATTCCTCGAACTGCTGCCGGATCAGTGCTTCTTTGCCGTTATTCAAGATTCACGCCCCCACGGCTTGCTGGGCTTGGTAATACTGATACTTGGGGCTACGGCTGCAACGGCACTTACAGAGCTTGAACGAGTTGGAAAGGCCCTTGAATCTGCCTCATTGACAATGCGGTCGCCAAACCGAGGTTTGAGGTTCTCGATCATGTCATCGAGGTCCCCAGCGCGAAGGGCGGCATCCAGATCGACACGAACCTGTTGTATCCACTCGCGGAACTTGACTTCCAACTCTGGGTGTTTCCTCCATTTGTCGGCAAAGTTCTCGGGATGATCGGTCACATCAACCGGGTTTGCAACGAGGGCGTTACCCTGTTCATCCCGTCCAATCAGACCGGGCATCTTGTTGACGATATTCTGCAGCGCATCAAGAAGATCGGCTTCGTTGTTGTATGCATGACCGGCAAGTGTCGTAATGATGATTGAAATAGGCCGATTACCCAAGTCGTCTTTAAACATGATGTCCCTGTGCCGCTTGAGAATCTGGATGGATCGTTGCAGCGGGGTTTTGACCTTGTATTCCGGGACATCCTCAATGCTTGCTCGAAGCGATTCGGCCAGCAACATGCGTTTGGCATCAAACTGCACGCGCGTGCGCTCCTTGAACCACTCGGCATAGCCGACGGGATTACTCCGTTGCCAATTGTATAGTTCCCGGTCGGTTATAAGAATTGCGCTTTGGGCAAGGTTCGCACCGATCTCACGGGCTATTCCGTTGATATCGTCATCGGGAATTGCCGGCAGAATGTCCATGTGGAAACGGGCTGAGTCGGCATATTGCAGTGTCCAGCAGCGTTTGCCCTCTTTGAGCATCTTGCGATACCGTTCATTTTCCTTCAGGCGGTCCCCGACCATATCCTTAAGTTGCTTCTGGGTGACGTTTTCTTTTCTTAGAGCCTTCAATTCACAAACGAGGTCGATGTCATATTCGTCCTTATCGTTTACAGGTTTGATCATCGTGCCCAGACGAAATGAACCTTGTGGATAGATTTGGGGATCATACTCAGCTATGGGCGAATCATCCTTATTCAGCCAGTCACCAACCGCCTCGTAATGCTTTACAGCCGCTTCGTACTGTGCATCGGAGATATCCAGTGATTCCGCCAATTCCTGAAACAACTGCCTGAGTTCATTATGTCGTTCCTGTGTCATCACATACCTCCGTTGTTGAGGTCCAAAAAAGTCTTGATCATTTCCGCCTTATGCGAGAAATCCCTATCAGCACGAGACTTCAAATCGCGCAGGTCAGCCGGATCGTCCAAAGGAAGCGCAGAGTCTGAGTCAAAATTGAGTCTTAAAATCTGCTCTGGTCTCAGGAGAAGACCTGTCATGTTGTTGGCTGTTTCAGATTGAAGATTTAGCAGCATTGAAATGAACTTTCCATGCTGCCAGCGTGTTGCAAATCCCCAGCCCTGATATCGCTTCCACCATGGCCGCTTCTGTGGATAAAAGCTACGGCTAACTCCTGTGCCGAGGGTAAACACCTTAAGGGAGTCAAGGTCCTTGCCAAGCCGCTTTTTGGCGTCAATTACTGCAACAAGTGAAGGACTGTTTGCCCACAACCCCCCATCGGCCAGAAGGTACTCACCTACATTTTGAGGATCGAAATAGGTGGGGGCTGAGCAGGATGCCATAACGGCATCTCGGATAAGAACGTTGCGGTCACGGACAAACCCTTTATCATAGCCCGACTTGAACACATGAACACATCCGTTCCCGATGTCAGTTGCCGGAATAATGAGTGGCGTTGTTACTTGCCCAAGTCGGCGGTCAGCAAAAACCTCCTGCAGAATGTCACGAAGGTATTGGTTTCTGTATCGACTCCTAATAAAACCAAAGCGTGGCATAAACCGGCGAGGAAATATCTGAGCACCGTGTTCTTCGTAGAATTCCACGATGTCACACGCGCGCATTTCGCACGCAAGTCCTGCCGCAACTATTGAACCGGTACTCGTACCTGCAATCAATTGAAAATGATTTCGCAAATCCAAGTCGTATTCTTGCTCAATCCGGGCAAGAATATGGGCGGCATAGACGCCACGAAATCCACCACCGTCAACGGAAAGAATACGGAAGGAGTTGTCTGCAGAACTTGACAGAACAGGGTTCGATTTGCTCATAGACCCAGTTCCTTTAAATAACCGCCGAGTTTTTTCTGAGTACTTGCAAGCTCCGTCTCGATCTCTTCAATTTCCTTTTGAACGGCAGAAATGTCGATGTCCTCTTCTTCCTCAAAGGTATCCACATAGCGGGGGATATTCAGATTGAATTCGGCTTCCTGAATCTCTTCCAGCGTTGCCAGGTGGGAGTATTTTTCTACTTCCTCGAATTTGCGGAACGTAGAGATGATCTTTTCGATATCTTCATCCCGCAGGCGGTTCTGCTTTTTCTCGTCTTTAAACTCGCGGCTGGCGTCTATAAAAAGAACATGCTTATCACGTTTGTTCTTTGCCGTTTTCCAGGGTTTCCTGCCCTTGTTGAAAACAAGAATGGCCGCCGGTATCCCGGTGCCGTAGAAAAGCTGGGCGGGTAGACCAATAACCGCTTCAAGGATATTGTCCTCAATGAACGCCTTCCGGATAACGCCTTCCGCTCCACCACGAAACAGAACCCCGTGAGGCACAATGACGCCCACCTTGCCTTCACCCTCCAGGGTAATTTCAACCATGTGGCTGATAAAAGCGTAATCGCCCCGGCTTTTTGGCGGGACCCCGCGCCAGAAGCGGTTGAACCGGTCGTGACTTGCATTTTCCTGGCCCCACTTATCCAGAGAAAACGGCGGATTGGCAACCACGACATTGAAGCGCATCAGTTCGTCGTTCTCTATCAGCCTGGGGTTGTTGATGGTGTCGCACCATTCAATGCGGGCAGAATCCATTGAATGCAAAAACATGTTCATTCGGCACAGGGACCAGGTGGAACCGTTGGACTCCTGGCCGGACAGGGCAAAATTCGGACTCCCGACTTCCTGACCGACTTTGATGAGAAGCGATCCTGACCCGCAGGCCGGGTCACAGATACGGTCTCCGTCTTTGGGATTAAGCAATTTGGCAAGCAGCGTGGAAACTTCGGCTGGAGTGTAGAACTCGCCGGCTTTTTTCCCGGCCCCGGCCGCAAAACGGGAAATCAGGTATTCATACACGTCACCGATTACGTCACGATTCCCAATGCGTGAGGGGCGCAAATCAAGACGCTCATCGGCAAAGTCCTCCAGAAGATTCTTCAGGCGGCGGTTGCGCTCCTTGGTCTGACCCAAGGCAGGTTCGCTGTTGAAATCAATATTGCGAAAAACATTTTCGAGTTTCGACTTGTTGGCATCCTCGATTTTTTCAAGGGCAATATTGATGATCTCACCGATATTGGGCTCGTCGCGTCTGCTGTAGAGGGAATTAAAGTTTGATTCCGGAGGCACCACAAAGCGTTCCCGGGCCAGTGCTCTTTCCACTCGGGCAGCATCACCATTATATTTTTTCTCGTATTCGGCTCTTTTGTCCTTCCACAGGTCGCTCATGTACTTGATGAAGAGCATGGTAAGGATGTAATTCTTGTATTCCGACGGATCGACTGCGCCCCTGAAGGTGTCGCAGGCCCGCCAGACAACATCATTGATTTCTTTTTGGGAAACGTGAGGACTCATTTTTTATCTCTCCTGTTCTTGAATTGCATTTAAGCAGGCAGCCTTGACAAGACGTGATCGCGTCTGCGCAAGCCTTTCCAGAAGGAATTGTTCGCGACTGGCAAGCGCTACGCTTAGCACAATTTTTTTCTGAATGGAAACCGGCGGAATCATGACTTGCAGACGGGAAAGCGTGTGCTTGGAGACAAATGAGATCCCCGTTCCCCGGGCCTGTGCCCTCAGCCAGGCTTGCGCTTTTGACTGATTCAGCCACCAAGCCAGATATTGTGGAATAATCTCATTCCCTTTCACGCGAAGGATATAGAAAGAACCTGAAGCAAGTGTGTTCTTCAAATCAGCTTCAATATAACCGGCAAAATGAGCTATTCCACGAGCCTGAAAAAGTATATCGCCTTTGCAAACAGAATAAATTTCAGGCTTTCGCTCAGGGAAAAATGCAGTAAGATTATCCGGCATTAAACAATGAAGACAATCGAAATCTTTGGTTTGAATAAGATAATGCGTACCTTTTACATTTTCCTTAATGCTGGCTTTTGCCTGATATCCTGCCTGAATGCTGGCAACTGTTTTTAAAAAAGTGCTTGTCATTAAATTAATACCACAACAATGTCAGTATTAGCCCTACTTATTGCTAAATATAGCATAAGCTTGATTTAATGTCAAGAAAAATAATAAGTAATAAATCTACTAACTTGTTTCCTTCCGGTTTTTCGCACCTGTCAACATCAACCTGAGGAAGGAAAAACAAACAAACTGCAGAATGTAACCTATTGATATTGACTCAAAAAATACAGGAAAAGGTTTCACTACATAAACAACATTTTTTCTCCTGTCCCTAAATTAACCCAAAATTAACAAAACCCTTATCAGGGGTTAACAGAACTAACCTAATTAATACAACTAAGCCATGGTGCTTAAAATGGAAATTTAATTTAATTAATTACAAACACGGAAGGTAAACTTATGAAAAGATCAATCTTTTTTTATATCTTGATTATTTTAGCTGGTTTTAATGCACAGGCCATGGGAAGTGAACTGATAGGGGCTGGGGCAACATTTCCGTATCCGTTTTATTCGAAATTATTTGACACATATCATAAAGAGAAGGGGGTTAAAATCAACTACCAGGCAATTGGCTCAGGAGGTGGAATTAGACAACTTACAAAAAAGACTGTGGATTTTGGCGGAACAGATGCATTTATGAAAGAAAAAGATATGGAAAACGCATCCTCACCCATCCTCCATATCCCGACCTGTCTTGGTGCTGTTGTAGTGACCTACAATATTCCGGGAAACCTTTCTTTAAGACTGACCCCTGATATAATAGCAGATATTTTTCTTGGAAAAATCACTAAATGGAACAACAAACGGATCAACAGTATCAATCCACAATTAAAACTTCCTGACATGAACATTGTTGTTGTCCACCGGTCCGATGGCAGTGGAACTACATTTATATTCACTGATTACCTGAGCAAGGTAAGTTCTGAGTGGAAGGAAAAGGCCGGGACCGGAAAATCCCTTAACTGGCCTGCAGGGCTTGGAGCAAAGGGAAATTCCGGGGTTGCCGGGCTTGTAAAACAGATTCCTGGATCAATAGGATATGTTGAACTTATATATGCCATGAGCAATAACATGCCGTATGCTGATATAAAAAACAGGTCAGGTGTCTTTGTGAAGCCTTCAATTGAATCGGTCAGCCTTGCTGCAGAGGTTGCGATGCCGGATGATACCCGTGTAACTATTACTGATACAGGGGCAACAGATGGATACCCGATCAGTGGTTTTACATGGCTGATAATTTACAAGGAACAAAACTATAAGGGCAGAAGCAAAGAAAAGGCAGAAACACTGCTGAACATGCTCTGGTGGGTTTTACATGAGGGCCAGCAGCTTGCCGAGCCTCTTCACTATGCGCCGCTTCCAAAAAGGGTGGCAGAAAAAGGTGAAGCCATTTTACGCTCTGCAACCTATAATAATAAAAAGATTCTATAATGTCCAAAACAAGGTATTAACATATTGTTTTTGCATGTGTTTCAAGGTTGAGATTGCTTCGGTCGTACTTCCCTCGCAATGACATTAACTGTTTGATTTTGCTTTGCATTGTCATTGCGAGCGAAGCGTGGCAATCTCGTTCTTGGACAACAATGAAAAAGATTCTATAATGTTGAAAGCAGCAGTTTTAAAAAACAGGCTCGGTTCTGAAACAAGCATGAGAGAAGAAAGTCAGCCGGAACAGATAAGAGCGTCTTTTCTGTCTGACTCAGTATTTAAGACAGCACTCAATGTTTCCGCTGTTTTTATGTTGTTAATTCTGGCAGGAATTTTTGTTACTCTTGTACTTGAATCGATTCCATCCATTAAAGCTGCCGGATTTTCATTCCTCACGGGAAAAACGTGGGACCCTGTTTTCAGGGAATATGGCACTTTTGTATTTCTTGTCGGAACTCTTGTAACCTCTTTTTTAGCTCTGATTATTTCAATTCCGTTCTCCCTTGCCATAGCTCTTTTTTCAGGAGAATACTTCAGGCAGGGCGTGTTTTCATCTTTTCTTAAAAGTGCTGTAGAGCTTCTTGCCGGAATTCCATCTGTTGTATATGGTTTCTGGGCTTTGCTTATTCTGGTTCCTCTGGTGCGAACCTTTGAAATGAAAGCTGGTATTATTCCCTATGGTGTGGGAATTTTAACAGCATCCCTGATTCTTGCTGTTATGATTGTCCCTTACTCGGCATCCATTGGAAGTGATATAATAAGTCTGGTGCCTTCTGACCTCAAAGAGGCTGCACTGTCACTGGGGTCCACCAGGTTTGAGATGATAATGAAAGTAGTATTTCCCTATGCACGCTCAGGAATATGTGCCGGAATTCTTTTGTCCCTTGGCAGGGCCATAGGGGAAACCATGGCAGTTACCATGGTGATTGGAAACTCAAACCTGATGCCTGAAAATATTTTCAGTCCTGCAAATACCATGGCAAGTATTATTGCAAATGAATTTACAGAGGCTACAGGCGATGTATATGTTTCAAGTCTTATTGAGGTGGGACTTGTTCTTTTGCTGGTCAGCTTAATCATAACTGTTACAGGCCGTTATATAATAAACAGAACAAGCATGCAGCAGTAGTGGCAACACCTGAACAGAGTGATTTTACCTGTGAGAGTTTTCCCCACAACAGGTTTTCACTCATTCTCGGCAGACATCCATGTCTGCCTGTGAGGTAAGCATTACGTTTCACCATCCAGGTGAAAATAGTGTAATGCTTAAACCCGTTCAAACCTGCTGTGGGGAAAGTTCTTTGCAAAACCATATCCTTAAGAACCGGCTTTATTGTGTGTCGAAATCAACTGTTCAGGTGGATAGACTGAAGATTGAAGACTGTTGGATTACTTCAGCCTTTAACCTGAACACCTGGGTAGTTACCATTGAATCACAGAAACAAAACTACTCAAACATTGTGTGACAGGGCAGTAGCATGACGGATGGAAAATTAGTATTCAGAATAATAAAAGACAGACTGTTTCAGGCAGTGGTAATTTTGTTCTCCTTTGCAATGATAGTGCCTCTGTTTTTAATCATCTATTATATTATCAGAAACGGTATTTCAGTAATAAACTGGGAATTTCTTGTCTCTCTGCCAAAACCCATGGGTGATATTGGCGGTGGGATTGCAAATGCAGTTGTCGGAACAGCCATGCTGGTTATTGTTGCCACTGTTTTTGCCGTGCCTCTGGGTGTTTGTGCGGGCATTTATCTTTCTGAAAACAAAAAAGGCAGGATAGCATATTCGGTTCGGCTTTGTATGGAGATATTGCAGGGTGTCCCGTCAATTGTTATAGGAATCATAGCATATTCGTGGATTGTTTTAAGCATGGGCACTTTTTCTGCATTGTCAGGCGGGGTAGCACTGGCAATCATGATGCTTCCGGTCATTGTCAGGGCAACAGAAGAAACCTTAAAACTTATCCCTGAAAACCTGAGGGAAGCATCCCTGGCTCTTGGTGTGCCATACAGCAGAACAATTATAAAAGTTATTGTTCCAGCCGGCCTTACGGGAATCCTTACCGGCGTACTGCTTGGCATTGCACGCATTGCAGGTGAAACAGCACCACTTCTTTTTACGGCATTTGGCAATCCATTCATGAACATTAACATATTCAAGCCCGTAGATTCCCTGCCCATGTTAATATTCAATTACGCTACAAGCCCCTATCCCCTGTGGCATGCCATGGCCTGGGGCGCCTCTTTTGTGCTGGTAGTGCTTGTTCTGGGATTGAACATAGTTACAAAGGTGATAACAAACAGATGGAAAGTCAGGTTTTAAAAGTAACAAATTTTTCCGCACACTTCAGTGGAAATCAGGTGGTCAATAATGTCAGCATGAAGGTTGCGCACAATAAAGTAACAGCCCTTATGGGACCATCCGGATGCGGCAAAACTACTTTGCTGAGATGTATTAACCGAATGCATGAGCTTATTCCTGAGGCTGGAGTCAGCGGAAGTATTTTACTCCACAATAAAGACATTTACAGGATGAATCCTATTCTTGTAAGGAAAAAAATAGGCATGGTGTTTCAAAAGCCGAATCCATTTCCCACCATGAGTATATATGATAATGTAATTGCAGGATATAAATTAAACGGTATCAGTCTCAAGAGGGATGAGAAAAACAGAATTGTTGAGGATTCTCTTAAAAAATCAGCTTTGTGGAATGAGGTAAAGGACAGACTTTATAAAAAAGGCTCTTTTCTTTCAGGCGGGCAGCAGCAAAGGCTTTGTATTGCAAGGGCCCTTGCCATGAACCCTGACATACTTCTCATGGATGAGCCAACCTCAGCCCTGGATCCCAAGGCAACCTCACATATAGAAGAACTTCTAACTGAATTAAAAAACAACATAACAATCCTTCTTGTTACACACAATATTGCTCAGGCAGCAAGGGTTTCTGACTTTACGGCATTTATGTATCTTGGCAACATGGTTGAGTTCGGGCTCACGGAAAAACTCTTCACTGTTCCGGAGGATAAAAGGACAGAGGAATATCTGTCAGGAAAGTTTGGATAGAATTGATGAAATCGTCAAATTTAATTAGGAAGAGATAAAACAATGCTACAAGAAAAGATTAATGACCTGAAAGCACAGGTCATACAGTTTTCCTCTCTCATTGAGCAGATGATAGACAAAAGCATAAAGGGCCTTATAAATAAAGACAAAGAGCTTCTTGATGAGGTAATAAAAGTAAATGAGCCGTATGCAAACGAATTTGAGCTGGAAATAGATGAAATCTGCATAAACCTTATTGCTCAATTCCAGCCCAGAGCAAAAGATCTGCGAACCATTCTTATGATCTACAATATGAATAATGCACTGGAAAGGATGGGGGACCATGGAGTGAATATTGCGGAAAGTTCTTATGAAATCATAAAAACTCCCTTCATAAAACCTTTTATTGATATTCCCAGAATGAATGAAACATTAAAAAAGATGCTCAGCGACAGCATAAATTCTTTTATTAATGAGGACCGGGAATTAGCCAGAGATGTCTGTGAAAGGGATTCTGTCATTGACGCACTGAGAGATCAGATACTGCGGGAGCTCATAACATTTATGAGTGCAAACTCCTCAATTATTGGAGAATGTATTCATATTTTGCGTATTGCGGAAAACCTGGAGCGGATTGCAGACCTTACTACCAATATTTGTGAAGACGTAATATTTATGTCAGAGGGAACAGTGATAAAACATGGCGGAAAGGAAAACGAAGCATGAAGCAGACTTTATCAATTTTGAGGTACTGCTGGTTTTTCAATCTTCTTCAAGGGTCGAGGTATCCCCTAATGGCTGGCCCAGTTCTTTAGCCTTCAGCAATCGCCGCATGATCTTGCCGCTTCGTGTTTTTGGAAGTGAGGCGATAAATTCGATCTCTCTGGGAGCAGCAGCACTGGAGAGTCTCTTCATAACGAATTTCTGGATGTCGTGCTTCAGTTTTTCTGATGGCTCGCAGTTTTCTTTCAATGAAACAAAGGCTTTGACCACTTCCATGGCGATTGGATCCGGCTTGCCAATAACACCTGCTTCGGCTACTGCCGGATGTTCGATAAGGACAGACTCAACCTCAAAGGGGCCAACCAGGTGTCCGGCAGTGTTGATAACATCATCTGCACGACTTACGAACCAAAAGTACCCTTCCTCGTCTTTTTTAGCTTTGTCTCCGGTGATATACCACCCGTTTTTGAACTTGGATTGATACATTTCCTCTTTTTCCCAGTAAGTTCTGAACATGGACGGCCATCCAGGCCTTAGTGCCAGGTTGCCCTCTTTGCCATGCGGGAGCTCATTGAAATCATCATCCAGCACCCCTGCCCTGATTCCCGGGAACGGCCTTCCCATGGAGCCGGGCTTAATATCCTGGACAGGATAATTGGCGATCATGATGGCCCCTGTTTCTGTCTGCCACCAGTTGTCGTGAAAAGGCTTGTCAAAAACCTTCTTTCCCCAAACCACTGCTTCAGGATTGAGCGGTTCTCCAACGCTGCATGTGTAGCGCAGTGACTTGAGATTGTATTGCCCCGGCAGATCATCCCCGGCTTTCATGAGCATTCTGATAGCAGTTGGCGCTGTGTACCAGACCGTGACTTTCCGGCGTTCAATAAAGCTGTACCAGCGTTTTGCACTAAACGCGCCGTCATATACTACCTGGGTGATGCCATTGGACCAGGGGCCGAACATCCCATAAGATGTCCCTGTGACCCACCCCGGGTCTGCTGTGCACCAGTATATGTCTTGTGGCTGAAGGTCAAGAACATATTTTGCTGTTGCATAGTGTCCCAGGACAGCTCCATGCACATGAACAGCCCCCTTGGGCTTGCCGGTGGTGCCTGAGGTGTAATGCATAATGGCGTAATCTTCCTTCTTGGTCTTAACCGTATCGAAAGAATCAGAGGCTGCTGCCATGGCTTCTTCATAGGAAATATCGCCAGGATCTGCTTTGTCTTTTCCTTTTTGCACTGTGATGATATTTTTAAGATCAGGCAGTTCGGGTATGATTTCAGAGATTTTCTTTTTCAGGGCAGGGCTGGTCACCAGTACCCCTGCCCTGCTGTCTATCAAACGGTCCTTCACTGCCTCAGGGCCAAAAGCTGAAAAAAGAGGTCCAATAACCCCGCCAGCCTTAAGGGTTCCAATAATGCCTATATATATTTCCGGGACCCGCTCCAGAAAGAAAAAGACCCGATCCCCTTTCCTGATACCAAGCTGCGAGACCAGAATATTGGCAAACTTGTTGCTCAGGCGTGCAAGTTCTGCAAAAGTATACTCTTCCTGTTCTCCTTTCTGGTTTTCCCATATCAGTGCCTTTTTGTCGCGACGATCTGTTTTCAGATGAGAGTCGATAATTACACTGGCAATGTTTATATGTTCGCTGTCAAACCAGTCCATGTCCCGGGAAATCTTATCCCAGTTCAACTCCCTGTACATCATATGATAATCATGAAGATTAGGTTTGACGGAAAAGTGTTCGATGGGTTCCTTGATTATTTTTGAATATTGCATTCTTGAATTTCCTCCCATGCTGAATAGTGATCTACTTTGAAGAGACCTTTGTTTCGACCAGTTTTACCAGTTCATCCACGTTTTCAAGTTCCACAAGCTCATCGCTCAGAATCTCTATTTCATACTGGTCACTGATGGCAGCTGCCAGGTTTAAAAGTGCCACAGAGTCAGCGCCAAGGTCGTCCTGCAGGTGGGCTTCAGATAGCACCTCTTTTTCATCAACGGCCAGCTCTTTTACAATTATATCTTTGATTTCAGAAAAAAATTCCATAATATTCCTTTCCGGTGTTCCCTGTAATAAATTCCTTATACATTGTCAGGTTTTTGGTTTTAGATACTGTGGCAGATGCTTCCTGATTTTATCTTTCATTTCCGTTTGCGAGATAGCAGTAGTTCTGCCCCTGTTGTATTCTTCGCCCCACCATTTGATTAAAGGAAGGACATCTCCTTCACGAACTTTTTTACCCTCTCCTAAAAATCCTTGAGATCTAAGGTAATTATTTACATATGCTATAACCCCTTCCGGGCCTGACTTGTCTGTTAACAGGATTTCAGGATCTCTGTCAAGAAGCGTTTTGGTGTTAAAGGGATTGTATATCCTTTCATCTCTGTCTAATCCCCTGGCATGAATACCTGCCCTTGTTGTAAATGCTTCATGCCCTACAATGGATTTATTAGGCGGTATTGTCACTCCCATGTCTCTTAAATAATCTGCTGCTTCAGTGATGGCCCCAGTATTCATACCATCTTTTGTACCTTTCAAGCTGATATATTCAAAAACTGCAGCTTCCAATGGAGGATTACCTGTTCTTTCACCAAAACCACATAAGGTGCTGTTAAGAATATCACAACCATAATACCACGCAGAAGCAGCATTTGCATGGACCTTATTGAAATCATCATGCCCGTGCCACTCCAGCCGCTCAGTGGGCAACCCTGTTTCAGATCTTATTACATGAATTAATTTTGGTATGCCCCTGGGAAGTGCAACTTTATCATCCGGCACAGCAAATCCCATTGTATCGCACAGCCTGACCTTTATCTTTAAAGAAGCATCAACCTGATCTGAAATTTCCATTAATTTTTGCACAAATGGAACAACAAACCCATATATATCAGATCTTGTTAAATCCTCCAGATGACATCTTGGTCTTATTCCTTTTTCTATTGTTTTTTCAACCATAGTTACGTATTCATTGAATATTTTTTTTCTATCCTTTTTGAGCTTTAAAAAGATATGATAATCAGAGGATGAAGTTAATAAACCTGTTTCCTTTATGCCGGCTTCCCCCAGCCACTTAAGCCGAATACTGTCTTCACGTGTTCCTCTAATCCACCCTGTTATTTCAGGAAACCTGTGTCCCTGTTCCATGCAGGCAATAACAGCTTCTTTATCTTTCTTGCTGTAAACAAAAAACTCACTGTTGACAATGATTCCATTCGGGCCGGAAATTTTATTTAAAAGATTAAAAAGATCAACTATCTGTTTGACAGTATAAGGGGGTCTGGCTTGCTGCCCGTCTCTGAAAGTAGTATCACTTATTCTTAAGTTTCTTTCAGAAACATTGCCTTCCAAATCAACCTTTTTATTGTCAAAGATAATTTTTGGAGGCAGATCATAAGGGAAAATATTTTCAAACAGTTGGGGTTTTTTCGTTTCAACTAATTTGTGTTGTGGCATTTCAGATATCCCTGTGCACAATCAAAAGCTTTGCTGTTAAATCATCAAACTGTCCTGTTTGTAAGATTTTTCTGAACCTGCTTTTTTTTTACATTGACTCAGGACATAAATTAATAAGTGCCAGGACAGAATATATTGCTAATTATATAATGGAGATACAGAAAGATTAGCATTTATATTAATGCTTGGCAATACTTAAATAACATCATGACTTTTTCTGACTGATGTCTGTCATTTTTTTTCTTCGGGAGTTCCTGTTGTGGCTCATCAGATAAGGCTGAAAATCCGGGTTGAAACATCCTGGATATATCCGGAATTCTAAAGTTGTTGTCTGAAATGCCTGGATGAGATATGGTAGAAATCCCCGGCCGGATATTTGTCTTTCAAGCCATTTATTTTTAAGGAGTGGGCATGATTAAAAAAAGTTATTTTTTTATTATCTTTTTTGTTCCTGCACTGTCTGTTTGTATCACAGGATTTTCAGGGTGTGACCCAGACAAAGGGGATGACGGAACAGATACAGAAAAACCTGTATTATATGTAAGCCTGATGGTTCATCTTGAAGGACACAGACTTGACACATTAGAAAAGCACAATGACTACAAAAACAGGGTTTTGGCATACGCTGACCTGTTCGACCGCCATAGTGCCAGGATTACCTGGGAGGTAAAGGAGCCTATTGAAACGTGCCTTGCTTACAATGATTATTATTTCAAAGGCCTTGAAGACAGGGGGCATGGCATTGGAGTGCATGCAGAGAATTTTATTTGAATTTGAGGTGTTAAAGCCCTTGTAAAAAACAGCAACTTACTGTATTCTTTGAACTGCAATACATGAACTGCAACACAGTCGCACTGATGATGATTTAAGATGAGGATAACTTAATTAGGTTTCGAATGATTCTGAAGAACAAAACTCTCATAATCCGACCCCCGGCAGGTGCTATATAAAAAAGTGATACCTTCACATTTTACAACACTGCAACTGCATGACAATCTGTTAAGGGGGATTATTGAAGCAGGCTTTTCCCACTGTATGCCGGTTCAGGAAGAAACCTTTGCACACACCTTCAGAGGGGAAGACGTATATGTCCAGTCCCAAACAGGCACAGGGAAGACTGCCTCATTTCTTGTTTCAATTTTCCACCTGATGCTGCATGAAACAAAATCAGCCAGACAAAAAGCCCTGATCATTGTACCCACCCGGGAACTCGCCGTCCAGATAGAGGCTGAAGCCAAACTGTTAGGTCGTTACCTCAGTTATACCATAGGATGTCTGTACGGAGGTATTGGGTATGAAAAGCAGAAAAAGCTTCTTGAGAAAAATGCGGCCATTCTTATCGGGACTCCTGGCCGTCTGCTTGATTTTTATCACCAGGGCTTGCTGCATCTTAATGAGATCGGAATCCTTGTCATAGATGAAGCAGACCGCTTATTTGATATGGGGTTCCTGCAGGACGTGCGAAAAATGATCATGAAAATGCCCCCGCCCAACCAGCGTATCACCATGCTATTCAGCGCGACACTTGATTATCGCGTTCGAGAGCTTGCATGGGAATATATGAATAACCCGGCTGAGATTAAAATAGAACCCAAGCAGGTTACGGTCGAGAATATAACCCAGGAACTGTACCATGTCTCCAGAGAAGAAAAAATGAGGTTGCTTCTGGGAATCATGGAAAAAGAACAACCGGCAAGTGCTCTTATCTTCACCAACACCAAGCATGAAGCGGTGAAAGTAGCTAAGCGACTGGAACATAACGGATTCCCCTGCGAGTTTCTAATGGGTGACCTGCCCCAGACCAAACGCTTTAAGATTATCGAGGGAATCAAATCCGGTAAGATCCGTTTTCTGGTAGCCACTGACGTAGCAGCCCGTGGGCTTCATATAAATGATCTGGAGCTGGTTGTGAACTATGATGTGCCATCACAGTTTGAAAATTACGTTCACCGTATCGGACGTACTGCCCGGGCAGGAAAATCAGGCAAAGCCATCACTTTAGCCTGCGACAGATATGTTTTTGAACTTGAGGCCATAGAGGCATTTATTAACATGAAAATTCCGGTCGTCTGGGCTACTGAAGACCTTTTCTTAAAGGACGAAAGTGCCGGGAAATCATTTGCCTGGAAGCCAGACGACTTTAAGGAAAACCGGCGGAAAAACTCATCTTCCCCTGCTGTTTCATCAACTGAAAAAACTGCTGTTAAAACAAAAACATCTCACACCACAAACTTCAACAAACACAACCCCAACGACAAAAAACCAGGGCAGGAAAAAAAACCACATAAGAAATCCATTGGCAAACACAGTACCCAGCAACCATTATCCACTGAAGGCCGAATGGATTACTACAGGAGAAAATACGGTGAGAACTTCAAAGTTGCTGCAGAAAAACCTGCTGTTGAACAGAAGACCCCTGAGGCTCCGGTAAAGAGAAAATCTCTTTTTCAAAAAATTGTGGGAGTGTTTGCCGGCAGGTCATAGCATGATGAAAAACCGTATTGCAATTGCAGGCCCCTGCAATTGCAATACGGTGTCGATTTCTTAATTTTGCTCCTCAACATATCTTTAATGATATACCTGCATCACACCGCAACCATGCCCTGATGCAAAGCCTGAAGGCATGTATTGAAATATCAGAAATTAAATCCATATGGAAAGGAGTTGCCTTGAAACTTTGGTTTTTTGATGTTACTAATACTAACAGGCAGTAAATTTAATAAGGAGGAGCAAAAATGAAAAATATACAATATCATAGATTGTTTATCGTATTCATGGCTGTTGCTTTTCACCTGATCATTGGATCAAAATTGGCAGAGGGAGCTGTAAAGATAGGCGTTGTTATGGCAGACCACAGTGGTCCTGAGATCTATCCATCCAGGCCTGATGGAAAACAGTGTGTAGCCTGTGATGAAGGGCAGGAATATACTGACGGGTTTGACCATTCGGCTGACGGATACTTTTCAATAAAGTATTTTCTGGCAAACCTGGTTAACAACAGTGCTCTTATCCCTGGTCAGGTGGCAGATTCCTTTGGCCCTGATCTTGCCCATCACCAGGGGATTATTTTAATGGATGTAAAAAATCCGTCTGAGATCGTTGATGACAATGATTATTTTGATGGCACACCGTATACTCCCACACTGATGGATGCATGGGGAGAGGAAGGTATTAATGTCGACCCTGATTTTCCCGGTGCCGACGAAGTCGGGTACATTTCCTACACAGACCTCTACGTAAACTACAGTGACAGGGATGGAACTTCACTCTATATCTGGCCACAGCCCTATCCATATCCTGAAGAGGACCCTGATTATCCGCCGGAAAAGCAAGCCGTCAATACCGGCGAAGTCCCTTTCTACCTCCTCCCCCGGGATGTAATGAACAGCTATGAGGACGTCACCTTTGATGGAGGAGGGAATAAATCGTTTGGCTACGGGCCCTGGAGCATGCCTGAATCTGAATCGTATCTTGAAGGGCCTGTTGTCGAATCCTCTACTGCATCAAACTATCCTGATAATGGCTGGACCGACATGCTTGGGTGGGAGTATGATATCACGCCCGGAACAGACTGGCTTCAGGAAGGGGTTACTGTACTCAACAATGTTAATGCCTGGGAGGAACACGATTTTTGGGAATTTGTCGGCTTTGACGCCTATACCAGCTGGGGTAAAAAGGGTGGAAGAGAAGTATACATGGAAGAGGTGACCGGTCAGATGGGACAGGTGAGAGACTGGCTGTGGGCCAATTATGAGACCATGCTTACAGGCGGGGCAACTGGCAAAGATAAGGATGATTACATCCGGGTCACCTATATGATAGATCCCTGTTTCTGTAACGGGGTAGATCCAGGGAACAGCATTCACGGGAAGTCCCTGTGGGATGCGGTTTATGATCTTATCGTCAATGTCGGGGTGGACAAAATTGTTATCAACGACCACTTTATACAGCTTTCCCAGACGATGAACGACGACATGGGCTGGCGTGTGATCATGGAGGCAATAGAGGCGGCAAATGAAACGACGGGCGGAGATTTTTCAATGATGACCGATATGATCTTTGCCCCGGGCCATCCCATGATGAATATAGTGAGCCCTACACTTTTTGACGATATCCCGCCATCAATGAACCCTTTTAAAGACTACTATAAAAGGTATCATATCGGGACCAAGGATGTCCGGGAACTGGTAAAATGCGAGGGGTGGCTTGGTGCACCGCCAGTCTGGTCTGATGAACTTGATCCCCCGGACGATTATCTTGTAACAAAAGACATGTGGGTCGGTGGAATTGGCCAGAGGGCTGAATATGCTTCAGAGATAGCTGAGAAAACTGTTAAAGAGATTAACTGGGCTGTCGGGGATGGGGCAGATGACATTGCAGTATTTATGTCAAATCATGGAATTTCGACCAAAGAAACATGGTGCTTTGACTCTGCAAACGATTATCTTCATTTCAACAACAAGCTGTCTTTTATCCGTGGAGTTGAAGCTGTTTTGAGTGATTCAACTTTCACTTCAAACTATGGCAGTGTCATTTCAAAGTCTTATGAACCCGACTCCTTAACAGATGATGAGGTCACTGACCTGGAGGACCAGTCTGATGAGGACGACATTTCTATTCTTGACAGGGATATCCAGCTTTGCAAGGTGGAGATGAGCTCAGGGAGAAGGATTGTATTCTACCGTGTTTCAGGCCAGAGCGCCTATGATGACGATGATCCTGACCTTCTGGTTTACTCCCCCAGAGAGGCCATCAGGGATATTATGGATGTTCTGAATCCCACTCCTGAATGGAGTATCACTCACATCATTGATTTTCTCTACAATTTTATGGGGCAGTCCGGAGACCTTTTATGGGACCAACGGTATGACGGGTACGGTGAAATTCTTGATGGATGTCCGGAAGGTGGAACACCCGATCCGCAGGCATGCGAGGATCAGAAATATCTGTCTGAGCTTGCACTGGTCTATTCAAATCCTCTCATCGATGATGAGTCGAACCAAAACTCATGGAAAAACTATCAGGATAGTCCTGAACAATACTGCTATCCGACATCAGGTAATCCATTAAACCCTTCAGATCCATGCTGGGATTTCGGACATGATGATCCGGACTGCACTGCTTTGATGCCTGCGGGCTGTTATGTGAGCCTCTTTACCATATATGATGATGCATCAGACCCAAGATACGATCCTGACAATACACCCAATGGTATAAAAGTAAAAATCACCAATGGAAGCTGGGGCTGGGACGGCATAGTGGATGCTTCGAAGAATTTAATAGCTGAGGTACTGGATGGCGGCTATTTCGATAAAGTTCCAGCAGATGATAACAGTACACGGGTGTGCCCCCTTGCCGGCTCAGCTGTTTTTGACAAAGGAACTCTGAAGATGATCCGTTCTTTCAGGGATTCTGTGCTTGGCAAAAATGAAGACACAGTACGTTATATTGGTCTTTATTATAAATACGGTGCTGAAGTAAACGAAATACTGAGCAGGAATGATGCCTTAAGAGAGGATGTAAGAAAATGCGTTGTCGGACTATTGCCGGGCATACGCAAAATGCTCAATAAAGATTCCATGGCAATTTCCGACTCCGAGAAGGTTCTTATAAAAAACTGCCTTAAAAAACTATCAAAAACTGCAGGCCCGGATCTTAGAAGAGATATTGGAGTATTTGTCAATGAATTAGAAAAATGGCCGTCTCTTTGAGTATGGATCTGCTCGCGGGGGGAAGCAATACCTCCCCCCTGCAATTTCGGGGTATGCTTAATCATGGAATTTTTTACAGTGGGGTGCTGCCCGGATCTCACCCGGTATTTCATCAGTCAGTTTGACCTGGCACAGGCAATCTTCATTTTTTGAAAAAGCCTTATTTGCCACAGCATTTTTTGTGCTTTTGTCCGCTTCCACAGGGGCAGAGATCATTCCGCCCGACTTTTTTTTCAGCCCGTATTGGCTGTGCCGGATGCAACAGTCTTTCTAAATCGCTTATGTCTTCCCGCTTATCCGGATTCAATTCAATTTCATGTATCCATCCGTTTTCCTCAAACAGGGATGCTACCTCCTTCAACCTTTTCTCTGTTTGTACATTGACAACAGCAGGCTTTGTCCCAGTGCCCAGTTTTGCCTTCTTTTTCCCGTCAAATATTTTTTCCGTCTTCTCGTTCACTTGCTTTGGCATCTTTGTATTATGAAAAACTCTTCCCATCTTTTCACCATTAAAAAATCTTAAGTCAAATTCGGTCGCGCGTAAGGAAATATTGCCAGCAAATAATTTCCCTGCAGGGTAATCTGTTCAGTGAAAAAAAGCCCCGCATCCTGCGGGGCTTTTTAAACTTTTGGTTTATAACCTGTTAATTACAGCTGAACAACATTGGCAGCTGCCGGTCCTTTGGCGCCTTCGACTACGTCGAACTGGACCCTGGCACCCTCCTGAAGGGTTTTAAAACCATCAGATTTAATGGCTGAGTGGTGCACGAACACATCCGAGCCACCATCCTGCTCAATAAAACCAAAGCCCTTTGAATCATTAAACCATTTTACTGTTCCTTCTTTCATAACTCTTTACTCCTTTGTTCTGGTCCCTGCATGGAACCATTGAATGTTTGTGCCCGGTCAGCAGTATGT